>NZ_LJYH01000030.1:0-291858 GCF_001440005.1 Mycobacteroides sp. H001
TTCAATCAACGACCATTGAGCATCGGTGAGCAGCTGGAACCGTGACATGGCCTAAGTCTCAGCCGAAACACCCGAAACATTTGTCAGACACGCCCTAGTTCTGACTCGGCCGGAATCCGCCACAGGGCTCGCCTTCGGCGAATGCGTGTGTCGGTCGTTTACCGTTCGAATGTCCCGGAACGAAGGAGCGGCCATGCGAAGCGGATTCCTGGTGCTGTTGGTGTGGGCCGGTCTGTTGGTGGCTCCTCTGGCGGCGGCCGACCCCGGCGCCACCGCGGTGGACCCGGCATCCCCGGAAGCAACCACGATCCTGGCGCCGGCGCTCGCGGACGTGACGGCTCAGCTCGGCAAGCCGGTACGCCTCGACGTGCGCAGCCTCAAGGCTGCCGACGGCTGGGCCTTTCTGTGGTCTGCCATGCAGGAACCCGACGGCAACCCCATCGACTACACCGGCACCCCCTTTGCCGAAGCGGCGGCCAACGGCGGTAAGTCCAAGAAATACGTAGCGCTGCTGCATCAGGACGAGCAGGGCTGGACGCTCGTCGACAAGCGGGTCGGCCCGAGCGATGTCGCCTGGGCCGGGTGGAGTGCGCAGTACGGCGCGCCCGCGGCGATCTTCGATATCCCGGTCTACTAGCCGCGGCGCGGGCCAAAACCGCATGTCCCGCCCGATCCAACGTGTGATCCTGGTCGGGCTGGGCGAAGCTGTCCGCAGCGGCCCGTATCGTGGGGTGTCGTGAAGTACCCCAGGCCGGATATCCGTGATGCGCTGACGCGGCGGCGCGCGCTCACGATGTTGGGTCTCACGGTGCCCGCTGTTGCTGCGGCCTGCACGACCGTCGGCCCGAATGCGCCGCAAGATGCCCCGTCACCGGGGGCGGTCCTGACCTTCTTGCCGGATGACAAGGCCAAGGACGTCAACCCGACTGCGCCGGTCAGCGTGACCGTGGCCAACGGGTGGTTTCAGGACGTGAAGTTGGTCAACGCCGACGGCAAGGTCGTCGCCGGAGCCCTCAGCCGCGACCAGACGAGGTTCCGCACCACCGAACCCCTGGGGTTCGACGTCACGTACTCCTGGAAGGGTTCGGCGGTAGGCCTGGACGGTAAGGCCGTCGCCGTGTCCGGCTCGTTCACCACTCTGGTGCCGACGGCGAAGGTCAACGGTCAGTTCCAGCTCGCGGATGGGCAGACGGTGGGGATCGCGGCTCCGGTGATCATCCAGTTCGACGCACATATCGCCGACAAGGCCGCGGCGGAGAAGTCGCTGAGCATCACGTGCGATCCGCCCACCGAAGGTGGTTGGGCCTGGCTGCCCGATGAGCAGCAGGGCTCCCGGGTGCATTGGCGATCACGTGAGTACTTCAAGGCCGGCACCAAGGTGGCAGTTAAGGCCAATCTCTATGGAATTCCCCTGGGGGACGGGGCATTTGGCAATGAGGACATGTCCCTGGACTTCAGTGTGGGGCGCCGCCAGATTGTCTACGCCGATGCGCCGAGTCACCGCATTCGGGTGACCACCGACGCGGGCACCATCTTGGACCTGCCGTGCAGCTATGGCGAGGCGGACCTGCCGCGCAACGTCACCCGCAGCGGGATTCACGTGGTCACCGAGAAGTACGAGGATTTCTGGATGTCCAACCCGGCGGCCGGGTACACCAACGTTCACGAGCGTTTCGCGGTCCGGATCTCCAACAATGGCGAGTTCATCCACGCCAACCCCAACACCGTTGGCCAGCAGGGCAGCACCAATGTCACGAACGGTTGTATCAACTTGTCGCTGGGGGATGCCGAGTCGTACTTCCGCACCGCCATCTATGGCGATCCCGTTGAGGTGACCGGTACTTCGATCGAGCTGTCGTACGCGGACGGCGATCTGTGGGACTGGGTGGTGGACTGGCCGACCTGGCAATCGATGTCGGCGCTGCCCCCGAACCCCAAGGAACGGACGATCACGACCACGCCGTCTACCTCGTCCATCCCGACCACCGTTCCGCTCACGCCGTCGGGTGCGCCGACACTCTCCGGGACGCCCACATCAGCCCCGTTGACCCCGTCCGGAGCGCCGTCATTGTCCGGTACGCCGACGACCACGCCCCGCTAGTCGCTCGGATCTGTTTGTCGAAGAAGAGGATTGGCGCTCTGCGTGTTCAGTCGCGTGTCGCCCTGCGGGTAGAGGAGGCCTGATCCCGCGGTTTGACGACGATCTGGTCCAGGTTGACGTGCGATGGCCGCGACGCCACAAACGCGATGATCTCGGCGACGTCCTCGGCAATCAGCGGAGTGATGCCCCGGTAGACGGCATCGGCCCGGTCCTGGTCGCCGTCGAAACGCACCACCGAGAATTCGGTTTCCACCGCACCCGGAGCGACCTCGGTGAGCCGCACCGGCTTTCCCAGTAGCTCACCGCGCAGTGTGCGGTGCAGCGCGGCCTGCGCGTGCTTGGCCGAGGTGTATCCGCTGCCGCCGTCGTACACGTCCAGCGCGGCGATGGAGGTGACGGTGACGATAAGTCCGTCGCCGGAAGCGATCAGTTTGGGCAGCAGGGCGCGAGTCACCTGGAGGGTGCCCACCACATTGGTCTCCCACATCCAGCGCCAGTGCTCCAGATCCGCTTCCAGTACCGGCTCCAGGCCCCACGCACCCCCGGCGTTGTTGACCAGGACATCCACTCGATCCAGGCTCTGCGCAAGGGCGGCAACCGAATCGGCGTCGGTGACATCGAGCACAACCGCGGTGCCCCCGATTTCCCCGGCCAGTGCGCTGATGCGGTCCTCGCGCCGCGCCGCAACCACAACATGAAACCCAAGGGCTGCAAGTGATTTCGCGGATGCTGCACCGATTCCGGAGCTGGCGCCGGTAACGACCGCGACCCGGCCGTCGAACGTGGGATTGGTCATGGACGCCACTGTAGTCAGGGAGCGGCAATGGGCCGCTAGTAGGACATTGCCTCGTAGGGATGCTAAATTGCGCCTGTGTCCATCAAGCGCGCCGCCGAACCCCGGGTCACTTTCGTGATCGCGGGTATTGGTTCTCGGCTGCCGCTGGCTCGCGAGCTGTGTTGTCGCTGCGTCTGTCGCTGCGCCTAGTTTCTGCACGTCTTTCTTGACGTCCCGGGTGCGGTATCGCCCCAGTTCACAACACCATTAGCCATCAGTAGCCCGCGTTTCAGTCTTCGTCTGAACCCGGCCCCCGCCAAAGGACCCTTCTCATGACTTCTCCGGTTCGCCGACCAGTTTCCCGCCACCAGATTCACCCGCCCGCCCTGTACATCGGCGATAGCGCCGCGTCCTCTGTGTTCCGTGCCGCACGTGTGCGCGGACCCGTGGCTCGCGACGCGATTGCCCAGGTCACAGGCCTTTCCATTGCTACCGTCAACCGGCAGGTGACGGCGCTGCTCGACGCCGGGCTGCTGCGTGAACGTGCCGATCTGGCGGTCTCCGGCGCCATCGGCCGTCCCCGGGTGCCGGTGGAGCTCAACCATGAACCCTTCTTGACCCTCGGCATTCACATCGGTGCCCGCGCCACCAGCATCGTGGCCACCGACCTGTTCGGCCGGACCCTGGATGTGGTGGAAACCCCCACGCCAAACGGCCCGCAGGGCGCCGCGCTGGCTTCGCTGGCCGGCAGTGCGCAGCGGTACTTGGCCCGCTGGCACCGGCGCCGCCCGCTGTGGATCGGGGTGGCCACCGGTGGTGTGGTCGATGGACCGGCCGGGACGGTTGATCACCCGCGTCTGGGCTGGACCGAGGCTCCCGTTGGCCGGGTCTTCGCCGACACGCTGGGGCTGCCGGTCTCGGTGGCCTCGCATGTGGATGCGATGGCCGGCGCAGAGCTGCTGCTGGGGCTGCGGCGTTTCGCGGCCCGTTCCCTGACGAGTCTGTACGTATATGCCCGTGAGACAGTTGGTTTCGCGCTGGCCATCGACGGCCGGGTGCACAGTCCGTCCAGCGGTCCGGGCACTATCGCGGCGCTGCCGGTTGATTCCGAATTGCTCGGTGGCACCGGCAAGTTGGAGACCACCGTGAGTGACGAGGCAGTGCTGGCGGCCGCACGCAGGCTACGTATTGTGCCGGCAGGTGACGGCGTGTCGGTGAGCGCGGTATACAAAGCCGCGCGTGGCGGCAATGACTCTGCGCAGCAACTGCTTTCCGAGCGTGGCCGGGTGCTGGGGCAGTCGGTGGCGCTACTGCGAGACATCCTGAACCCAGACGAGGTGATCGTCGGTGGGCAGGCCTTCACCGAATACCCCGAGGTGATGAACGACGTCGAGACGGCGTTCCTGGATCGATCGACGTTGTCCAAGCGCGATATTCGGGTGACGGCGTTCGGTAACCGGGTTCAGGAAGCGGGTGCCGGTGTGGTGTCCCTGGGGGGATTGTTCGCCGATCCGCTGGGCGCCATGCGACGGGCGTCGGCCCGGCGCTCGGAGACCTCCGCACTGGCCTAGGCTCGTCATGCGCCGAGAGTGACGCTATGGCGGGAATTCCCGCGGTTTTCCGCCATAGCCTCACCGAGGCGATGTGATTGCTGGCGATTTGGCCGCGAATCTACGACTCGGGGCCAAAAAGTGATAGGCATGTGCGCATGACGCATATCCACCACGTGTCCTCTGCGAAGGTGCCGATGGCGTATGCCTTCGACTACATCAGTGATGCGCACCACCTGGCGGACTGGATGTTCGGGATCGAGCACGTTCGTTTTGTGAACGACGTGCCGCGGGGGCTCGGAGCGAAATACGACATCGCCATCAACCTCGGCGCCACGCTCCGGTCGACGATCGAGGTGACGGGGTGGGACCCCGACACCCTGTTCACCACCGAGTCGCGTTCCGGGATCGACAACCAGATCGAATGCCGGTTCCGGCCGATATCCGATGACGAAACCGAGCTGGAGATCAACATCGACTACCGGCTGCCGGGCGGGCTCGCCGGGCGGGCGCTGGGCAAGGTCATCTCGCCGTTCATCTCGCTGGCCATCACGCATTCGGATGAGAAGTTGCGCAAGATCCTCGAAGAGGGATACCGGCAGAAGATCGCCGCACGCTGAGGCTCAAGCCGCTGGTAGGAGTGCTGCACACCGATAGCTTGTGCGCTAGTGACAAGATGGCAGTGTGCTTAGTGGCGATGAGTTCGCGCGCCGGGCGGTTTCGGCGCTGAAGCCGCGCCGCATCGCCGTCCTATCCGTACACACCTCGCCACTGGCTCAGCCGGGCACCGGCGATGCCGGCGGCATGAACGTCTACGTGCTGCAAACGGCCCTTCAGCTGGCTCGCCGGGGTGTCGCCGTCGACATCTTCACCCGTGCCACCGCGTCCTCCGATGAGCCGGTGGTATCCGTCGCCGATGGGGTGACCGTGCGCAATATCGTCGCCGGGCCGTTCGAGGGCCTGGACAAGTACGACCTGCCCACCCAGCTGTGCGCATTCACCGCCGGGGTGTTGCGCGCCGAGGCGGTCCACGAGCAGGGCTACTACAACCTGGTTCACTCGCACTACTGGCTTTCCGGTCAGGCGGGCTGGCTGGCCCGGGACCGATGGGGCGTTCCGCTGGTTCACACCGCGCATACGCTCGCCGCGGTGAAGAATCGGACGCTCGCCGAAGGAGACCGTCCGGAGCCCGCGTTGCGTGCGGTGGGGGAGCAGCAGGTGGTGGATGAGGCCGACCGGCTCATCGTCAACACCAAAGATGAAGCCGAGCAGCTGGTTTCGATACATGCCGCAGACCCCGGCCGCATCGATATCGTGCATCCGGGTGTCGATTTGGACGTGTTCACGCCCGGAGACAAGTCGGCCGCGCGTGCCGAGCTCGGCCTGCGAGCCGATGAACAGATCGTCGCCTTTGTCGGAAGAATTCAGCCGCTCAAGGCTCCCGACCTGCTGGTACGTGCGGCCCAGCAGCTGCCAGGGGTGCGAGTTCTCATCGTCGGTGGGCCATCCGGTAGCGGTCTCGACGAGCCCACGGCATTGCAGGATCTCGCCGTGGATCTCGGCATCGCGGACCGTGTCACCTTCCTACCGCCGCAGTCACGAGAGCGGCTTGCCCAGGTATATCGGGCAGCCGATATCGTTGCGGTGCCCAGCTATTCGGAATCATTTGGCCTCGTGGCGATCGAGGCTCAAGCGTGTGGCACTCCGGTGGTGGCGGCCGACGTGGGAGGCCTTCCGGTGGCTGTCGCGGATCAACGTACCGGTCTTCTGGTCCCGACCCATTGCACCCAGGACTGGGCGGATGCCATCGGGAACTTGTTGGCGCGTAACGGTTCCGAGCTCAGCCAGGCGGCCGCTGCGCACGCTGCGGGCTTCTCCTGGTCCAGCACCGCCGAGGCCCTGCTGGCCAGCTACAGCCGCGCCATCGCTGATTACCGTGCACCACAAAGGCCCGCGACGCCGCGTGCGCCGCGTGCGCGATTCCGGTCGCGCCGGCTGTCCGGCTTGCGGCGATGACCACCGCGGGGGAGGCCTACGCCACCATTGTGCGGACGCTGGTGGACCGGGAGGTCACCTTTACCGAGCACCACGGGCCGGACGGCAAACCGGCGCTGATCGTGGAGCTGCCGGGCGAACGCAAGCAGAAGATCACCACGATGCTCAGCCCGGGTGAGCATGCCGTGCGCGTCGAGGTGTTCGTGTGTCGCCGACCCGACGAGAACACCGAGGGCGTTTACCGCTACCTGCTCAAACGCAACCGCCGCTTGTACGCTGTCGCGTACACGATCGACAACATGGGCGACATCTACCTGGTGGGCCGCCTGCCGCTGCCCGCGGTTACCCCGGATGAGATCGACAGGTTGCTCGGGCAGGTGCTGGAAGCCGTGGACAACGACTTCAACATCTTGCTGGAGCTGGGATTCAAGACGTCCATTCAGAAGGAATGGGCGTGGCGCACTTCGCGGGGCGAGTCGTTGAAGAACCTTGAGGCCTTCGAGCATCTCATCGAGGATTGACCCTCTTCGGGCAGTACAGGCCCGAAGACACAAGGACCATCAGCACGGACTAGACGCGGCGTGCAAGACTGTCCGGCGTGACGTTTCGTAGCCCTCTGCCCGACGTTTCCATTCCCGACTGCTCGGTCTACGAGTACGTATTCGGAGATACCGGCGTAGACGACAGTCGTGTCGCGCTGATCGACGGGCTTTCCGGTGCGCAGACCACCTTCGGCGAGCTGCGGTCGCAGGTCGACGCCACAGCGGCGGGTCTGGCCGCCCGCGGGTTCGGCCTCGGCGATGTCGCAGCGGTCTTCCTGCCGAACTGCTCGACGTTCGCGGTGGTGCTGCACGGCATCTTGCGTGCTGGCGGTACCGCCAGCACCGTGAACGTGTTGTACACCGCCGAGGAACTGGCCAAGCAGCTCATCGATTCCAAGGCGCAGCTCGTTTTCACGGTCTCGCCGCTGCTGTCGCGCGCGCTGGAGGCCGCGGAGATCGCGGGCATCGATGCTGCCAATGTGATCACCATCGACCCCGTCGAGGGGCGTCGCTCGCTGGCCGACATCGTGCGGCCCGATCTGGCGCCGCCAGAGGTTTCCTTCGATCCGGCAACGCATTTGGCAGTGCTGCCGTATTCCTCGGGAACCACCGGCAAGGCCAAGGGCGTCATGCTCACCCACTACAACCTGGTCGCCAACATCGCGCAGGCCAAACACCTGTACGGAGTGGAGCAAGGCGACCGGGTGCTGGCCGTACTTCCGTTCTTCCACATCTACGGCTTGGTAGTACTGCTCAACGTGCAGCTCAAGCTGGGCGCCGAGCTGGTGATCCTGCCGCGCTTCGAGCTCGATACCTTCCTGGGTTCCATCGCCAACTACCGCGTGGACCACGTCTTCGTGGCGCCGCCGGTGGCGGTGGTGCTGGCCAAGCATCCGGATGTCGACAAGCACGACGTCTCCTGCTTGCGATCGGTGTTCTCCGGCGCCGCTCCGTTGGACGAACAGCTGGGCAATGCCGTTGCCGCACGACTCAATTGCCGCGTCAGCCAGGGTTATGGCATGACCGAGTTGAGCCCCGTCAGCCACCTCATCCCGCCGGGCCGGCCCGATATTCCGCTGAACTCGGTGGGTATCCCGGTCCCGAACACCGAGAACAAGCTCATCGATACCGAGACCGGTGCGGAGATCGATGTACCGGCCGAAGGCGAGAGTGCCCCCGGCGAGCTGCTGGTACGGGGCCCCAATGTGATGGCCGGTTACCTCGGCAACGAGGAGGCCACCGCGGCGACGATCGAGCCCGACGGATTCCTGCACACCGGAGATATCGCTGTCGTGCGTGCCGACGGAGTGGTGACGATCGTCGACCGGCTCAAGGAGCTCATCAAGTACAAGGGCTACCAGGTGCCGCCCGCGGAATTGGAGGCGCTGCTGCTGTCCCACCCGGGTATCGGCGACGCCGCCGTGATCGGCGTTCCCGACCCGTCCAGCGGCGAGATTCCCAAAGCCTTTGTGGTGCGCACCGATTCCGACCTCACCGATGAGGCCGTTATGGCCTTCGTCGAGCAGAAAGTGGCTCCGCACAAGCGGATTCGGCAGGTGGAGTTCATCGACGCGATCCCCAAGAGCGCGGCGGGCAAGATCCTGCGCAAGGACCTGCGCGCGCGTATCTGACGCGCGAAATCCGCTGGCGGATTCTCAGACTCGAGTGGCACCCTGGAGCACATGGGCCATGTGTACGAGGAGATCGACGACAAGCTCGCTCGATGGCTGACCGAGCAGCCGGTGTTCTTCGTGGGCACCGCACCCTCCGGCCCGGACGGGCATGTCAACGTCTCCCCCAAGGGCATGGCCGGGACCTTCGCGGTGCTCGGTCGACACCGGGTGGGCTACCTGGACTACTTCGGCAGCGGTGCGGAGACCATCGCGCACGTGCGGGACAACGGGCGCATCGTGCTGATGTTCTGCTCGTTCGACAAGCGCTGCCGCATCATCAGGCTCCATGGCACCGCGCGTGTCGTGCAGTTCAACGAGCCTGAGTACCCGGAACTTCGCGGCCACTTCACCCAGGAGCTCGAAAAGGGTGCGCGTTCAATCATTTTGGTTGATGTCACGCGGGTGGCCGATTCGTGCGGTTATTCGGTTCCGCTGATGGACTTCGTGGGGCATCGCGACGTGTACGAGAAGCACATCGAGAAGGTGCCCGAGGAGAAGATGACTCTGGATAGTGCGCTGGAGAAGAACGGCAGCTCGATCGATGGCCTGACTGCCCTGCGGTAGCCTGCACGCGGTACGACTAACCCGACATTAATCTCGCCGGACTCTTGACAAGCGGTCGGGCGTGACAGACGCTTAGTTTACGTTTGCGGATGATGCGTAAGCGATAAGCGAAGGGTGATGCCAATGACGGCACCCGACGCGGGAGCCTACCCGCGCCGACGTCCAAAGGTCAGCTACGGGGCCAGCGCGGTGGTGACGGGCGCGGGCAGCGGGATCGGCCGAGCATTCGCAGAGGCCATCGTGGCCCGCGGCGGCCGGGTGGTATGTGCCGATATCAACCTGGCCCGCGCGCGAGAGACCGCCGACCAGCTCGGACGGGTCAGCGCGCACCCGGTCGCGTGTGATGTCAGCTCGTACGACGAGATCGTCAAGCTGGCCGATGTCGCGACCGACTGGCTTGGGCACGCCCCGGATCTGGTGATCAACAATGCGGGGATTGGAACCGGCGGTAAACCCATCGGTGAGGTGTCGATGGACGATTGGAACGCCACCATCGGTATCAACATGTGGGGAATGATCTACGGCTGCCAGGTCTTCACGCCGCTGCTGCGGGAACAGGGATTCGGCGGCATCATCAACGTATCGTCGGCCGCCAGCTTCGCGGCCGCGCCACTGATGGGTCCCTATAACGTCAGCAAGGCCGCCGTGCTCGCACTGTCGGAGACGCTGCGTGCCGAGCTGGCCGGTAGCGGGGTGCGCGTGACCGTGCTGTGTCCCACGGCGGTCAAAACCAACATCCTGGATGGTGCGCGTATCCCCGGGCCGCTGAGCAACCTCGCGAGCACCGCATTCAAATGGGTTGGGGTGTCGCCGGAATGGATCGCGAAGACCACCCTCAACGCACACGACCGGGGGCGGCTCTATGTGGTGCCGCAGCCCGATGCCAAACTCATCTGGGCCATGAAACGACATGCGCCCGTGCCCTATTCGTGGGGCGCAGGAATCATCTCGCGACTGGGCCGATTGCTTCCCGAGGACACCGATCCGCGTGAGTTATGGGATACCGCCTACGAACAGGAGTCCCCGGTCAAGGTGGTGCGGTGATGCCCGGCCCGGTGCTGCCGGTCGTCGTGGTAGGCGCCGGATACACCGGTTTGGGCACCGCGGTGGGACTGCAGGAGGCAGGGATCACCGGCTTCACCGTGCTTGACCGCGCCCGGCCGGAACCGGGGAGTTGGCGTGACGACACCATTGCCCTGTTCGGCCTGGGCCCCCATGTGACGTTCGGCAGCGAGGTCACCCGCATCGAACTCGACGATGGCGTATGGATTGTGGATTTAGAAGGGGGACAACGCGTCACTGCACATACGGTGGTGCTGGCCACCGGGTCGGTAGGCGGTAGTCCGGACATCCCGGGACTCGACGGATATACCGGAAAGGTCCTCGATGCCGCCGAGGTCGGTGACGGTGCGGGGCTCGCTGGGCTGCGCGTCGCGGTGGTGGGCAACAGTGCCGCCGCCGCGTCGATTCTGCCGGTAGTGGTGCGAAATGCTGCCACTGTCAAACTTTTTCAGAGCTCACCCGATTGGATACTGCCCCGGCCGAGTGGCCGGATCGGGCAACTTCTGGACCGCACGCTGCGCGACGAGACGCGCCAGGCCTGGTTCTCGGGTAGACGGCCCAAATCGCGCGGACTGCTCGAAGTGGTGGCCCAGCGCAACCTGCGCCGGCGCGTGCCGGACCCCTGGATTCGGCGTCAGCTGACGCCGTTAAGGCTCACCGGTCGCCCCAACGTCGTGGTGACCGATGAGTTCCTTACCGCCTTGCAGGCGCGCAACTGCAAGCTGGTTACCTGGCCGATTGCCCGGTTCAGCAGCGGGGGCATCCGCACCGCCGAAGGCATCGACCACCAGTGCGATGCGGTGATTTTCGCGTCCAACCCGGATGCAGGCTCGAGCACCGAGAGGGTGTCGGTGGTGGGGGCGCGGCGCCGCAAGCTGAAGCAGGCGGGCAGCATCCCGACCACGGTGGCCGGTTTCCCGAACTTGTTCATCGCCGATCCGCCGACGACCGAACCGAGTCGCGACAGTGCTCGCAAGACGCAGGCACGGATTAACGCGGTAGTCGGCGGGGTGTCGCTGGCATTGCGCTCGCTGGACGCGACCGGAACCGTGGTTGTCGAGGCCTCACGGCGCACCAAAGCCACCGCAGCGCTCACCGCCATTGGATTGCGGCCAGTGCTGTCCCGGGCCCGCCTGGACAAAACGGGTAAGCCGGGCGTGCTGCTGGCGCGGCAGATCGTCTCGACCATTATGGCGATCGGCGGATCGATGCCCCGCGGTACCGAGGTGGCTCGATTGAGAGATCCGCTACGGGGAGAATGGGTTCGGGCGGGCGCGGCGCTCAGCGCCGATGATCCCGGTCCGGTCATCCTGTACGTCCACGGCAGCGGCTACGTCATCTGCTCGGCGAAAACTCACCGTTCGATGGTCGCCCGCCTTTCGGAGGCAACGGGGCTGCCGGCCTTCACCGTCGACTACCGGCTGGCACCCGAACATCTCTTCCCGGCCGCTGCCGACGATGTTCGGGCCGCCTATGACTGGTTACTGGAACGTGGCCACGCTGCCCAGGACATTGTGGTCGCCGGTGATTCGGCGGGTGGCCATCTCGCGGTGGACCTGCTCATCGAGAATCATCGGCTGGGTGTACCCCAGCCGGGCGCGATGGCATTGTTCTCACCCCTGCTGGACCTGACGCTCGGCCTGGCCGCCGAACGTGAAAAGGTGCAGCCCGACCCGGTCATCACCGCGGCGGCCGCCAAACATCTGGTGGACAAATACACCCGCGCTGAGCCCGCGGATTCGCCACGCTTACGCCTGAGCTTTCCGCCCGGTATCGCATTGCCGCCCATTCTTATTCAGGCTGGCGGAGTCGAGTTCCTGGCCGCCGACGCGCAGCAGCTGGCACACATGATCGAGCAGGCCGGCGGGCAGTGCGATCTGCAGGTCTGGCCCGGCCAGATCCATGTTTTCCAGGCGTTGCCCCGGTTGATTCCGGAGGCCAACCCGGCGCTGAGCGAGGCCGCCCGATTCATCACCGGGGTGCTGACCCATCGGCCGTCACGCACGGCCCGGACCGCGTAGGAAGGACGAGAGATGGCCATTGTTCTGGAAGACATGCTGCAGACCATCAAGGACAAACAGTGGGCCCTGGCCGATGTGGACTGGGACGCACCCGGTGCCGAGCAGATCACCGATGAGCAGCGGCCCAAGCTGAAGGCCTTCATGGCCGACCTGGTCTGGATCGAGAACATCGGTGCGCGAGGCTTTTCGGCGTTGGCCAAGAAGGCCCCCAACGAGACGCTCGCGGAGATCTATCGGTACTTCCATGCCGAGGAGCAAAAGCACGCGAATGCGGAGCTGGCATTGATGCGGCGCTGGGGCATGCTCGAGCAGGATGAAGTGCCCGTCCCCAATGTGAACGTGCGCTTGGCCATTGAATGGCTGGACCGCTACTCGGACGGGCTGTCGCTGACCGTGTTGGGCACCATCATCCCGTTACTGGAAGTGGCCCTGGATGGCGCGCTGCTGAAATTCCTGCTGGAGGAGGTCAACGACCCGATCTGCCACCAGGCCTTCCGGCATATCAATTCCGACGAATCACGCCATCTGGCAGTCGATTTCCATGTGTTGGACATGATGGGTCAGGGCAACCTGCGCCGTGTCGTCATCGAGAATGTCGCTACCGTGCTCAACCCGTCGCTGCTGATGGGTCTGCTCTTGGGGCTCGGCACCGGGATCCCGCTCATCAACCGGATCAAGGGCAATCTGATTGGCATGGGCCTGCGTGAGCAGCGCCTGTATGACGCGATGGAGCGGTTCGTCAACGTCGGCAGCCGTGGCAAGGGCACACGACTGCTGGTGTACCAGGTACTGCGGCTTGGTGCGGCGATGATCACCAATGCACAGAACCCTCTGCACGGCCCGTATCACGCGGTGGCCAACACCATGGTCAAGCTGTCCGACTATTACCCCAAGCGCTGGCTTGCCGAACAGCCGAGCTGGTCCAAGGAACTCACCTACGAGGTCAGTGCATGAGTGACCAACCTGATCACTATGTCGCCGTCATCGGTGCCGGGCTGGCCGGATTCGGTATCGGGTTGGAGCTGCGCCGGCGAGGTATCGACGACTTCGTCATCTACGAGCGCATGGACGGCGTCGGTGGTACCTGGCGTCAGAACGTCTACCCCGGTATCGGAGTGGATATTCCGGCGCAGGCCTACCAGTTTCGCCATGCTCTGAACCCCGAGTGGACCAGGTTCTACGCCAAGGGCGGGGAGGTACTCAGCTACATCGAGCGGCTGTACCGCGAGAACGACGTGCAGCGATTCGTCAGATTCGGCAGTGACGTGGGCGCGCGTACCTGGGACGAGGACGCGAAGTTGTGGCGGCTTCGGGTCAATGGGCAGGAGGTGACGGCCAGATTCGTCGTCGTCGCGGCGGGCCCATTTCCCGAGCCCAAACCGGCAGAATTGAAGGGGCTTGACGACTTCCGCGGCACCGTCCTGCGTTCGGCGGCCTGGGACCACAGCGTGGATCTGAAGGGCAAGCGTGTCGCCATCATCGGCACCGGGGCCAGTGCTGTGCAGATCATTCCCGAGATCGCACGTGAAGTCGGCCATCTCGACGTCTATCAGCGGACGCCGATCTGGGTTTTCCCCAAGATCGACCCGAGCATGCCGGCACCGGTGCGGGCACTGTTCCGCCGGATACCGAGGACTCAGCGCTTGCTGCAGGAGGGCCTGGAATTCATCGTGGGCGGTGCGCTTGTCTACGGGGTGCTCAATGCCGGTCGCCTGGGCAACACCCCAGGGGCGCTGCGTTGGCTGCTCGGTAATGTCTCGTACCGGCTGCAGGTGCCCGATAAGGAGTTACGGGCCAAGCTGACCCCCGACTACGACTTCGGGTGCAAGCGCCCTGCTACCTCCAACACCTATCTGCCGACCTTCAACCGGGCGAACGTTGAGCTGGTCACCGATCCGATCGACACCATCACCGCCGACGGTGTTCGTACCGCCGCGGGCGTGGAGCGAGAGATCGACGCCTTGATCCTCGCCACCGGATTCCGGTTGTTCTTCGACCCGCAGGTGTATCGGGACCGGCCGGTGAGCGGCCGGGGCGGCTTCGATCTCGCCGACTTCTATCAGAACCACCCGCCGCAGAGCTATCACGGCTTCTCCATACCGGGATTGCCCAACAGCTTCAACGTCTTTGGGCAATATGGCTGGACCGGCGGCACCTACCACAGCGTGGTCGACACCGCCGCCATCCATATCGGGCGGGTCATCGGCGAGGCTCAACGGCTCGGGGCCACCGATGTCGAGGTGCGTGCCGACGCGGCCGACGCGTGGACCAGGGATGCGCGGTCGCGCTACACCTACTCGCTGTTCCAGACCGGTAACTGCACCACTGCCAACAGCTACTACTTCGACCACAACGGCGAATCCGCGTACATCAGGCCCCAGACGACGCAGTCCGCACGCCGCTCGTCGCAGGCGTTCCCGCTCGATGACTATGCCTTCGCGGGTCAGGAAGGCCGCGACCGGACGGTCGCGGTGGCGGCAATCGCCGAATAATCGCCGAATAGAGGACACCTTGGGCACGCGGCTGGCGCCGTAACCTGCGGCGATGCCGCGACACGTGGCAATATGACAAGTATCGGGTACTTTCAGTATCGATAACTTTGTGTATCGAATATCTGGCTTGTCAAAGGAGCTTCATGCCCGAGCTGCTGCCCCCGCGTGTTCTCGCGCCTTCGGAGTCCGTGTTCGTCGTCTCGGGTACCACGGTGGCTCAACATTGCTATGGCACAGGCACACTGGAGGATGTCGCGCTTGAGGGGGCCCTCGACGACCTCGTGGGCATGTACCCGTTATTGGGCGGTCGAATCCATATGTCGCGCAAAGGTTTTGAACTTCGATTCACAGGTCGCGAACGGCCGGCCGTCGTGTTCTGGGATGTCGGCGACGCCGACATCGGGGATTACGTCCTGTCCGGGAACTCGGCGTTACCCGTTGGGCAGGTGTGTGCACTGCACGTCTACCGGTCGGGTGAGAAGTTCCGTGTGACGTTTCTTTTGCATCACGCCATCGCAGATGCCGACGCGGCTCTGGCATACCTGCACGACTTGTGGAGTCTCTACACGGGGAGAACGCGCGCAGTCAACGGCATCAGCGGGTTGATGGGTGCGCATCCCATTCCGGCGAGTTCGGAGACACTGCTGCGTGCGCGTGGCTACACCGAATCGACGTCCCGGCAGTTGATGGACCTTCGCCCCGCATACCGCGGGCCCGAACGGATCTGGACCGCGTTTCGGCCACGTCGTGCCCAACGAGCACGCATTCACCTGTCGGTGGAGCAGACCGATCGGCTCATTGAGGTAGGGCGTACGCACGAGGTCACACTCAACGGGCTCGTCAGCGCTGCGCTGGTGCTCGCCGAACGCGAGATTTCAGGGAAAAGTGAACTACCCGTGGCGGTTTCCTCATTTGTGAATCTGCGCTCCCGGATTGATCCGCCGGTCGCGCCGACGGAGGGCACCAACGTGCTGGGCATTGCCGAGACGATCCTCGAGGTCGGGCGCGGCAGCGACGCGCTTGACCTTGCCCGCCACGTCATGGCGGATATCCGCGAGGGCTTACGAACCTCCCGCATTCACCAAACCGCATTTGTCCGTGGCGATATCCGGCGGGCACTGGCGTTGGCCAGACGGTACTTCCTGCTGGTGCCGATGGGAGGTTGGGTCCCGACCTTCACCGCCATCCAGATCACCAACTGGGGTCGCGTGTCGGATTTCGCAACACCTGACGGGGTAGATATCAACGATTTTCGTTGCGGTGTCGAGCTCCACGCCGTGAGCGCATTCATCGCGACAAGGGGTGTCGCGATGGTTGAGGGACGCATCTATTTCATCACCAGCTACAACGGGCGTTTGAGTATCGACTTCACCAAGCTCGTGACCGGCAAGAACACTGCGCGGCGAATCGAGCAGATACTGCAGTCTGAGATCGAGAAGTTGATTCCGGTAAAGGTTTTCGACTGAATCGTCAAACACGCATCCCGTGGCCAGTGGTCTCGATGAGTGCAGGAGGTGCCAAAGTGAAGTCGCTCTTTGACTCGTCTGGCTGGGGCCGGGAGCAGATGGGATTCACCGATGACGCCGGACTCTTCGAGGTCGCGACGGCGGCGGTGGGCCTCGCCGCGTCCGCGGGCCTCTCGCCCCGGGCCGTCACCGCGGTGTTTTTCGCCTGCGATACCGGAATGAACGGCGGCGACCCCGTCTACATCCAGCACGTCCAGTTCTTTGAGGCGGCTATCGCCGAGGAGGTCCTCCTGGACATGGTCGTCCAGGAGCTCGACGCCGCACAGCCCGCCCGTCGTGATGACCCCGCCGCACGGACGGTGAACAAGTTGTCTGCGGCAATGAGGGTTCCGGAGCCGCCGTCGGCCAGGTGGTCGGGCGCGGTGGTGGCACTCCATGTCGCGAATGCGCTCAACGTGCTGCGCGTCCGCGTGGGGGTGGTACGCGACCCGGTCGCATGCCGATACTCCGTGCACGAACTCATAACCAATGCGTCTGCGGTGGTTCGGGACATGCGCTGCGCCGATCTGAACAGGGGACAGGGTTGATACGTCGGGAGCAGCTGGGCAGCCACATGAGAGACTGGCGCTCATGAGCGGCGAGACCTCCAATCAGGCACACGGAGCCACCCTTATCCTGCTGCGCCACGGTGAGAGCCAGTGGAATGCGAAGAACCTGTTCACCGGCTGGGTCGACGTCGACCTGACCGAAAAGGGCAGGTCAGAGGCCCAGCGCGGTGGTGAGCTGTTGGCTCAGCAGGGGCTGCTGCCGGACATTCTGTTCACCTCGCTGCTGCGCCGCGCGATCAACACCGCGCATTTGGCCCTCGACACCGCTGATCGGCTCTGGATCCCGGTGGTGCGGGACTGGCGCCTCAACGAGCGCCACTACGGTGCGCTGCAGGGTCTGGACAAGGCCGAAACCAAGGCCAAGTACGGCGAGGACCAGTTCATGGCCTGGCGCCGCAGCTATGACACCCCACCGCCGCCCATCGAGCGGGGCAGCCACTACAGCCAGGATCAGGATCCTCGCTACGCCGATATCGGCGGTGGACCGCTCACCGAATGCCTGGCCGATGTGGTGGCGCGATTCGTGCCGTACTACGAAGAGGCCATTGTGCCGGAACTCCGTGCGGGTAAGACCGTTCTGGTTGCCGCCCACGGTAATTCGCTGCGGGCCCTGGTGAAGTACCTCGACGGGATCTCCGACGAGGAGATCGTGGGACTGAACATCCCCACGGGTATTCCGTTGCGGTATGACCTGGACGAGAACCTCAAACCGATCACGGCAGGTGGGGTTTACCTGGACCCGGAGGCGGCTGCGGCAGGAGCCGCGGCGGTAGCTAATCAGGGCGCCAAATAGCCTTCCCGGTGAGCCTGACCCACCAAAACTTCGCCAATCGGCGAATATTCGGTGAACTCACGCCTAACACCTGTGCGGGAATGTGTGACTTGCTCGGCATTTAGCCGCACGCTGCTGGGGTGACGTTCACCGAATGCGTACGCTTTTCGCGTGACCGCCTCATCGGGCTCTCTGGTTGTGATCGTGACGATCGCAGCCCTCGCGGCGCTTGCTGCGGGTGCGGTGCTGGGCGCGTGGTACTCGCGCCGCTCCTCGACCCACCGCGCGGCCCGGAAAGGTTCGCAGGTAGCCCAGAGCGGTCTGACCGTTTCCCAGATGCTCGAGCGCATTGTCGCCATCTCACCGACCGGAATTGTCGTCGTCGACAAACACCAGGACGTCGTCCTGGTCAACGCCCGCGCGCGGGAGCTGGGCCTGGTACGCGACCGCCAGCTCGACGAGCAGGCATGGACCGCCGCCCAACGGACGCTGGCCACCGGTGAGGCCGTCGAAGTGGATCTGACCACCAAGCCGAAGGCGCCGGGTCGCGCGGGGTTCTCGCTGCGCGGGCACGTGCGCAGGCTCTCCGATGCCGATCCGCGCTGGGCCGTCATCTATGTCGACGACGACTCCGAGCATGTCCGTATGGAGGCCACCCGCCGCGATTTCGTGGCCAATGTCAGCCATGAGCTCAAGACGCCTGTCGGCGCGATGGGCGTGCTCGCCGAGGCACTACTGGAATCTTCGGACGAACCCGAGACGGTGCAGCATTTCGGTGAGCAGGTTCTCGCGGAGTCCCGTCGCCTGGGCAACATGGTCACCGAACTCATCGCGCTCTCCCGGCTGCA
The DNA here is from genome assembly GCF_001440005.1 of Mycobacteroides sp. H001. NCBI lineage: Bacteria > Bacillati > Actinomycetota > Actinomycetes > Mycobacteriales > Mycobacteriaceae > Mycobacteroides > Mycobacteroides sp. H001. The sequence continues at coordinate 18,470 of NZ_LJYH01000030.1, forward strand.
GGGCGCCGAGAAGCTTCCCGATCTGGAGGTCGTCGACGTCGACTTCGTGGTGTCCGAGGCGTTGAGCCGGTCCAAGGTGGCCGCCGAGAACGCCGATATCGCGGTCACCACGGACGCGCCCAGTGGTTTCGAGGTGCGCGGTGACCCCACGCTGCTCATCACAGCGATCAGCAATCTGGTGGCCAACGCCATTGCCTACTCGCCGCACGGATCGCCGGTGTCGATCAGCCGCCGGCGCCGGGGCGACAAGATCGAGATTGCCGTCACCGACCGTGGCATCGGGATCGCCAAGGAACATCAGGAACGTGTCTTCGAACGGTTCTTCCGGGTGGACAAGGCGCGCTCCCGCGACACCGGCGGCACCGGGTTGGGTCTGGCGATCGTCAAGCATGTGGCGGCCAATCACAACGGCGCCATCAAGCTGTGGAGCCAGCCCGGCACCGGGTCGACCTTCACGCTGTCTCTCCCGGTTTACGAGGAAGAGGATGACGTGATCGAGGAATCCGCAGACGGCCCGCAAGCAGATCAACCCACCCCCCGCAAAGACGCGACCAACCAAGCCCCGCCGCACGCACCAACCAGCCGCTTACGCGAGGAGCGTCAAGCGACTACACGAGAGGAACATGTACGTCGATGACCAGTGTCTTGATTGTTGAGGACGAAGACTCGCTGGCCGATCCACTGGCCTTCCTACTGCGCAAGGAGGGCTTCGAGGCGACCATCGTCAACGACGGGCCCTCAGCGCTCGCCGAATTCGAACGTGCCGGTGCCGACATCGTGCTGCTGGACCTGATGCTGCCCGGAATGAGCGGTACCGACGTGTGCAAGCAGCTGCGCGCCAAGTCCAGCGTTCCGGTGATCATGGTGACCGCACGCGACAGCGAGATCGACAAGGTCGTCGGGCTGGAGCTCGGGGCCGACGATTACGTGACCAAGCCGTACTCGGCGCGCGAGCTCATCGCCCGCATTCGTGCGGTGTTGCGCCGCGGATCGGATTCCGAAGAGACCACCGCGGGCGATGGCGTCTTGGAGGCCGGCCCGGTGCGCATGGATGTCGATCGGCACACGGTATCGGTGAACGGGGAAGCGATCACCCTGCCGCTCAAGGAGTTCGACCTGCTCGAATACCTGATCCGGAACAGCGGGCGGGTGCTTACCCGCGGTCAGTTGATCGACCGTGTGTGGGGTGCCGACTATGTCGGAGACACCAAGACGCTTGACGTACACGTCAAGCGGCTGCGCTCCAAGATCGAGTCGGATCCGGCCAATCCGGTGCATCTGGTGACGGTGCGCGGCCTGGGCTACAAGCTGGAGGGCTGACCGCTCACCGCAGGGGCCATCACGTACGTGTTTAGACTTTGACGGCATCGAGGCGTTCGTAATTGTGGGACGCTCCGGTTTCGGTTCGGTCAAACACGTCGATGGAGCAGCGAGTGGCGCAGGATCCGCCTCGCCGAGGACGCCCCCCGGTGTCCGGGCTTGCCGACAAACGCCGTCAGCAGATCGTCGACGCGGCCTTTTCGGCCTTCACCGAAAACGGCTACGAGCAGACCAGCATGTCCGACATAGCGGGCCGTGCCGGCATGGGACAAGGCACTGTCTACCGATACGTTGACAGCAAGCGCGAGGTTCTCGACCTGGTCTTCGACTATGCCGTGGAACGCCTCGTCGACACCCTGGCGCTCGACGACTTTCTCGAGGTAGTCGGCGGAACCGCCGGCATCGAAGAACGAAACGACATCATCATGGAGGGCGGCCGCCGCCTCTACGCGCTGGTGGATCAGGAGCCTGCGCTGCTCAAACTTCTCACCGTGCAATCGGCCGCCGCCGACAAGGAGCTCAAGCAGCGAGTCCTCGGTATCCAGTCGATGCTCGACTCCTACGTGCAGCGGGGCCTGGATGGCGGCCGTCGGGCCGGATGGCTGGCCGAGGACGCACAGAACCACGCCGTGCTCGCACGGCTCTTGCCGGCCCTGGTGCTGCCCGGTTTTCTGCTCGCACAAAGCCGGCACGACAACCCCGGTACCCGAGAACGTTTCGTGAGTACCGCTTCGCAGATCGCCGAAAGCGGCATTTTGCGCGACGGTGTCGCCTTGGAGTCGAGCGCGGGGCACAGCGCGGCGGAAACCGTTGATTCCGTGCATGTTCCGGTGCCTGTCGCGGCCGATCGCCGCAATGAACTCCTGGATGCGGCGCTCGGCTGCTTCCTGTCCGCTGGATATCACGCCGTCGGGGTGAACGAGATCGTCGAGCGACTCGGGGTCAGCCACGGCACGTTCTACAACTACTACCAGAACAAACGCGACTTGCTCGATGCGCTGATGGTTCGTGAGTTCTCGGCCATGGAGCCCGTCCTGTCGCGGCCGGTTGGGCGTCTGGATGCCCGTCAGGACATCGAAAACGCTCTCGCGCAAGGATTTACAAACGCGTTGGAGGCGGTGGCCGAAAGGCTGCCCGCATTGATCTTCGTGTGCACGGAAGCGGCCGGAGTGGATCCGGAGGCACTGCAGTCGATCATTCAGTTCTTCCGCTTCGCCTCGGTGCGCAGCGAGCAGTCCGTGTATTCGATGATTGGTGCCGACCGGATAAACCCGTCGATCGATACCGAGTTCCTCGGCCAGGCATTTGTGTCCTTGCTGGTCGGCGCCGTCACTCTCGTCGTCGATGACGACGGCCGGACTGACCGTATTGATGAGTACGCGCGGGCCATCACGCACTTTTTGCTTTATGGTCTGAATCCAGCGCCCTAGGTCGGCGCGGCAATGAAGGAGCATCCCATCGGCGAACCAGTTGACAACGAGGCCAACGCAACTCGAGCTGGCGTGCCGCTGCGTGCGAAGAGGGCGGCGGCGCTGGGCAAGGTTGTCGCCGGTCATGCCGTCCGCTCGGCGATAACGACGGCGATGAAACCGGTCTCGGCGGACGTGGCGGCCCGGCGGGACGCCGATATTCTGCGGTTCGCCGACGACTTGGTGGCCGTCGCGGGCTCGATGAAGGGCGCCGCGCAAAAACTTGGCCAGCTGCTTTCTGTGGTGGACGTGGGTATCACATCCGCATCGGCCAGAGACGAGTTCACCGCCCGGCTTGCGCCCCTGTTCGACAATGCCCCAAGGATTCCCGACGAGACGATGCACGGGGCGCTGGAACGTGAGCTGGGTGAGCTGCGTGCCCGGATCGTGAGCCTCGACGCGGGTGCCATCGCCTCGGCCTCGATCGGCCAGGTGTACCGCGGCCAACTTGACGACGGACGGATGGTCGCGGTCAAGATCCAGTACCCGGATATCGCGTCCAAGGTCCGCGCGGATCTGAAGAATCTGCAGCTGGTCACCAAGCTGGCGGCGAAGAAGATGCCCGCGAGCAACACCCAGGCCATCGTCGCGGAGGTACAGCGGCAGATGATCAAGGAAGTGGATTACCGGGCCGAGCTAGCCCACCACCAGCGGATTTTCGACGCGTTCCAGGGGCATCCGGCATGGCGTATCCCCGAACCGATCGCGCAATTGTGCACCGAGCACGTCCTGGTGACCGAGTACCTCGACGGTATGGCCTTCGACGGCCTTGCCGAACAGGATCAGCCGGTGCGGAACCTGGTGGGGGAGGCGATCTATCGCTTCTACTGCGGTGAGATGTACCGAACCGGATTTTTCTGCGCGGATCCACATCCCGGCAACATCATGCTGCTTCCCGATGGGCGGGTCGGTTTCGTGGACTTCGGACTGTGTATGGATATGGATTACGAGGACGCCGAGGTGCAGCGCAAGGTGTTTCGGGCGCTGCTCTCCGGGGATGATGACCAGGCGTTCGAGCTTGCGGTGGCCGCGGGATTCCTGGCAGACCCGGAGGCCATGGAGCGATGCGCCGCCACCGAGTACATCCGCGCGGTCAGTAACTGGCATCTCGGAGACGGGATCTTGCGGATGACGCCGGATATCGCGCGGCGTTCGGTTGCCGATGCCGTATTGCCCTCGTCCAGGTTCTACGACGGCATCCGTAACCAGCGTCTAGTGGAGACGCATGCGATGGCGCGGCGCACCGAAATGTGTGTGGCCGCACTCCTCGGCAGGCTCGGCGCAGAGGCGCCGTGGTCGGCGATTGCGCGCGAGTATCTCGGCATGGCCGACACCGCCACCCCCATGGGGCAGGCCATAGAAATCTGGTCTCAGCAGCGATAACAGTCATCTGGGAGTAGGTGGGAATGCCGTCTTGTATTTTTGTGAATGGCATGTCAGTCTATAAAACACCTACCCGTGTTCGAGATCACCGAGGAGCGCCGATGACGGCCAACGTGGTGCCGCTACATCCGGAGCGTCTGGAGCTCACTCGCTCCGAGCGAGGCTCTCTGACGGTTCTGTTGCGATTAGGACGCTTGGCCATCCGCCTCTTCGCGTATCCGGTGATTGCACTGTGGGCGCGCTTTCCGTATTTGCCGTGGCCGTACCGAGTCATCGACCTCGCGGCGATCGTGCTGCGGCCCGTTCGGGGAGTGCGTCGTGTCCGGGTGCGACTCACCCACTGCGAAGCCGAGCTCATGTCTGCCGGAGGCGGTTCGTCACACGGCGCCATGCTCTTTCTGCATGGCGGGGCATTTGTCGTCGGCGGACTGAACACGCATCGCAGGCTGGTGTCGCGCATTGTCACGAGCGCGGGCGTCACGTCGCTTGCCGTCAACTACCGCAAGCTGCCCGGGCACTCGGTCTCCTCGGCGGTCGAGGACGCACTCGACGGATACCGGTACCTCATCGACATGGGCTACCAGCCTTCGGAGATCGTCATCGCCGGCGATTCCGCGGGTGGATTCCTTGCTCTGGCCGCCAGTCTGATCGCGCAGCGTCGCGGACTGGAATCACCCGGCGCTCTCGTGTGCATTTCACCTCTGGTGCAACGTGACCCGGCAGGCAAGCTGGTGCTGGCCGCGCAATCCAACGACCCGTTGTTCCCGCGGGCGGCGTTGATAGCCATGGAGCGCCTCATGATGTCGGGCGAGACGGCTACCGCCGGGCTCAGGGTCCTCGACAGTTTCGTCGAGGGCGCCGCGGCCACGCTGGCGTGCCTACCGCCAACACTTCTTCAGGTGGGCAGTGACGAGATCCTGCGCCCTGATGCCGAATTCGCGGCTGCTCGGCTCGCCGAGGCCGGAGTGCCTGTCGAACTGCAGATATGGAGGAATCAAGTGCACGATTTCCAGATCGCCGCGGATGTGCTCCCCGATGCGCGGGCGGCCGTGGGGGAGATCTCGGCATTCGTCAGAGCTCATGTTGGACGGCCCGCCGCATGAAATTCACCGAGATTCAGATCGACGGCGCCGTCGCATTGGTCACCGGCGGCGCGCGCGGTATCGGGCTGTCTATCGCACAGCGGCTGGCGCGTGAGGGCGCTCGGGTGGTCATCGCGGACCTCGACGGTGACGCCGCTGTTCTGGCGGCGCGGGAGATTGGTGCGGATGCACGAGGTTTCGCGCTGGACGTAGGCGAGTCCGATGACTATCGACGTGTTGTCGCCGAGGTCGAGGACACCGTCGGGCCCATCGACATCGTGGTGAACAACGCGGGCATCATGCCAGTGGGGCCGCTGCTGGAAGAGTCCCGGGGAGTGGCCGAGGCGACGATGCGCGTCAACTTCTGGAGCCACTACATCTCCTATCAGGTACTCGCCCCGCGGATGATCGCGAGGGGCAGAGGACATTTCATCAATGTGACATCGGCGGCGGGAGCCATTCACTCACCGGGCCTGGCCAGTTACGTCGCCTCGAAGCATGCCGCCACCGGGTTCGCGCGCAGCGCCCGCGAGGAGCTGGTCGGCACCGGCGTGACCATCTCGACAGTCATGCCGGCGGCCGTCCGCACCCAGCTCGTCGATGGTATTCCGTTCAAGTGGTGGGAGAAACTGGGCATCATTCCTCCCAGCTGGGTGGCACGCGACGCGGTCGGGACCGTGCGCAATCGGCCGGCAGTGGTCGGTTCCCCGCGAGGTACGGTCCTCGCGCTGCGGTTACAGCATCTGATTCCCGAGTGGCTGTGGCTGCTGGGCCGGCGAGTCGTGAATGCGGACAGGACGGTCGGACCCGTAGACCGGAGCGCCCGCAGCGAGTATGACGGCCGGATCGACCGGCAGGTCGAGGCGACAATATGAGTACCCCCGAGCACGAGACCGTCATCATCGGCGCTGGGATCGGAGGGCTCGGCGCCGCCATTGGATTGAAGCGTGCCGGCCTGACCGATTTCGTCATACTGGAGCGGTCCGCGGGCATCGGTGGCACCTGGTACAACAACCACTATCCTGATGTGGCAGTAGATGTCCCGGGAATCGTGTACCAGTTCTCCTTCGCAAAAAACCCCAACTGGTCCCGCACTTTTCCCAAAGGCCGGGAAGTGCAGCAGTACATCGCAAGCCTGGTCGACCAGTACCGCCTCAACGACCACCTGCGGTTGGGCCACGAGGTCATGAAACGGGTATGGGACGAGGACAACCACCTGTGGCACCTCACCCTTGCCGACGGCCGGGTCATCACGTCCAGGTTCGTCATCACCGCGGTCGGCGCATTTGTGGAGCCGAAGGTGCCGGATATCCCGGGTCTGGATTCCTTTGCGGGCAAGGTGATCCAGACACAGAACTGGGACCATGACTTCGATCTGCAGGGTAAGCGGGTGGCGGTGATCGGCACCGGAGCAACCTCGGTTCAGCTCATTCCGCAGATGGCGCGGGTGGCCTCCCACGTGGACGTCTATCAGCGCCGGGCGATCTGGGTGTTCGCCAAGCCCGACTTCCCGATACCGCGTATCGCGCGGTGGGCGTTGAAGTACGTCCCGGGCCTGCAATCCCTGATCCGGGGGATCGCCGCCGCCGCGGTGGAGGTCGGCCTGGTGGCGATCACGGTTTACGGCAAGCAGATTGCGCCGATAACCCTCATTCCGAACTGGGCCTGCCGGGCATTTCTGTTCAGCCAGGTCCGCGATCGCGAGTTGCGCAAGAAGCTGACACCTCAGTATGGATTCGGGTGCAAGCGCCCGAGTGTCTCGAACATCTACTACCGGACTTTCACCCAGCCCCATGTCGACCTGGTGACCGATCCGATCGCCAAGATCACCCCGGCGGGAATCGTCACGGCGGACGGTGCGCACCGCGATATCGACGTCCTGGTTCTGGCCACCGGGTTCGAGATGTCGCAGAGCCCTGAGGTCTATCGCGCCCGCCCCGTCAAGGGGCGCAATGGCTTCGACCTGGCCGACTACTACGAGAACAATCGTGCCAGGGCGTATGAGGGTGTCACCATGCCCCAACTGCCCAATACCTTCATGGTTTTCGGGCCGTTCGCGTGGAGCGGCAGCTCCTGGCATGTGATGGTGGAAAACGCGACGCGCATCGCCGTGCGGGTTATCACCGAGGCGCGCAAGCGTGGCGCCACCGCCTTCGCGGTAACCGAAGACGCCAACAACCGGTTCTTCGATTTCATTGCGCCCAAGGCGGAATCGACGCTCATGCACGGGCGTGCGTGTGTCAACGCCAACTCCTATTACATCGACCGACATGGCGACTTCTCGTTCCTGCGCCCCACCACGGCGTACCAGTCGACGCGTGCGAGTAAGCGCTTTCCGCTCGATGATTTTCGCTTCGACCGATTGCCGGTGGCGGGTGATCGCGCCCCCGTGGCCGAAACCACTGCCGTGCAGGTGAACTAGCCAAGCCATCGAGAAGGAGACCTGTGTCCATGCCGCTTTTGGTGGGTAACGCTGCGATATCCAATAGGGCGGCTCGTTGAGGGGGAACCAACATCATCCCGTGACGGCGTCGGAGGGGGTCCGGGCCGGACTGGCGCGATCAGACCAGTCCGACCCGGGCCATGCGGCGGGCTCGTCATCCTGGCCGGAGGCCCGTCGCTTTCAACGCCGGAATTGTCAGTGAGTAGTCCGTATCGGACATCGAGTGAGGAGTCCTCATGACCACATCAGTTCCCGATCATCACGTCGTCGTGATCGGTGCGGGTATCGGAGGCCTGTGTGCCGGGGTGCGCTTGCAGCAGGCGGGTATCGAGGACTTCGTGATCCTCGACCGGGCCGCGGATCTGGGCGGGACCTGGCGCGACAATGTGTATCCGGGGATCGCCGTCGACATCCCGTCGGTGATCTACCAGTTCCCGTTCTTCCGAAACCCTAAGTGGTCTCGCGTTTTTGCGCCCGGCTCCGAAGTGCAGGCCTACCACCAACAGGTCGCCGAACGGTTCAATCTGCGGCCGCACTTCCGTTTCGGCGTCGACGTTCGCAACGAGGAGTGGGATGAGGAGAACCACTGGTGGCGGCTGAATCTCGCTGACGGCTCGCTGATCACCGCACGGTTCGTGGTTTCAGCGATCGGTCCCTTCTTCGATCCGAAGCAGCCCGGCATCGAGGGGCTCGAGAACTTCACCGGTACCCGGGTGACGCCCGTACAGTGGCTGCCGGAGCACGACGTGCGGGGCAAACGCGTGGCAGTGATCGGCACCGGGGCGACCGGCGTCCAATTGTGCGGTGCCATCGCCGACGAGACCGAGTCGCTCGTGGTGTTCCAGCGGACACCCGTCTACTGCATCCCCAAACCCGACTTCCGGATCCCGGTGATTGCCCAATGGGCGCTCCGTATCCCCGGATTGTTCTCCGTGATCGAGTGGGGGGCCCTGCTCGGCGGGAGCCTGGGTCTGTGGTTCCTGATTCACACCCCGGGCGCGGTGATGCGGCCGTTGATGCGGTTGTTCGATGCCGCCGGGCGTGCACTGTACGGGGCGTACCTGCGTGCGGTGGTGAAGGACAGGAAGGTCGCGCGGGATCTTCTCCCGTACTTCGGGCCGCTGGGGAACCGGCCAACTCTCAACTCCGCCTTTCCGCGGGTCTTCAACAAGCCGCACTGCTCACTGGTCACCACGCCCATCGACGAGGTCGTTCCCGAGGGAGTCAAGACCTCGGACGGGACGGTGCATGAGGCCGATTTCTTGATCACCGCAACAGGTTTCGATCTGTTCTCCGAACCCGCCTCCTACAAGCGAGGACGTGTGACCGGCGCCGGTGGCCGTGATCTGGGGGACTTCTTCAACACTCGCGGTATGCAGGCGTACGAGAGCGTCTCGATCACCGGCTTCCCCAACCGCTGGATCATCGTCGGGCCCTACTCCTGGACCGGCAACGGCGGATGGCACGGGCTGGCGGATACCGCCGTCACGCACATCGTCCGGGCCATCTCCCTTGCGGGAGAGCGCGGTGCCAGCCGTATGGAAGTGCGCCAGGAGGCACTGGACCGTTTCCACCAACTCATGCTGCGCAACGGGCGGAACCTGAAGTACTACTTCACGGAACTCAATCAAGGTGTGCGGTCGTACTGGAAGAACGCTGACGATGATGTACCGCTGTTGCGGCCGACCACGACCCTGCAGGCCCGCCGGGCGGCGAAGAAGTTCCCGGCGGATGACTACGAGTATGCGCAACAGAGTCAACGTGTCGATTCCACTGTGGCCCTCAATGATTCACAGGTGGTGGTCTGAGGATGGGGTGGCCGATGCTCGCCCCCAAGTATCGGATCCCGATGTCGGCGGACGATTCCGCGTTCGAATCGGCTGCCATCGTGCTGCGCACCTCCCACACCTTCGATGCGCCACGTGGTCAGGTGTGGGCGGCGCTGGACAGTGACCATGCCTGGTCATGGCTGCCCTTCGGGTGCGGCGTGCGCTATGACGAACCGTGCCGGCGAGTGGGCATGGAGCGAGAGATGGGCACCGTGTCGGCACCGTGGCGGTTCCTGTGGATCCAGCGAGAGAGATTCTGGCGGTACGAGGCGCCGCATCGGCTCACCTACTCAGCGGTGGCAGGAACCTGGCCCCTGTTGCAGTTGTGGGCCGAGGACTACGTGCTGACCAGCACTCCCGACGGCTGCACCGTCGATTGGACGGTGGCGATAACCCCCCGTTTTGTTTCCGGGTTGCCCTTGCGCTGGCTCCAGCCCCTGCTGCGGGTGGTCTTCGCGTGGGGTTTCCGGCCGGGTATGCGGTCGCTCATCGCGCTCCTGGAAGGCACGGACATATCCCGGGATGCGGTGTAAGGCTTAGCGGCCCTGCACTCTTCTGTTGGTCTCGACGCGTTCGGCATCCGGCCAAATCGACTTGGCCGCAGGAGAATCACAGAAAACCGGCGAATCCTGCCAGTCCATGTCGATGGCACCCAGGCCGGACTGCTTGTGCACCATGCAGCTTGCGGTAAGCACCTTGCGGGTATTCAGGTCGACCTCTTCGGCAGTCATCGTCAACGTGATGATGTGGGTGTAGCCGGCCGCGGTGGGCAGGTAGAAATCCAGATCGCGGCTGGAGAACGCACCGCTGTTGACCACGATGTACCCGTCGCCACTGGGATAGACGGCCTGTCCGAACATCTGGACGCGCTCGAAGTGGGTGGTGTTCTTCTCGGCTCGCCAGACGGAAAACCGGGTGTTGACAGCACCATTCATGACCCGGGTAGAGATCGGAATGATCATCTCGTCGCGGCCGTCTCCGTCGATGTCCTGCAGACCGGCCGGTGAGGGGCTTGACGGCTCCAACAGCTCGTTCACTTCTTGCAGCCTGTTACCGGCGGCGTCCTTGATGGTTACCCGGGCCGACAGCGGCGGGTAGTCCGGTGCGTCCCTGTTGTCGGGGTGCGGACGCCAATACTCCACATCGAAGGTGATCCCGGTGCCGTCGGCCGCAGACAGCCGGCAGTCTGTATGTGCCTTGGGGCTGTCCGGGACGATCGTGGTGGCTCTGCTCGGGCACGGCGGCAAAGCAGCCCGTGCCACCGCCACGGGATGGACCGTCTGCGCCGAAACCAGTAGGGCGGCAGCGGCGATACCCGCGCCCAGACCACCTATGTGCCGGGACATTGCCTACTTCTGACCGGGGAGCGTGGGCAGCGGCGGGAGGGCAGGCGCGGGTGCCTTACCGGGTGCGGGTGCCGTCTCGTCGGGAAGCAGCTTCTGGTCGCCGGGGTGCATGATGGTGCCGGTCGAGTTGGCATTCTTGGGGCCGATATCGGTCACCTGCCAGTTGTCGCCATCCTTCTTGACCGTGATCTGCAGAACCAGTGTGGTAGCCCGCGGTTCCGGGTTCTGGACGTTCCGGGTGGTCTGTCGGGTGGTGACCACCACCTGGTAGATGCCGTTCTGCTGGGCAACGGCATCCGCGGCGATGATCTCGCCCTTGGACGTCACCTGGGCCTGCAGCATGATGGCCTTGAGCAGCTTCTCGGCATCGCTGTACTTGTTCTTCAGCGGTTCCGCCGCGTTCTCTTTGACGTTCTTGAAGAAGCCGTCCGGGTCTTCGAAGCTATAGGTGAGCGATTTCATCGCGTACGCCGACGCCGCGTCGGTGGCCGCGGTGCGTTCGGTATCGCCGGCGCGCGTGGCGGCGAGGGCATCGGACAACTTCTGATACTGCCAGCCACCGAGGACCGCTCCCATGATTCCCACCGCGAGCAGACCGAAGGCGATCCACTTCCAGATATTGGGAGCGCTATCGCTTTCGGCCGGATCCGCTTCTTGTTCAACGGCCTTGGCCCGCTTTACCCGCTTGGCTTTCGGTTCCGCGTCAGATTCGGTCTCGGCGGAATCGGTGGTGGACTTGGTCTCCGATTCCGCGAGCTCATCGGGATCTGCGTCATCGAGGGTGAGTGTGCGATCGTCGATGTCGGTCATGATCCGGGCCTTCCTGCTGTTGCCGTTTGTGGTGCCGATGTGGGTTTGGGTGCGGGTGGTGTGGCAGCTGGCCGCGATGGCTGAGCTGATCCTGGCTGCGGTGTATCGGGCTGTGGCCATTCGGGTACCCCGAGATGGATGCGCAGTCCGCCTTGGTTGTTGAAGGTGGAATCCCAGAAGTCCAGCCAGTGCCCGGCATCCAGCTTGACATCGCGCAGCGGGGCGACGATGGGCTCGAGGACTGTCGCGAATTCCGACATGGGTTCGGACAGTGCGTTGATGTAGTCGAAGAGCTTTTCGACCAGATCCGTCAGGGGCTTCCCATCGCCCAGGCCTGCTTCGACGAGCGGTTCCAGCTTTTCGATCACTTTCACCAGGGACGCCAGGCCGTCGAGGCTACCCGGAATGGTCTTGGCGGACTGCTTCAAGATATCGCCGGCCCGGATCTCACCGAGCCCGTTGGTCAGGGTCGATGTGTTGCCGATGACCTCGGCCAGATAATGCTTGTCGTCCTTCACCATTTGCGCGAACAGCCTTGCCGTGGTGGCCAACTGATCGATGGTCTTGGTGTTGTCCACGAATCCGGCAGCCACGTTGTTGAGTGTGATCTCCAAGTCGTCGGCGTTCATGGCCTGCATCAGTGCGTTGCCCTTTTGCAGGAGATCACTCACGGTGTAGACCGGCGCTGCCTTCGACGCCGGGATCACGGCGCCGTCGCTGTAGTAGGGGGGCTCGATGCGAGCGGGTTTGAACTCCACGTACTGCTCTCCCGCGGCCGAGAGATTCTGGACGCTCACCTTGCTGTCGACGGGAATGGGGTAGCCGCTGTCGAGGGCCATCGAGATCGCCAACCCCGACGGGGTGGCCTGAATGTTGGTGACCCGGCCGACTTTGATGCCCCGCAGGGTGACCTGCGAGGTGGACATTAGCCCGCCAGAGCTCTCTAGCATGAGCGTCATGTGATTGGTCTTGTTGGTGGAGGCGATGTCCAGGACACCGAAGGCCATGTAGACGGCGCCCACCAGAGAAATGATCGAGAGCACCGCGAGAGTGAGTAGGACATTGAGCCTCATCGCACCAGCCCCATCGTCTGCATGTTCCGGATGACCGAGTCGGCGCGTTCCCCGGGGCTGACTCCCAATGTGCCATCGGGAGTTTGGATATCGGTCACGGTGTACTTGGGACCGCCATCCTTGAAGAACGGGATGATCCTGTCGCGGATGGTTCGGACCATCTTGTCGCCGAGCACCGGGATAGTGGTGTCGGCGGTCGAGGCGCTGTGGATGAATGGCGTGAGATAGGACAGGATCTGCATGAGGTTCGGGTAGTCCAGGATCTGGGCGATCTGCCGTCCGAACTCGGCGCCATTGATGATCAGATCACTAAGACTCAGCACCACTTTGGCCAGTGACGGCAGTTTGGTGGGTCCCTCGGTCAGAAGCCGTCGGTACGTTCCCTTGTTGGCTCGGAAGGACTCGCTGACGGCTTGCATATTCGTCAGGATCTTGTTGAGGGTGTCCTGATTGTTGGACAGGTCATTGATGATTCCGGCCAGCGCGCGGTGGATGCGGTCAAGCTCCTCGGGCGGAGGGAAGGAGCTGTTCATGTTCGCCACGGTGGTCTGCATCGTGTTGAGGCTGCCCCCGCCGATGAGGTTTGACATGGACCGCATGAGATCTTCGACGTTGGCCGCCGGCACCGTGTTGGCCAGGGCGATGGTGTCGCCATCCTGAAGATGTGTCGGAGCCGGATCGGTGGGCGAGATCATGGCGATGTAGATGTCGCCGAGCACGGTGGCCTGCCGCAGTTCGGCCTTGACGTTCCGCGGGAACTTCGCACCGCCGTCGATATCTACGTAGACGACGGGGGTTGTGCCTTTGAGCTCCACCCGATCCAACAGGCCCACCTGCACGCCACCCGAGTCGACCTTCGCCCGTCCGGGCAGATTGAGCACACTGGAGAATTCGATCTTGAGGCGGTACGTGTTCTTCGGTATGTACGCGCCGGGCATCGGCATCTTGGTGGGATCCAGTGCCTCCGTGGAGCACGCCGGGACCACCGTGAATGCCGCGGCGAACAGGACGATCAGTACACGTCGAATCATGACAGTGCCGCCCCCATGATCAGATTCGTCAAACCGAGGGTCACGGGGTCCGAGGCGGTGCCCGGTGCACATGCCGCCTGGGAGCCTGGGGTGTTGCGGTCACGCAGGTTCTGGCAGATGGCACTGGCCTGTTCCGGCGAGATGGCCACGCGTGGAGGAACATAGGTGACACCGTGGGTCTTCGTGTTCGGCAGATAGATGTCATCGGCCAGCCAGTTGATCACCGGTGGCAACGTGTTGAAGAAGGTGAGGATGTGCGGGGTGTAGGCGTTGAGGATGTCGCGTATCCAGGGCACCAGCTTGTCGAAGACGTTCTTGTAGAGCCGGCCGGCGGCGCGCTGGACCATGCCGTTCAGCGTCGGAAGGAGCGTCGTGAGGTAGTCGAGGCTGACCGAGAAGTTCTCCGAAATGCCCTCGATCAGGCGTGCGGTATCGGGCAGGGAGGCGACCACACCCGCGAACTCGTTCCAATACTGCAACCAGTTCGAGGTGACGATGGCGCTGTTCTCGAATAGCTGCCGGTAGTCGGCGTCGGCCTTGTAGGGATCGCCCACCATCGTGGTGAGGTTGTTCAGCATCTCCTTGAACCCGGGGCCGACGCCGTCGAGCGATCGAGCTGCACCCTTGAGGGTTTTGTTCAGTGCCTGTACGCCAGGCGAGTTCGCCGGGTCCTGGCCAGGCGCTGCTTGCATCAGCGTATCGGCGAGCTCGCCTATGGCGGAGAACGACTCGGTGACGGTCACCGGAGTTCTGGTGTTCTCTGTCGAGATGCATTGATCACCAGTGAATTTGGGCCCCTCGCTCCATGAACGGGTGAGTTCGATACTGCGGTTGGTGATCACCGACTGCGAATAGCTGGCTGCGCCCACATCGGCGGGCAGCTCCATGTCTTGTGGAATGTCGAAGTCGACCTCGACATGGTCGGGCTTGTTGGTGACGGCTGTCACGGTGCCGATCTCGACACCGAGAAGTAAGACCTTGTTGCCCTTGTATAAACCGGATCCGTCGCGGAAATTCGCGCAGAGCGCCCGGGTGTCGTCCAGGAACGGGATATGCGCGTTCCCCAGGTACGGCATCACCATGTTCTTGACGGCGGGAAACACAGTGCGCGCACCGAAGATTCCGGCAACCGCCACTACCGCGACAAGTACCACGCCGACTGCGCTCACCAGACCCGCGCGTGCGGCGGGACGCATACCCGCGAGACGGGTCCGAATGCTGCTCACAAATGCTGGCTGTGTCATCAAGGGCCTCAACAGAACCTGAAGAAGTGCGGTAGGCAGACGTCTTGCCCGGGGATCACCCGGTCGTTCTCGTTGATGGTGATGCCGTTGCCGCTGAGCATGGGCAGGACAATCCCAACGAGTTGGCCCCATTGTTCGGCGGCCTTGCCGAGCTTCTCGGGGTATTTGGTGAGGGTGTCGACGATGTCATCGAGGCCGTTGAGCATGGGCTCGTAATCGCGCGCGTACGCCGTGAAGAACCGATTGAAGAGTCGGAAGAGATCCCTCAGCAGTACGAACACCTCGATCAGGTCAGTCGTCGACTTGCTGTATTTGGCACCGAGTTTGGACAGCATGGTGACGATCGTGGCGAGTTGTTCCTTGCCTGTCTTGAAGGCACGCAGATATTCATTGGCGTAGTTCAGCGTGGCGTGAAAGTCCTCGGTGGTGGGCTCAAGTGCTTTGATGAGCGCTTGCGATGACTGAAAGAAGTCGCGTAAACCATTGGGGTACTTGTCGACTGCGTTCGCCACTTCCATCAGGCTGTCGTGGATGACCTTGGCGTCCACCTTCTTCACCACGGGTGTGAACTTCTGGAACAACTCGTTGATCTCGAAGGGGACACTGGTGCGCTCGGGCGGAATGGGTGTGTTGCCCAGAGGCGTGCTGCCTTCCGGGTAGAGGGCCAGATAGTGCCCGCCCAGTGGAGTGAGCATCCGAATGTCGGCACGGGACTCGGAGCCGACCGGGACCGAGTGATCCACCGTAAAGACGGCCTTTACCAGTGATTTATCGATGCTGACGGTCGATACCTTGCCCACGGAAATCCCTGCGATGCGCACGTCGTCGCCGGCACGCAGCCCTCCGGAAGCTCGCAGATGCAGCGCATAGGTCTTCATGCCGCTGGTGTTGACGAAAGCGACGCCTGTTGCGGCCAGTACCGAGGCGATGACCAGGACCCCGATCAGCCCGTTGCGGCGATTACGCTTGGCTGCCTCGTGCTCGTCGAGGATCGGATTGTTTCGAGCGAAGATCTTCTTGAAGAAGCTCACTTACACACCACCAGATCCTGGTTGGCGAAGGACACTTCACCGATACCGGGCATTTTGACGATCCCGTTCTTGCACTCGAATGCGGTGGGGGGCGCTGTTTTCTCCTCGATCAAGGCGTCACGCATGCCCTGTACCAAGTCTGGTATCAGCGATAGCCCGGCCATGATGGTCGGTGTCCCCGGCGTAGTGCGGCTGGCCACGTCGTACAGGGGCAACTGTGCGCCATCCACCGTGTTCTCGATGTACCGCAGCATGCTGACCGATCTGCGCAGCACCGGCAGTGCGTCCGCGCCTGCTCTGTTGAACTCGTCGGCCTGCTTCTCGAACGGTGTCAGCACATCGTTGAGGTCGTTGATCAAGTAGAACAGCTGATCTGAGGTGCCGCCCAGTTCCTTGGAGACATCACCCAGATTCGTGATGATGGCCTGTAGAGCGGCCTGACGATCGACCGAAAGCTTTAGCACGGCATCGATATCCCGCAGGATCGGCCCAATGCCCCGCTGGTCGCCCTGGATGAGCTGCAGGATGTTCTCGGTCAGCCGATTGAACTGGGCGGGGTCAAGTGTTTCAAATATGGGGCGAAAACCATTGAACAGCTTGGCAATATCGAAAGAGGGAATGGTCTGGCCGAGCGGTATCGTGGCTCCGGCCGCCAGCGGTGCGCTCGGTGTCGGCGCTTGCGCGATCTCGACGTACCGCTGACCGACCAGGGACTGGTACCGGATTGCCACCGTGGTGTTCTGGTAGAGCGGGTGATCCGTCAGCACGTTGAACGTGACCCGTGCGTTCTTGCCGTCCAGATGAATCTTTTCGACCTTGCCGACCTGTACGCCGGAGATGCGCACATCGTTGCCGATGATGAGCCCGGAGGCATCGGTGAACAGCGCGTCGAAGCGGCGGACCGGACCGTTTACCGGGGTGCGCAGGGCATTCACGATGATCAGAGTCAGCACCACCGCCACCGCGAGAATCGCGGTGAGGCCCGTCATGAGAAGCACGATCCGTTTCATCGCTGCCCTCCAGCTGGCGGTCCGGGGGCGGGGGCGGCCGCGTTGGAAGCCTGCCCCTCAGGCACCATCGGCAATGCCGCGCCGAGCCCGGGGGCGGTATCCATGATCAGCTGCACGTTCAGGCGAACCTTGCCGTTGTCGACGGGGAATGCGGCAGTGGTGCGATCGAACAGACCGTTGAGCCGGTCGTACGCCGGGGCCAGGCTCCCCAGGAAATAGGTATAGGGGACAGCGAGATCCATGATCGATCGAATCAGCGGAACGAGCCAGTCGTTGTTCGTGTGCAGTCCGTCGCCTGCCACTTTCAGCAGATCCGACAAGGAGTCGAGTGCGGCGGTCGCGCGCTCGGTATTGCCCGGACCCACCATGAAGTTGAGGCTGTCCAGCAATTTGTTGGTAGATCCGATCACGGGGACGAAGTCGTTGGTCCCGTCGATCAATGAGGCCATCACATCCAGTGTTTTGGAGAAGGGCACCTTCTGGGTATCCGCGATCATCGCGAACAAGTCCCAGAACGACTTCACCACAGGGCCGGTCAGATCGGCGTGGCGCTCGAACGTCGCGATGATGGCGTTGAATTCGCGGGTGTCCAGGATCGCGCCCAGCCGCTGACCCATCCGCAGGAATCCGGTGATGGACGCGGCCTGGACGTCGCTGCTGATCTCCAGCACGCCACCGGGTTTCAGCGGCTCGCCGACGCCGCTGCTGACCAGTTCGACGGCGGCGGTGCCGAAGATGTTCGATGAAGTGAACTGCGCCTTGGTATCTGACGTGAGTGCCTTGGCCTGTCGGCCGTCGAGGATCACGGTCATCCGTTGCTTGTTGTATCCGGTGGTCTGCAGCGACTTGACCTGCCCGATGTTGTAGCCGCGGTACTTCACCTCGCCGCCGGGGCCCATGCCCTCGCCGATGGTGTTGGTGATCAGCGTGAGCTCGAATGGTTGGCCGTAGCTGCCGATTCCGGACTGATACAGCGAGTAACCGCCTGCGGCTACCACCAGCGCCAGGGCAAGCCCGCGCAACTTGAGCGCCCCGGGGCCTGCGGCCCGCCCGCTCGGATCTTTATAGATGGCCACCCATTACCCCGATATCTGAATTCCAGGATTGTTGCCCCAGAAGAGCAACGTGAGAAGCATGTCGAAAAGGACGATCGCGACCAGGGAGGCCCGGATGGCGCGACCCGAGGCCATCCCAACCCCCTCGGGACCGCCGCCGGCGTAATAGCCCTGATAGCACTGGATGGCGATGATGATGACGACGAACACCACGGCCTTGATCACCGAATAGAGCACGTCTATCGGATGGACGAATGAGTCGAAGTAATGCTTGTACACGCCCTGGGATTGGTTGTGGACGAAGAACACCATGAAGGCGCAGGAGCCGTAGGCCAGCAGCAAGGTCAATACATACAGCGGGACGATGATGATGACGCCGGCGATCACTCGGGTGGTGACCACGAACGGAATGGATCTGATGCCCTGAGCTTCCAGCGCGTCGATCTCCTCGGAAATACGCATGGCGCCGATCTCGGCGGTCATCCGGCATCCTGCCTGTGCGGCGAATCCGATGGCGGCGATCATCGGTGCCATCTCCCGGGTGTTCACGTAGGCCGAGATGAATCCGGTGAGAGATCCCATGCCCACCATGTCCAGGGTCGAAAAGCCAACGATCCCAACAGATGCGCCCACCGCGATGCCCATGAACACCAGGACGCCGATGACCCCGCCGCCGACGATGATCGAGCCGTTGCCCCAGGTCATATCGACGAGCAGGACACCGGTTTGTCGCCGATAACGCTTGAGGGTCTGTGGTATTGCGGCCAGCACCAGCCCGACGAACGTGATCTGGTGGCCGAGGTGTTCGGCGGAGCCGCCTGCTCCCTTGGTGAAGTTCCAGATCGACCTGGCGGCTGCGGGAAGTTCGTCGGGGAAATACCGGGCCGGACGGGATGTCGCCATTCTCAGCCCACCTTCGATGGCATGAACATCGCGACGATCTGGGTGATCACGGTGTTGAGCACCATGACGGTGACCACGCCGATCACCACGGTGGCGTTGACGGCATCGGCGACACCTCGTGCGCCGCCCTTGGCTTCCAGGCCGCGCTGGCAGGCCACGAGGATGACCACGACACCGAACAGCCAGGTCTTGAGAACCGCGACGGTGACGTCGTTGACGTTGGCGAACGCGGCGAACGAAGACAGGTAGCTGCCGGGCGTGCCGCCCTGAAAACCCACGTTGACCAGGTAGCCGGCGAAGATGCCCACGAAAATGATGAAGATGCACAACAGCGGTGACACGAAGAGAATCGCCGCCAGTCGCGGGGTGACCAGGCGCTGGACGGGATTGACACCCATGACCCGCATGGCGTCAACCTCTTCCCGGATGCTTCTGGCACCGAGATCGGTGGCGACGGCCGACCCCGCCGCGCCACCCAGGAGGAGGGCGGCGACGATGGGTGCGCCCTGCTGGATCACGCCCAGGCCGCCGGCCGCGCCAGAGATAGACGAGGCGCCGACCTGCGAGATGATGCTGCCCGCCTGAACTGCGACGATCACACCGAACGGGATGGACACCAGGATCGCCGGAACAACCGTGACCGTCAGGATGAACCAGGACTGGATCACGGTGTCCTGCCACGGATGGCGCAGCCGGATGATGTCGCTGATGAGAAACGCGAAAGATTGCGCCACCAGATCGACATAACGTCCGAGCGTTTTCAGCATCGAATCGGTCTGAGAGATCACATATTCAGCGGGGCGCCGGACGATTCCAGGCGCCCGATCGAGTAGCTGGAATGCTCCGCCGGGGGGAGAACCGGGCCCGCTGTCCACGCTCGATTTGCTGTCGGATTCACCATCGGGGTCTTCGAACCAGTCCACCGGAGCGGTCTCTGCCCGCGTCTCGGCCACTACTTGACTCACGGCTGAGTTCAACAGTGGCTCCTTTGGCTTCTCATTTCGGGCCCGACCTGGACGAACAGCCCGCTTAATGGACAACTGTGTAACAGTGGGTATCTAGTACCCCACATCACAGTCGGTGGCTTAGTGTGGTGTAGGTCATGGTCTGTGTCAAGCGCGGGGTTGCCGCGTTTGGCACGTTGCAGCGTGTGCCCACGCATGTGGGTATGCCATGCGTCCCGGCCGGAACGCTGTCATGACGAGGCTGTCGGAGGTCCCCCGACCCGGTCCTCTAGCAATTCACTGGTTCAGTGGTCAGTTTATTGGCTAGGGCAGAGGCTAGCGGAGGTTCCAGATCTTGGGACGCGAATTGTCAAGAATTTGCGAGTGCGGGGGGAACGGTCGTGATCGACCGCACCAGCTCGATAAACGAGTCGATGTATGTCTGGCGCGCGTGGCCCGCGAGCTCGCCTCGGACCGCCTTGAGGGTGGCCGCCATCGACAACCCGGTGATGGCATGCGCCAGGAAGGCAGCGTCGATGGCCGAGGTGATGGTGCCGTCGGCGCGGGCCTGCTCGATGATGGTGATGTTGACGGACTCGATGAGGTCGAGGATGCCGAACATGCGCTTGGTCATCGCCGAGTCGAGCAAGCCCTCACGCAGGATGACCTGCATGATCTCGGGGCTGTTGTCCAGCATGTCGAACAGGCTGGTGAAGACCGTGCGCAGATGCTGTTCAAAGTCGCCCGCGTTGCCCGACAGGTCGCTGGTGTCATTCACCGCGGCGAGTGTTCTCTGGAAGTAACTGTCGATCACCGCGTCCAGCGCATCGCGTTTGGTATCGAAATACAGATAGAACGTGCCCCGGCCGACGCCGGCGCGCTGGGTGATGTCGGTGATGCTGGCCTTGTGGTGGCCCTTCTCGGCGAACTCCAGTGCGGCCGCTTCGGTCAGGGTGCGCTGGCGTTCGCGTGCACGCTGGGGGTTCGGCGGGCGGCCCGGTCCTCGCCGGTCTCCGTTGGTGCTGGCCACGCGAACACAGTAACCACTCCTGGCAAATATTTTGGTAAATGCACTAACTTGCCGCCTCGCATTCGGGCGCGGTCACAACCAGCTTCATTAGCTGAACTGTATGTCGGATAAATATACCGAGGTGGGGTAGGAACGGTCTATACCTTCATCTAGGGTGCACGATCTCGTCGCGGTAACCGCATTATTTGCTGGACGCCTGTCGAGGGTCATTTGTCACGATCTGTCATGGCGAAGATCGGTCCTCCTACGTGGTCCTATGCGCCTCGGACGCCCAGCTATTAGGTCTACGATGTGGGCGTGTCAACGCAGGTGTATCCCGATCGAGGCCTTCCTGAGCTGACCGGTGATGCGCGCGTCGACCGGTGGCGTGAGCACCGTGCGAAGGTTCGCGCGGAATTGGTCGAAGCCACCCTGAACGCGATCGACGAACTCGGTCCCGACCTCTCGATCGACGACGTCCTGAAATCCGCCGGGATCTCCCGGCCCAAGCTGTATCGCTTCTTCACCGACAAGGAAGCCCTCTTCGCCGCGGTGGCGATGCGCGTCCAGGAGTTGGTTGTCGAGCGATTGGTCTCGAACATCGACCTGTCCGTCAGTCTGCTCGAACTTTTCCGCTCGGGGCTGGCCGGCTATGTCGACCTCGTCGATGAGCGGCCCAACCTCGTGCGGTTTCTGCTGAGCGTTCAGTATGCGAATGCGACATCGCTGATCGAGAGCGGGCGCCCGTTGTCCGATGCCATTGCCCAGCTGGTGGGGTCGGTCTTCAGCTCGCGCGGCGGCAACGCCGACCACATCGAGTACGTGATCGACGCGATGCTGGCCTCCACGGGTATTGCCGTACTGCGCTGGTTCGATGAGCCGGTCATCAGCAAGGAAACCCTTGTCGACGAGCTGGTGGTTTACGTGTGGGGTGGGCTCGCGGCGTCGGCCAAGGCCCGTGGCGTCGAGCTGAATCCGGACGAACCCGTCCTCGTACCTGCCGAATAGCTTCCAGCGCTGTTCCAGGGCGCTTCTTCTCTTCTCGCGCTGGGCCTATCGCTGATCGGCCCAGCGCTGTGTTGCGCCTATTTCATCTGCCGCGGTGTATTGCGTCCCATGCCGCCGCCGTCTTATGGTGTACTCCAGGTAGTACTTTGAGTACTAGTAACTTACCGTCACAAGGGAGTGATGACATGGTGAGCCCAGCTGCGGCGTACCCCAAGACTCGGCGGATCAGATTTCGGTTCGGCGATGACGGCAATGCCCACAAGTACTTCGTGGAAGATGACATCGTCTACAGCCACTTCGTCGCGGGACTTTCCGGGGGCTTCCCGCCCGGGGAAGAGGGATTCATCCGTTCGGTGCGCAAGTTCTCTGACCAGATCACCGATCCAGTGCTCAAGAAGCGTGTCGCGGGATTCATCGGGCAGGAGTCGGTGCACGGGCAGGAGCATCGCCGGGTCAACGAGAAGCTGGTCGAAATGGGCTATCCCATCGCGTGGTGGGATTCGCAGAAGCAGGTTGACCGGTTGATCAGGTTCGAGAACATGCTCCCCGCCCACGCGCATCTGGCGTTCACGGCCATGGCCGAACACATGACCGCGATCCTCGCCGAGCGGCTGCTGGGCAGTGATGAGGTACAGGCCATTCCGGGTGATCCCGAGGTCTGGCATCTGCTGAACTGGCACGCTTTGGAGGAACTGGAACACAAGTCGGTGGCGTTCGATGTGTATCGCGCGGTTGGCGGTACTGAGACGATGAGGATCGGGCTCACGCTGGCCGCGATGACCATCGTCCCGCCGCTGACGCTCGGCATCCTGGCGGGATCGCTGCTGTCCGATCCGGTCGCGCGGCGTCAACCGCTCCGACTGTTGAAAGAAGCGCGGGGACTTTTCGGCGGGCCCTTGTTCAAGGGAATTTTGGGAGACGTCCGCAAGTATCTGCGACCGGGTTTTCATCCCGACGATATCAACACCGATGAACTGCTGGATCGTTGGCAGAAAGAGCTTTTCGGCACCAAGGGCATTCTCGTCGACCATCTCAAGTAACCCGCGACACGTCAAAGGAGACGCGAACGGTGAGCACTGCCGCACGGCATTCAACGACGGCTGAACTGACACAACCCGATCACGAGGTAGCGGTGATCGGGGCCGGATTCGGTGGAATCGGAACCGGCATTGCGTTGCAACGCAAAGGTATCCACGATTTCGTCGTCATCGACAAATGGGATCAGGTGGGTGGCACCTGGCATGCGAACACCTATCCCGGGGTCGCAGTTGACATCCCGTCAGTGGTGTACAGCTTCTCCTATGAACAACGTGGCGATTGGTCGCGTCTGTTCGCGCCGGGGGACGAGTTACAGCACTACGCCGATTTCATGGTGGACAAGTACGGACTGCGCGAGAAGCTGCGATTAGGGACAAGCATCATCCGCGCGGAGTTTGATGAGCGAAACAGCTTGTGGAGATTGACTACTGACGGCGGAAAGGAAATTACCGCCAGATACTGCGTGATGGCGGTCGGTGGCCTGGAACGCCCGAAGATGCCCGACATCCCGGGAGTCGATGACTTCGCCGGAACGCTCCTGCATACCGCCCTGTGGGATCACGACGTGGCGCTTGAGGGTAAGCGTGTCGCGGTGATAGGGACCGGGGCAACCTCCTTGCAGTTGGTTCCGGCCATCGTCGACCACACCAGCCATCTCACGGTCTTCCAGCGCACACCAATCTGGGTGGGGCCGAAGTTCGATCTCGAAATCGGCTCTCTTGGGCGGAGAGTGCTAGGAAATAGGCGGATTCGTTCTGCCATCCGATCGGTGGCGACCGTCGGCATCGAGCTTGCGATGAGCGGTCAGGTGGCCGGCCCGGCCTGGCTGATCAACGCGGTTCGCCGTGCCGGCGAGGCGCCGATGCGCCGCTGGATGCGCGAGCAGGTCCATGATCCCGTCATCAGGGAGAAGTTGATCCCCCAGTACGGGTTGGGTTGCAAGCGCCCGTCGATGTCCAATGAGTACCTCAAGACGTTCAACCGGAATGACGTCAGTTTGATCACCGAATCGATCGAATGCGTGACGCCCACCGGAGTGCGTACGGTGGACGGGGTTGAGCACGACGTCGACGTGCTGATCTGCGCGACGGGATTCAAGCTGTGGGACAAGGGTTCTGTGCCACCATTCCCTGTTCTCGGGCGCCACGGACGGAATCTCGGCGACTTCTGGGACAAGCACCGTTTCCAGTCCTACCAAGGGGTTTCAGTGCCCGGGTACCCCAATATGTTCTCCATCACCGGGCCGTATGGATTTGTCCTGGGGTCCTACCTGTGGATGATCGAGGCGACATCGGCGCACTTGGCGCGGGCCATCGCCGAGACCAAGCGCCGCGGAGCCACCGTCTGCGAGATCCGGCAGGAGGCCCACGACCAGTACTTCCAGAAGTGCCTGAAGCGGCAGGAGAAGAATTTCCTGTTCACCGATGTGTGCGCCGGTTCGAATACGTACTACCTGGATCAGAATGGTGACTCGCCATTCCGGCCGACGACGCACGGCGAGATGTACTGGCAAAACCGGCATTACAACCTCGACGTATATCGCTACTCAACGGGCGCTGTGGTTCCCGAGATCGTGGTATCGACCGTCGGTGAGAGTGCATGAGAAACAATCCGCTGGAACCCCGGTTGGTGGTGGTGACCGGTGCGGGGAGCGGTATTGGACGAGCGACCGCCATCCGATTCGCCAAACGCGGTGCTTACGTGGTGGTTACCGATCTGGATCTGGACACCGCCAATGAGACAGTGGATCTGATCCACGCGGAGGGGCGCAACGCATCGGCTGTGCAGCTCGATGTCACCGATCCCGCCCACTGGGAGGATGTTGCCCGCTATGTGTCCATCGAACATGGCGTGGCGGATGTGCTGGTGAACAACGCTGGAATTGTGGTCAGCGGCCCATTCCTGAAGCTGAGCGCCGCGGACTGGGATAAGCAGTTGTCCGTGAATCTGATGGGGGTGGTGTACGGATGCCGGGTCTTCGGTGAGCAGATGGTCGCGCGTGGGGGAGGCCACATCGTCAACATTGCCTCGGCGGCGTCGTACACGCCGACCGCGGTGATGGCACCATATTCGGTGTCCAAGGCAGGGGTGAAGATGCTCACCGAATGCCTGCGGCTTGAATTGGGACCCAAGGGTGTTGGCGTGAGCGCCGTGTGCCCCGGATTCATCAACACCAATATCGGTCTGCACGGCACCATGGTCGGCGTCGACCAGGAAATCGTTGATGCAAGCCAGCGCAGCATGCAGAGAATGCGCGACGTCACCGAGAAGCTGCCGTGGACGCCGATGAGCCCCAACCTCGTCGCGCGGGCCGTGACCCGTGCGGTCCGTCTGGATCTCGTGGTGGTTCCGGTCAAGCTCGAATCGTGGTTGGGGTACTTCCTGTCGCGGGCGTTCCCGGCCCTGAACAGGCGGCTGATGGCTCCGTTCGGTATCGACAGATTCGAGCGTCTGGGTGAGCGTGCGGCGGCCAAACACACTGAGCGTCAGGCTCCGATTCTTGTCGAGAGCGTGCGGTAGGAGACCAAGGTGAAACTCAACAAACTCGAGCCCCAGCTGGTGGTGGTGACCGGTGCAGGCAGTGGCATCGGCCGGGCCACCGCCATTCGATTCGCCAAACACGGTGCCCACGTGGTCGTTTCCGATATGGATCTTGACTCTGCTCAAGCCACCACGGCCATGATCCGCGCCGACGGCAACACGGCATCGGCGGTGCA
The DNA here is from genome assembly GCF_001440005.1 of Mycobacteroides sp. H001. Lineage (NCBI taxonomy): Bacteria > Bacillati > Actinomycetota > Actinomycetes > Mycobacteriales > Mycobacteriaceae > Mycobacteroides > Mycobacteroides sp. H001. The sequence goes on from NZ_LJYH01000030.1 coordinate 44,215, forward strand.
ATTGGACGTTACCGATCCGGTTCAGTGGGAGACCTTCGCGCGGGACGTACTCGCCGACCATGGCGTAGCCGACGTGCTGGTGAACAACGCTGGAATCGCCATGGGCGGGGCATTTCTGAAACTCAGTCCGGCCGACTGGGACCGGTTGCTCTCGGTGAACCTCATGGGCGTGGTGCATGGGTGCCGGGTCTTCGGTGAGCAGATGGTTGAGCGCGGCAGCGGGCATATCGTCAACATCGCCTCGGCAGCGGCCTTCACGCCGACGCCGGTGATGGCTCCGTACTCGGTGTCCAAGGCCGGGGTGAAGATGCTCACCGAATGTCTTCGCCTGGAACTTGGTCCGAAAGGTGTTGGTGTCAGCGCAATTTGCCCAGGATTCATCAACACCAATATCGGGATCAACGGAATAACTGTGGGCGTGGACCAAGCCATGGTCGATCGGGGTAAGGAAATCATGCTCCGGGTGCAGGAGTTCGCGGCCAGCCTGCCGTTTTCCCCGATGAGCCCCGACCTGGTGGCGCGCGCCGTCCTGCGCGCGGTGAAGTATGACCTTGCGGTGGTGCCGGTGCGCACCGAGGCATGGCTCGGGTACGTCCTGGGCCGAGTGGCGCCGGGAATCAACCGTCGTACCACCCAGGCGTTCTCGATCGAGCGAGCCGAGCGATGGGGAGCCTGGGCGCTGGGCAAGCTGGACTATCTGAATCTGCTTCCGCGCCAAGGTGGCGTCGAGGAGGCTCGAAAGCCCACGGCAGCACGGAGGTAGACAGATGAACGACACATCAGACATCGGCGATGTGGCGCTGCATGCTCGCAACGTCACGTTCGACTTCTCGAACTCCCCGTTGCAATGGATCCCGGATGAGCCGGTGGCCTCACACGCGCTGTCGGCGCTCAATTTCATGCTGCCCGCCGGTGAGTTGTTCTTTGTCGAGGTGTTCGGCCGGGCGCTGCCGCATATCAAGGATGATAAGTTGCGTGAAGAGGTCATCGGCTTTATCGGTCAGGAGCAGCTGCACTCCGACACACACGACAAAGCGCTGCTGCAGTACTTCGGGCAGCACGGTATCGATGCACGGCCGCTGCACGATCTGACCGACCGGATGCTCGCCATCTTCAAACGGCAGACGGACCGGCTCCCACCCAAGGCGCAATACCGGGCGATGGTCGAAGGTGTGGCGATTATCGCGGGCCTGGAGCATCTCACCGCCACCGCCGGAGACTGGCTGCTCAACCATGACTTCGAAAAGTACGGTTCCGACCCGGTCATCACGGACATGTTCCGCTGGCACGGTGCCGAGGAGGTCGAACACCGCAGTGTCGCGTGGGATCTTGCTCGGCACTTAGGGGTTGGACGGACACGCATGATGGTGTATTTCATCGGCTCCTGCGCGACAATCCCATTTGGTCTCATTTTTCTCAGTTGGCTGCTCGCGCGCGCCGACCCGGATGTACCGAAGATGAGTCTGGCGCGCTGGACTCGTGAAACCAACAAGGCGATGAAGCGGGGCGTCACCTTGAAGTGGAGTGTCTTGGGGGAGGGGTTCCGGAGCTTTCTGCGGCCCGGTTTCACTCCGGAATCGATCGGGGACACCGCACAGGCGGTCGCGTATCTTGCCAAGTCTCCGGCGGCCAAAGCCGCGACCGCGGCATGACCCGGACGTACGCGATGGCGGCTCAGACGGGCCGTCACCCACTCGGCTGGGGTATGAAAGTTCTTGACGTGGTGGGGCCGACGGCCGTCGCGGCGTTTGGCAAGACACTGCCCGCCGTGCTGCGGCTGAGCCCGTTGTTGGGGCCCGTGCGTCAACCCACATGGGTGGACCGCTCACTGAATCTGGTTGTCCGGGAACGTTCGGTAGTCGCTGCCGATCAGGACGTGGTGGCTTTCACGCTGGCCGCCGTGGGCGGTGGAGAACTGCCGAAGTGGCGACCGGGCGCACACCTGGATGTCACCTTGCCGTCGGGGGCTGTGCGTCAGTACTCGTTGTGCGGTGACCCGCGCGACCGGTACCGGTACCGGATAGCGGTCAGGCGCATACCCGAAGGCAAGGGGGGATCCATCGAGCTGCACGACGCGGTGCGCGTCGGAGACGTGCTCGGCGTCAAAGGGCCGCGAAACGCCTTCCCGCTGGCCACGACCGGTCACCTGAACGCCGGGGTCCGCCAGTTCCATTTCGTGGCCGGCGGCATCGGCATCACACCGATTCTGCCCATGCTGGCGGTCGCCACAGAGCGTGGGCTCCCCTGGACGATGACCTACGCCGGGCGCAGTAAGGAGTCCATACCGTTCCGCGATGAGCTGGCCCGATACGGCGAACGGATCACCGTCCGTACCGACGACGAGGACGGGATACCGACGGCAGCCGATCTGCTGCCGCCATTGCATCCCGATCTGGCGGTGTATTGCTGCGGGCCCGGCCCCATGCTGAAGGTGATTCGCGATGCGGTCGCCGAGTACCCGGGCGCAGAACTGCATTTCGAGCGATTCTCGGCTCCGCCGATCGAGAATGGGGTGCCATTCCAGGTGCAGCTGGGCGGGGGCGGCCCGGTGCTGGATATCGGGCCGCAGAACAGTGCACTGGATGCGGTTCTCGCGGCCCGGCCCGGCACACCGTACTCATGCAGGCAGGGCTTCTGCGGCACCTGCAAAGTCAAGGTGCTCGCGGGCAACCCCGATCATCGCGACACCCTCTTGACCGAAACTCAGCGCGCCGAAGGCCAGATGCTCTTATGTGTGTCTCGTGCCGACGGCGGGCGACTGGTACTGGACATCTAAGAACGGAGACATGGGATGACTCTCACGACAGAGCGCGCCGACGGAGTGACGAACGACGTCGTCATCGAGCACGTGGTGCGCAACGGGGATATCGACGTCGCGTACTTCATTCAGGGCAACCCGGATGGGGAAACCCTACTGCTGGTGCACGGATGGCCCGATTCGCATCACCTCTGGGACGGCGTCGTGCCGCTGCTCAGGGACCGCTTCCGGGTGGTTGCCATTGACAATCGCGGTGCGGGAAAGAGCACCAACCCCAAGAGCTTCCGTGACTTCCGGCTCGCCGAGATGGCCAGCGACTACGTCGCGGTCGCGGATGCGGTGAGCCCCGACAAGCCCGTGCATGTCCTGGGCCACGACTGGGGCAGTGTCGCGATGTGGGAAGCCATCTGCAATCCCGACCTGGAACACCGGTTCTCCTCGTTCACCTCCGTGTCCGGACCCTCTGCGCATCACATGAGCCGGTGGGTGCGCTCGCGACTCGGCAGTCCCACTCCGAAGAATGTGGCGCTTGCCCTCGGGCAGATCGGCTCGTTGCTGTACATGTTCGGGTCCATGACCCCCGTCATCCCCAATGTTCTGCTCAAGCTCACCATGAACGAAAACCGTTGGCGTGCTGGACTGTCCGTCGCCGAAGGTGCACCTGTCGAGCAAATTCACCTCGGGCCGACGTTCATGAGCGATATCACCAGAACATTGCGTGTCTACCGGGCCAATGCACTACCGGCGATGCTGCACCCACAGGACCGGCACACCGGTGTGCCCGTCCAGGTGATTGTCGGCACCCGTGATCCCGCGGTGCGCCAGTCGAACTACGACGACGAGCTCAAATGGAACCAGCGGACATGGCGGCGAGTGGTCGACGGTGGCCATTGGCTGCCGTTCTCGCACCCGAATGTGCTCGCCACGGCGGCTGTCGAACTCATCGACGCGGTATCGGGCAAGGAGCCCGACCGCGCACTACGGAGGGCAGAAATGGGTAAGAGCCGCAAGCCGTTCGAAGACCAGCTGGTGGTCATCACGGGAGGGGGCAGTGGTATCGGCAGGGAGACCGCCCTCGAATTCGCCCGACAGGGTGCCGAGGTGGTGCTCTCGGACGTGAACCTCGACGGTGCCAACGAGACCGTCACGCTCATCGAAGAGGCCGGCGGTGTGGCGCACGCCTACCGGCTCAATGTCGCGGACGAGGACGCTGTCAACGCGCACGCGGAGGAGGTCGTCAAGCGGCACGGTGTACCCGACGTCCTGGTAAACAACGCCGGAGTGGGTGCCGCGGGCGGCTTCCTCGACACACCCTCGGAAGAGTTCCGCCGTGTTATCGAGATCAACCTGTTCGGAGTGGTGAACGGCAGTCGGGCATTTGGCGCGAAGATGGCCGAACGTGGACTCGGCGGGCACATCGTCAATCTTTCCAGCATGGCTGCCTACAGCCCACAGAAGGCCTTCACCGCATACTCGACGAGCAAGTCCGCCGTGTTCATGTTCTCGGACTGCCTGCGCGCCGACCTCGCCGCCAACAATATCGGTGTCACCACCATCTGCCCCGGCGTGGTGCACACCAATATTGTTGCCAACACCAAGATTTCGGGTGTGGATGCTGAGGAAGAGGCGCGGATGCAACAGGCCGGTGACAAGGCCTACGCGATGCGTCGCTACGGCCCCGACAAGGTGGCGCGCCAGATCGTGAACGCGGTACGTAAGAACAAGCAGGTCGTGCCCGTGACGCCCGAGGCCCGGCTGCAGTATCTCAACAACCGGCTGGCGCCGGGTCTTACCCGCTACTTCGCATCCAAGGCGGGTATGACCGACCTCATCAAATTGGTGCCCAACAAGAAGTAGAGAGCGCTCCGCCGTCAGGTCGCGATGCGCAGCGCGGCCTCGCGGCGGGCGCGGATGAATTGTCCCTGGCCGGTGAGCGTTTGGTCGATATCGGTCCACCCCTGAGCACGTAGCCAACCGGTGACTTCTTCGCGACCGAACGCGCGGAAGCCGCCGATGCGCATGGCTCCGGTGACACCCGGTAGCGATGCCGCCGGGGTGCGCAGGGATGTGAAGATCACGATCTGGCCGCCCGGTCCCGCGACTCGGCACAGTTCTCGCACGGCCTGTTCGGGATTCGGGATGAGGTAGAGCGCGGCGAGGCACACCACAGTGTCAAATGTCGCGTCGGCGAAGGGAAGTGCGTGCGCGCTCCCACGGATGTAGTCGATGTGCTCGGCCGAGTTGTCGCGCACTGCCCGCCGCAGCATGGGGCCTGACAGGTCCAGGCCGATACACGCGCCATCGTCGCCGAGCTGCGCGGCGAGTTCGCGGGTGTACAGACCAGGACCGCACGCGACATCGAGGATCTTCAGATCGCCGCGGCCGGCGATCTCGCCCATCAATGCGGTGTGGGCCTTGAGGGTGCTCTTGCCGCCATAACTGAATCCGCGGGTGAACATCGGCCGCCAGGCGCGCTCGTAGATCGCCGCCAGCAGCCGGCTCTGCATGAATCGGTTGGCCAGGGACACCGGCTCGTCGTCCTCGGGGCCGAGCACGTCGAGATAGCCGTGCTCGCGCGTGGGGGACTGTGTGATCCGGGTGGGATCCACGAACGTCTCGGCGAGCGTCAGATCTGGCTGGTTGCCCACGGTCCCTCCAGTGCACATCGGTTGATTCAAAATTAGTGAAACGGATAGTACTGGATACTTCTGGTCACGCATAGACCTGTGATGTGCGAGTTTGCGCAGAACCATGTGGCCGGCAGGACTTGTTATTTAGTGAATGGCATGTCAGTCTATTAAATATGTGAGCGGGGGACGGGTGGGGAAGAGCCGTGTGCGCGCCGCAAGTAATGGAAGGAACGTGCCGTGAAACGAACCGTGGATCCAGCCCTGGGTCTGCATGATGAACCCGACTACGAAGTCGCGATCATCGGTGCCGGGCTGGGTGGCATCTGTGCGGCCATCAAGTTGCTCGAGATGGGTATCCAGGACTTCGTCATCATCGACCGGGACGAGGACTTCGGAGGCACGTGGCTGCGCAACACCTACCCCGGGGTGGGTGCCGACATCCCGACCGTTGCCTACCAGTTCACCTTCGCGCCGAAGGGGGATTGGCAACGATTCTTCGCCACCGGCGCCGAAATACAGCAGTACGCACTGGATTTGGTCACCGAGCACGGATTGCGTGCCCACGCGAGGTTCGGTACGTGTGTCGAACGAGAGGTGTTCGACGAAGAGAATCACCTTTGGCAGGTGCATACCGCCGACGGTGAGGTCATCTCGTCGCGGTTCCTGATCAGCGCGATAGGCGCCTACATCAACCCGCGAACGGCCCCGGATATCCCAGGGCTGGACACCTTCGCGGGTCCGATCCAGGTGCCGTCCCGATGGCAACACGATGTGGACATGCGCGGCAAGCGGGTCGGAATTGTGGGCGTGGGAAGTTCCACCGTGCAGATAGCACCGGCCATTGCCGGCGAGGTGGAGCACCTCGATGTGTACCAGCGGACGCCGCAGTGGTACTTCCCGAAACCAGACTTCCGGATGCCGCGCATACTGCAGCGGCTGTTGGCGGGGCGCAGATTCGCCAATACAGTCAACGGGATTGCCTTGGGGGGCATAGAACTTGGCTTGCGGGTTCTGATCTACACGCCCAAGCCGTTGTTCCGGGCGGGGGCAGCGATCTTCGACAAGGTGGCGCTCTGGGCGTATCGCGGCTGGCTCCGGCACAAAGTGAATGATCCCGAGGTGCGCGAGCAGCTGCGGCCGCGGTTCGGGGCGGGATGCACCCGCGGCACGCTGGGGGCGGACTACCTCCCGACCTTCAACCGGCCGAACGTGACACTGGTATCGAACGGTATCGACCGGATCACACCGACGGGCATCGTCGACAAGGCGGGTGTCGAACGCCCCGTTGACATTCTGGTGCTGGCCACCGGATACGAGATGTTCTCCGATCCCGAAACCTACAGGGTGGGAACCGTATTGGGCACCCAGGGATTCGACCTCGCCGAGTTCTACCGTGACAACGGGCTGCAGGCGTACCAAAGCACATCGGTGCCGGGCCTTCCGAACCGGTTCATGCTGGTCGGTCCGTACTCCTGGACTGGCACCAGCTTCCACTACATCCTGGAGAACTCGATGCGCCACATCGGGGCCGTCATCCAACTCGCTCGCGCCAAACGAGCCAGTTGGGTCGAAGTCACCCAGGAGGCGCTGGACGACTTCCAGGCGAGCATCGCCCGCAGTGGCGCCAACCTGAATCGGTACTTCACGGTGAACTGCGCCGGATCTAACAGCTATTTCATCAACTCGCAGGGCGATACCCCCTACGTGCGTCCGTGGACGGTCCTGCAGTCCTACCGGCGCAGTGTCCAATTCCCGTCAGGTGCCTACGAATTCAGGCGGATTAACAGCCCGGTGAAGGAGATCGAACATGCGGTTTGACGCAGTCCCCATCCCGGTCGACGGGGTCGAGGAGTTCTTCGCCACCGCGCCGTTCGTGACTCGGGTCCGGCGCACTTTCGACGCGCCACCCGAGGACGTATGGAGGGTGGTGTCGGGCGACCGGATGTGGTCGTGGCTGCCGTCCGTCTGGGGCTGCCGGTATCCGCAGGACATCACACCAACCGCCGGCACCGTACGGGACTTCCAGATGTACATCCACTCCTGGATGGTGTTCGCCCAGCACGAGCAGATCATTCACTTCGACGCCCCCCACGTCATGCGATATACGGCGCTGGACGCCACCTTGCCGGTGTTCGGGTCGTGGTGCGAGGAGTACCGGGTGCTTCCCGAGTCCGATCCCGGCAAGGCCACCGTTGACTGGACACTGGCGTGTGCGCCGAGGTACCTGACGAACATTCCGGGATCGCATATCGCGATTCGCCCGGTTGCCGCGATCCTCAAGCCCATCTTCTGGTTCGGCCTGGGCGGGCTCGCCCGCGAGCTGCCGGTGCGCGGCCCGCAGCGCACCGGCTAAACCGCGGCCCCGACCGGGCGGGTGCACCGCAGACACACTGTGGTCCACTGACAACATGCGGTTGATGGCGGTGCACGCCCACCCCGATGACGAATCGAGCCGAGGCGCCGCCACTCTGGCCAAGTATGCGGCCGAGGGGCACGAGGTACTGGTTGTCACGGCCACCGGAGGCGAGCGCGGCGACATTCTCAACCCGGCGATGAACCTGCCGGGCAACCACGAGAACCTGTCGGATGTGCGTCGTGAGGAAATGGCGCTCGCGGCAAAAACCCTTGGTGTTGACCATCACTGGCTGGGCTTCATGGACTCGGGTCTGCAACTCGACCCCAGTCTGCTACCCGGGGACGGATTCGCCCGGGTGCCACTGGCCGAATCGGTGCCCCGCCTTGTCGAGGTGATCAGGCGCTTCCGGCCGGACGTGATGATCACCTACAACGAGTGTGGCGGCTACCCGCACCCCGACCACATTCGCTGTCACCAGCTCGCCGTCGCCGCGTATGAGGCGTGTGAGGAGGTGCGCAAGCTCTACTACTTCCACGAGATCGTCCGGGTGACACCGGCGATGGTGAAGTTCGCGGGACGAGTGGAGCGGATTGTCAGCCGCCGTGGATCCGGTGCAGCACCCAAAGATCCCCGAGCGGGAGATGTCGCGGTCCCCGATTGGGTACGGCGCGTGAGCTCGTTGACCAGGCGGCTGCGAGGGCGCCGGGTCACCACCGAAGTCTCCTGCGCCGAGTACTTCCCCGTACGCGATAAGGCCCTGAGGGCGCACGCATCGCAAGTCGATCCCAGCGGACCGTTCTTCCTGGTGCCCTGGACCTGGCGGCAACAGCTATGGCCGACGGAGAAATTCGAGCTCGCGCACACCCGCGTCGCGACGAGCGCTCCCGAGACTGACCTCTTCGCCGGCCTCTGAGGCGCTAGTGGGGTGCTGCGGCAACGGTTGCGGGGTGCACCGCGATCAGTCCCAGCCCCCTGCGGCGCTTGCACATCGCGGCCAGCTCCGCGTAGGCCTTCTCGCCCAACAGCTCGGTCAGTTCCGGGGCGTACGACTGCCATACCTGCTTCTTGCCGACATGTGCGGCCGGGTCTCCGGTGCAGTACCAGTGCAGGTCTGCGCCACCCTCACCCCAGCCGCGACGGTCGTACTCGGTAATCGTCGTCTTCAGGATCTGCGAACCGTCCGGCCGGTCCACCCAGGCCTGCGTCCGCCGGATCGGCAGCTGCCAGCACACCTCGGGCTTCATCGTCAGCGGCTCGACACCCAGCTTGATGGCCTTGGAATGCAGGGCACAGCCGATGCCGCCTGCGAAGCCGGGGCGGTTCAGGAAAATGCACGCACCCTTGTACTTGCGTGTGCGCCATTGCTTTTCCCCGTCGAGCTCGTCCTTCTCCAGGTAGCCCTTGCGGCCCAGCCCCTTCTCGCGGAATTGCCAGTCCTCATCGGTGAGTTGTTTCGCCGAGTCGTCCAGCTTCGCCCGATCGTCGGCATCGGACAGAAACGCCCCGTGCGAGCAGCAACCATCGTCGGGACGTCCGGCAACCGTGCCTTGGCAGGCGGGAGTGCCGAACACGCAGGTCCAATGTGATAGCAGCCAGGTCATGTCGGCCTTGATCAAATGCTCGGGATTCTCCGGGTCGTAGAACTCCACCCACTCGCGGGCGAAGTCGAGCTCCACCTCCTGGCCGTCGAGGGAGGCGTCACGTCCAAAGGGCTGTTTTGGCAGCGTCGTCACAGATGTAAACGGTAGACCCACTAACGTGTGCTGCGTGCGATTAGGCGTGCTGGATGTCGGCAGCAACACGGTGCACCTGTTGGTGGTTGATGCCCGACGGGGTGGACACCCCACCCCTATGAGTTCCACCAAGGCGGCGCTGCGTCTGGCGGAGGCCATCGATGAGTCCGGCAAGCTCACCCGCAAGGGCTCCGACAGCCTGGTGCATACGATCCAGGAGTTCTCCAAGATTGCCCGCAGCTCCGGCTGTGCGGAGATCATGGCGTTCGCCACGTCGGCCGTTCGAGACGCCACCAACTCCGATGAGGTGCTGACACGTGTCAAGAAGGAAACCGGCGTGGATCTCGCCGTTCTTTCCGGTGTCAACGAGTCGCGGCTGACCTTCCTGGCCGTGCGGCGCTGGTACGGCTGGAGCGCTGGGCGCATCATCAACCTCGATATCGGCGGTGGCTCGCTGGAGTTGTCCTGCGGTGTCGACGAAGAACCAGACATCGCGTTGTCTCTGCCGCTGGGGGCCGGACGGCTGACGCGAGAGTGGTTGGCCGAAGATCCGCCGGGACGTCGCCGCGTCGCTATGCTGCGTGACTGGCTGGAATCGGAACTGGTGGACGCTGCCAAACAGGTGGCGGCGGCTGGGGTGCCCGATCTGGCCGTAGCGTCCTCGAAAACGTTCCGGTCGCTTGCGCGACTCACCGGTGCTGCACCTTCCGGTGCAGGACCACGAGTTAAGAGGACACTTACAGCAAGCGGACTGCGTCAGTTGATCGCGTTCATCTCGCGAATGACTACCGCAGACCGTGCAGAGTTGGAGGGAGTCAGTGTCGACAGGGCGCCTCAGATCGTCGCCGGAGCACTCGTCGCGGAGGCAAGCATGCGTGCTCTGTCGTTAGAGGCGGTCGACATCTGCCCGTGGGCTCTGCGCGAAGGGCTGATTCTGCGCAAGCTGGATAGCGAAGCCGATGGCACTGCACTCGTTGACTGACCCCGTCCCGCTTAGCCTCGGACGGTAGGAGAGGACATGACCGACTCAGACGACACGCAGCGGCCGGTATCGGTTGCCGAGCTGCTGGCGCGCAATGGTGCCGCCGACGGCAAGATCAGCGGCCATCGCCGCCGGATGCGCGGCAATGCCGACGCCATCCCGGTGGCCGAGTTGACCGGTGAGATCCCCGTCATCCGTGACAAGAAGGGTGGCCGCGCGCGCCCCAACCCGGCGCCGTCGCCTGCTCCGGAAACGGCGGCGCCGCCCGAGTCTCCCAAGGCATCTGAGGCGGGAGCGCGTTCCTACCTGCGTTCCAACGAGGATGCGTTGTTCGGCGGCGACAGCATGGCCGATGAGGCCGCCCGTCGCGGCACCACGGCCGCACCGGCCCCGGCGCCCGCTCAGCCTTCCTCGATGGAATCACCGCTTCGGAGCATCTTCCCGCCGACCCCCACACCAGTCGCACGGCCGGGGGAACCGCGCAAGTCCATCGACTTCAACGACGCGACCGGCGTCATATCCCCGGTTACCGCCGAGCCGCCCAAGTCCGAACCGGCACCGGCGCCGGCGGCGGTCGCGCCCGCCGTACCCGCAGCGCCACCGGCTCCCGAGATTCCGGTCCCGCCGGTGTCTCGCCCGGAGCCCGAGTCCGTCACACCCGAGCCAGTCGCGCCCGAGCCGGAACCTGAGCCCGCGGCCGTCGCACAGCCGGAACCCGAACCGGAGCCCGTCACACCGGAGCCGGAACCCTCTCCCGAACCTGAGACCGTGTACCACGCGGAGTATGAGGCGGAGTACGAGGACGACGGCGAATACGACGAGTACGGCCGGGCCGTCGAGTGGACGTCGCACGATGCCGAGCAGGACGTCGAGGACGACGAATTCGACGATCAGGAAGACGACTATCAGCTGGAGCACGAGCTTCAGGAGCTTGTCGGCGCGCACGGTGACCCGTCCGAGCCCGAGGTCAGTCAGCTCGCCGCGGCCGACACCGACAAATCCAAGGCTGAGGCGAAGGCCGACCGCCGGGAGAAGATCAAGACCTACCTGCAGGGCAGCTGGATTGCCGCGCAGTACCTGCTGGCGGCCGCCGCGGGTGCGGGCCTGTTCTTCGTGTTCCGGGAACTGTGGAGCTGGAACCAGGGCTTCGCGTTGCTCCTGGGCGTGTTGTTCATCGCAATTCTGGTCGCCTCGCTGTGGGTGATCCGCAAGACGGTCGACCTGGCCAGCATCCTGATCGCGATCGTGGTGGGAGCCCTGATCGCGTTCGGCCCCCTCGTGCTCATGCTGCAAGCGGTTGATTAGGTAGCGTTATCCAACCGTGCGCCCTGCGATCAAGGTTGGTCTGTCAACGGCCTCGGTGTATCCACTCAAAACCGAAGCAGCTTTCGAGTACGCGGCCCGGCTCGGGTATGACGGTGTCGAGCTCATGGTGTGGGCCGAGGCGGTGAGTCAGGACGTCGGCGCCGTCGCCAAACTCTCCCGCAAGTACGACATGCCGGTGCTATCCGTGCATGCCCCGTGCCTATTGGTATCGCAGCGCGTCTGGGGCGCCAACCCGATTCCCAAGCTGGAACGCAGCGTTCGGGCCGCCGAAAAACTGGGTGCGCAGACCGTCGTCGTACATCCGCCATTTCGGTGGCAGCGCCGGTACGCCGAAGGCTTCGCCGAACAGGTTGCATCGCTGGAGGACTCGAGCGATGTGCACGTCGCGGTGGAGAACATGTTCCCGTTGCGGGCCGACCGTCTGTTCGGTGCCGGGCAGACATCGGTGGAGCGCATGAAGCGCCGCGGTGGCAGGCCCGGAATCGGAGTATCCGCCTTTGCGCCGTCGTTCGATCCGACCGATGCCAATCACGCGCACTACACGCTTGACCTGTCACACACCGCAACCGCCGGGACCGATGCGGTGGACATGATGCGCCGGATGGGATCTGGGCTCACGCATCTGCATCTCACTGATGGCACTGGCGCCTCTGTCGACGAACATCTGGTGCCCGGCAAGGGAACTCAGCCAGTTGCGCAGGTGTGCCGGGAGCTGGCGGCCGGTGACTTCACCGGGCAGGTGGTGCTCGAGGTGCACACCTCGGCCGCACGTACCGAGGACCAGCGCGAGGCGATTCTGAGGGAGTCGCTGGAGTTCGCCAGAACGCATCTGGTGCGATAGGCGGCGTGGTTAACGCTCCCTTCGCGCAAGCAATGGCCCTCACGCCCGCGGGCGACGGCCTGTTTGACGCGCACCTGAATGACACCTGGACCATCGGACCCAAGCTGCACGGCGGCGTCATGCTTGCGTTGCTTGCCGGTGCGGCGCGTGAGACGCTCGGCGAGAGCGAGCCCATCGCCGTCAGCGCAAGCTATCTGTTCGCGCCCTCGCCCGGTGACATGCAGGTGCGCACATCGGTGCGTAAGCGGGGACGGCAGATCTCGCTCGTGGATGCCGAACTCGTCCAGGACGGCCGCACCGCGGTGCACGCCGTGGTCACCCTGGGCACGCCCGAGCAGCACGTAGGCCCGCTGCTGACGGCCCTGCCGCCCGCACTCACGCAGCTGCCCGCTGAACCGCCGCCCGGGGTGGCCCCGATCGCCGAGGGTCATCCGATGGGAGAGATCTTTCACCTGTTCGGCGGGATCGACGTTCGGCCCTCACTGCGGTCGATGAGCGACCTGAGCGAGCGGGGCAAGCCCGAGATCGTGCTGTGGGCACGACCGCGCGATATGGCGCCAGACGGGTTGTTCGCATTGGTGTGCGGCGACATCTCGGTACCGGTGACGTTCCCGCTGGGGCGTTTCGGCTGGGCACCCACCGTGCAGCTGACCACGTATCTGCGTACGTTGCCCGCGGACGGTTGGCTGCGAGTGTTGTGCAGTACCAACCAGATCGGCCAGCATTGGTTTGACTCCGAGCACACGGTCATCGACTCCGAGGGCGCTCTGGTGGTGCAGTCTCGCCAGCTGGCCATGGTGCCGGCGAACTGATCGGTGTACCTTCCGTAGGGGATCTCGTCAAAGGAGTATCAGGCATGGGTGACAAGCAGAAGACGCCTGACTGGGCCGCCGAGGGAGGCGCCTGGGTGCTGGAGAATGGGCACCGCGCCCTGCTGAAACTCACCGGCGGTCGCTGGCCGCACAAGCTCGGTTTCATGCCCACACTGGAGTTGCACACCATCGGGCGCAAGTCCGGTGAGCGCCGCTCCTCCCTGTTGAGTTCGCCCATCTTCACGCCGGAACGGATCGTCGTAATCGCCTCGCTAGGCGGGGCCTCGCACAATCCGGCCTGGTACTTGAACCTCGTCGCCAATCCGAACGTCGAGATCACCGTGCGCGGACAGACGAAGCCGTACATCGCACGCACCGCCTCGGCGCAGGAGAAGGCCGAGTTATGGCCTGAGATCACCCGAGGATTCGGCAACCCGTACGCGGGATATCAGCGCAGCACCACGCGCGATATCCCAGTGGTCATCTGTGAACCGGCATAAGGAGTATTTCTGTGGGCACACAACCTGATTGGGCCATCCGGATCGGCGCCTGGTTCCTGGAGAACGGGCACCGGGCGGTTCTCGCGCTGACCGGCGGCCGGTATCCCAAGAAGGTGCTGGGAATGCAGCCGGTGGAGCTGTACACCATCGGCAGTAAGACGGGGCAGCGCCGCGGCACGCTGCTGACCGCGCCGATCTACGAACCCGGCAAGGTGGTGCTGGTGGCCTCCTACGGTGGAGGGTCCGAAAACCCGGCCTGGTACAAGAACCTGGTGGCCAACCCGGCCGTCGAGATCGCGGTGGACGACGTCGCGCGTCCGTTCACAGCGCACACCGCCTCGCCCGAAGAGAAGGCCGCACTGTGGCCGGCGATCGTCAAGGCCAACCCCGGCTATGCGGGATATCAGAAGAACACCGACCGGGATATCCCGGTCATCATCTGCGTACCGGCGTAACCGCCGCGGGCCGGCCCGCGAAACGACCATTGACGTGTTGGACACTTTTTCATATTGTGTCCAACATGAAGGTGGCGGCGTCCGATAGTCCCCGCGAGGACATCCCCGAGCCCATCGTGGCCGCAGTCGCCATGACGTTGGTGCGATCGGGCATGCAGCGGTTCAATCTGTCCGCCGCAGCGGAGCAGGCCGGGGTGTCGCGGAGCACCCTGTACAACTGGTTCGGCGGCAAGCAGGCTGCCATCGACACCGCATTCGGTTATCTCGCAGACGCTTTCATCGACTTCTTCGCAGCGGCTGTGGGTGCGGAGACCACGCTGGTCGATCAGGTCGCGGCCGCCGCCTCGGGAATCTGCGAGCACCGCCGATGGACGGATCATCTCGCCCTGCACACCACCGATCTGCTGGACCTCATCCTGGATGAGCGCGGCGAGGACCTGATGGCGCGCTCGGTCGCGTTCTGGACACCCCGCATACGGGAAGCGCAGGAGCGTAAGGAGATTCCCGGTCGCATCGTCCCGGAGGAGGCCGCCGAGTGGATCATCAGAACCCTGATGAGCATCGAGGTGCTGCCACCCATCGTGATCGATCTGTCCGATCCGGCGGCGGTGCGCCGTTACTTCGCCGACTACATCACGCATGGACTGGGTGCCGCGCGTGATTGACACTTCCCAACACTGCGTGGTGATCGGCGCCGGGGTGGCGGGGCTCGCCTCGGCGGTGTGGATGGCTGAGGCCGGGTTCCGGGTGACCCTGCTGGAACGTCGGGCCACCCTCGGTGGGCGCACCCATTCCATCGAGATACCCCAGGTCGACGACGTCGCCGATAACGGTGTCCACGTCATGTCCGGCTCGATGGAAGAGCTGTTGCGTTACCTCGAAACCATCGGGGCGCGAGATCTTTTGGCCGCTGAGTCCGGAACCTATGCGCGACGTCTGCTGCCCGGGGGAGAGGTGGACGACACCTCACTGTTCCGTACATTCGCGTGGCTGCCCGCGGCGAGCATCGGGGACCGGCTTCGGGTATGGCGCGCTTATCTGCGGATCGTCAGGGATTGCGTTCGCCCACCCGGTGATCTGGACGCCGTTACCGCGCGAGAGTGGCTCGACCGCATCGGGATGCCCAAGGTCGCGCGTGACACCTGGATTGATTTCTTGATCATCGGTGCGCACAACGAGAAGCCGGATCTGATCTCCGCCAGCGCTTTCCGGAATCTTCTGGTCACCATGGCCCGGCGGGGGCGCGGGGCGGCCCGCAACGGAACATTGCTGTACTCCACGGTCGACTTCACCTCGCTGTTCGTCACCGGCGCCGAGAAGGTGCTCGCCAATCACGGTTGCGAGGTGCGGGGCCGCGCAGGAGTGAAATCAATCGTGTTGCACGGCAATGCTGTTTCTGGTGTATCGCTGACCGATGGTGAGTTCATACCGGCCGACGCGGTGATCTGTGCGGTCCCGCCGTGGGCCGTGGAGGGGTTGCTCGATGCTGTCCCTGGCCACGAGCAGTTGTACAGTGCGGCAGCCAAGCTCGTTCCCGCCCCGCTGGTGAGCGTCTACTTGTACCTCAACAAGTCGCTCGGGCTGACGACTATCCTCGATGCTCTCGTGGGTGGTGAGGGCGTGGTCGAGCAGGTCTTCGATCGGCAGAAGATGGTGGGATACGACGGTAGCGAACGTGGGTTGTATTCGTACGAGATCACGGTCAGCGCCGCGTACGAACTGAACTCGCTGTCGTCGAGCGGCGAGATCATCGAGACGTGTATGCGCTTCCTGCGCAACTACTATCCGGCCGCGCGAGACGCCGAACTAGTGCACGCCAAGGTGGTGCGGATGCCGCGTGCTACCTACAGCGAGCGTCCGGGAACGGCGGGCGCCCGTCCGCCGCAGCGCACCAGTGTGCGCGGGCTGGCGCTGGCGGGTGACTGGACCGCGACCGACTTCCCCTCGACCATCGGTGGGGCAGCGCAGAGTGCGGAATTGGCCACCCGCGTGATTCTTGACCAGGCTGCAGTGGGCTAGCCCCTTGATTGTGAGCTGCCTCACATTCAAGATGGTCACTAGGTCAACGTCGACACTAGGAGGCCCTCATGACGCGGACACATTACGGATCGCTACGCAAGGGAGGGCTTAACTGGGATTCCTTGCCGCTCAAGCTGTTCGTCGGCGGCAATGCGAAATTTTGGGATCCGGCCGATATCGACTTCTCGCGCGACCGGGCGGACTGGGACGCGCTCACCGATCGGGAACGTGACTATGCGACCCGGCTCTGCGCGCAGTTCATCGCCGGCGAGGAGTCGGTGACCCAGGACATCCAGCCGTTCATGACGGCCATGCGCGCCGAGGGGCGACTCGGTGACGAGATGTACTTGACGCAGTTCGCCTTTGAAGAGGCAAAGCACACACAAGTCTTCAGGCTCTGGCTTGATGCAGTCGGCGTCGGCGACGACCTGCACGGGTACCTCGACGACCTTCCGGCCTACCGCGAGATCTTCTTCGATGAGCTGCCGGATGCCTTGGGCACGCTGGCCAGCGACCCGTCGCCGGCGGCACAGGTGCGCGCCTCGGTGACCTATAACCACGTGGTCGAGGGCATGCTGGCACTCACGGGATACTTTGCATGGCACAAGATTTGCGTTGACCGAGGCATCTTGCCCGGTATGCAGGAGCTGATCCGCCGGATCGGTGACGACGAGCGCCGGCACATGGCCTGGGGCACCTTCACCTGCCGGCGTCACGTGGCCGCCGACGACGCCAACTGGTCGGTCTTCGAGGCGCGCATGAACGAACTCATCCCGATCGCGTTGCGTCTCACCGAGGAAGGCTTCGGACTATACGGCGCCGACACCCCGTTCGGGCTCGTGCTTGACGAGTTCATGCAGTACTCCGCCGACAAGGGGATGCGCCGGTTTGGGACCATCAGCAGCGCGCGCGGCCGTCCGCTCGGCGAGATCGACCTCGACTATTCGCCGCTGCAACTGGAAGACACGTTCGCCGCCGAGGATCGGGAGGCGCTTGCGGCCACGGCCTAGCGCGCACTCCGCACTGTCGCCGCCCACAACCGGGGGAACGCCACATTGTGGAGCGGGTTGGGAAGTATCAAATGGTTGTGTGCCAGCCCAACAGCTATGTGGCGGTTCGGGTCCGCCCATCCGGTGGAGCCGCCGGCCCCCATATGCCCGAAACCTCCCGCCAATCCCGGCGCGGGGATGCAGTGATAGCCGAGCTCCCAGATATCGCGGGTAAGAGCGACATTGAGCCTGATGCCGCGTCCGCCGGCCAGTTCGGCGGTCTTCTCCGCGGACAGCAGCTGCCGTCCGTCCACGCTTCCCCGATTGCTCAGCGCGCCGTAGAGCTTGGCCAGGGCCGGGGCGGTACAGATGGCGTTGCCCGCGCCCATCTGGGTGTCGTACAGCGGGGCGGTCGCACGCCCGTCGTCGGCCACGATCCGTTCGGCTCCGGGCACGTGGATCGCTCCGGTGGCCCCCCGCGCGCCCGGCAGAGCGTCCACCACGCGTGCCCCGATGGACAGGCCACGAGAAAGAAATGGCGTCTTCACGGCCTTGTCGAGCTGCGCATAGATCCCTGCGGGAATTGTCGGTGAATCGGCGGGCGGGCGCCCCAGATGAATGCCGTCCACGCCGAGGACCTCCGCGAGTTCGGTGCGATAGAGCGTGCGCATGTCCTTACCGGTGATCGCACGCCCGAGGCCGGCCAGGAGCCAGCCGTAACTCATCGCGTGATACGCGGCTTTCCCGTAATAGCGCCCGACAGGCGCGGCGGCGAGTCGCTGCTCCATCAGTTCGTGGTCGAGAAGTTCCTCCGGGGTGGCGGCAATCGGGGCCAGCGCGGCCAGCCCCGACTTGTGGGCCAGGACATCTCGCACCGTGACCGATTCCTTGCCGTTGGCGGCGAATTCCGGCCAGTAGCGGGCGACCGGGGCGTCATAGGCCAGCAGCCCTCGGTCGGCCAGGCGATGGATAACGGTAGCGGTCACCCCCTTTGAGGCCGAGTACACGATCGGTGCGGTGTCGCGGGTCCACGGCATACCGGGACGCGCCTCACCGGCCCAGATGTCGAGCACGGGCTCGCCATCGACGTAGGCGCAGAGCGCGCCGCCCCCGGTACGGCCGACATACATCGACGCGAACTTGCGGACCACCCGGTCGAACTCGGGTTGTGCCCAGCCCTGTACCCCGTCCGGTAGACCGGTGCCCCAGGATTCCGGCGCGAAAACAGGGGAGGTCTGCGCGCGACGCTGCGGTTGTGACATATGTAACTTGTAGTCCGGTTATCCCACTGTGCGCCACCATCTGCGCACAGATCTGCGAATAGTCACAAATCGGCGCGAATGTGCATATCGCTGCCTACATACCGCTGCGGCACCTTGCTCTGGAGCTCAGAAAGCCGTTTCCGGGTGCGCTAATGGGTCTGCCATGCTGGTCGCCATGTCCAGAATCGCAATCATCGGTGGCGGCAATATCGGCGAAGCACTTATCTCCGGGCTGCTGAGGGCCGGACGGCAGGCCAAGGACATCGTCGTGTCCGAGAAGGTCCCCGCCCGCGCAAAGGCTCTGGCAGAGGCGTATTCCATCCGCGTCAGCGAGGTGGCGGATGCCGTCGAAGGTGCCGATTTCATTGTGGTGGCGGTCAAACCGTCCGATGTCGAGAGCGCGACCAGCGAGATCGCCGCGGCGCTGGCGAAACTGGACGCCGAAGGTAGCGACCGGGAGACCGAGCAGGTGCTGGTCTCGGTGGCCGCGGGAGTGTCCGCGAGCTTCTTCGAATCCAAGCTGGCCGCCGGGGCTCCGGTGGTGCGGGTGATGCCCAATGCCCCGATGCTTGTCGGCGCCGGGGTCAGCGCTGTCGCCAAGGGCCGATTCGCGACCGACGAGCAGCTCAGTGCCGTCGCCGAGCTGCTGGAGTCGGTGGGCAGCGTCATCAAGGTGGCCGAATCGCAGATGGACACCGTTACCGCGCTGTCCGGATCGGGCCCGGCCTACTTCTTCCTGCTCGTCGAGGCGCTGGTCGATGCGGGGGTTGCCTCGGGTCTCACGCGGCCCGTCGCCACCGATCTGGTCATCCAGACCATGGCCGGATCCGCCGCGATGCTGCTCGAACGGGCTGAGACGGACGAAAATCGGGCCCCCGGACTGCAGACCCGAACGGAGGTCGATACGACCGCTGCCGAGCTCCGCGCAACGATTACCTCGCCGGGTGGTACTACCGCCGCTGCGCTGCGCGAACTGGAACGTGGAGGTTTGCGGGCAAGCGTCTATGCCGCCGTCGAAGCCGCAAAAACACGCTCCGAGCAGCTCGGAATCACATCAGAGTAATTTAACCAAATCTTGATCAATTAGCCCACACGGGTATCAGTAACCCCACTGGTCCCGCTATTCTCCTTCTAGCACGTGCGTGTCCGTACCGCCGATGGGGAAGATTGGCGGCACGACACGTGCCTAGGGAAATGGGTATGCGATGACGTCAATCAACGGGCCATCCGCGCGCGACGGGGCCGGCGCCAAGCCGGGCCGGGACGCGGCGGCCGCTGGCCAATCCGGGAAGGCTCAGTTCCTTACGGTCGCCGAGGTCGCCGCGCTGATGCGCGTGAGCAAGATGACCGTCTACCGGCTGGTGCACAACGGCGAGCTGCCCGCGGTGCGGGTCGGCCGGTCGTTCCGTGTGCACGCCAAGGCGGTCAACGATCTGCTGCAGGCCTCCTACTTCGACGCCGGATAAGGCGCCTCGAAGCGGGAGATGCCCCCCGGGGGGCTGCCGGTTCTGCCGGTTTCCTGACCTGAGGCCGCAGCAGGTAGAGTCATGCGGCACCCTGGCGTAAGCCTTTTTGGGTTAGGGCGCCTTGTGTACGGCTGGGAAAAAGCCGCTGTGCACGCGTCCACGGTAAAGACGATTTCAAAGTAGTTAGCAGGAGTTCATGGGTTCAGTTATCAAGAAGCGGCGTAAGCGTATGTCCAAGAAGAAGCACCGCAAGCTGCTTCGCCGCACTCGGGTTCAGCGCAGAAAACTCGGTAAGTAAACCTTGCGTTAGTGGGCATCCGCTCGGGATGCCCACTGGTGCCGTGATGGATAGGCTTCGTCCGTGAGCACCGGTGAGACCAATCTGCACTACCCGCGGGTGGTGCTGGTCACCGGAGCCAGCCGATTCCTCGGGGGTTATCTGGCTGCGCGTCTGGTGCAGAACCCGATGATCAACCGTGTCATCGCGGTAGATGCTGTCGCCCCAAGCAAGGACCTGCTGCGCAGGATGGGGCGGGCAGAGTTCGTGCGGGCCGATATCCGCAACCCGTTCATCGCGAAGGTCATCCGCAACGGCGAGGTCGACACGGTGGTGCACACCGCCTCGGCCTCGTTCTCGCCGCGTTCGGGTGGGCGCGCCGCGCTCAAGGAATTGAACGTGATGGGTGCGATGCAGCTGTTCGCGGCGTGCCAGAAGGCGCCCACTGTGCAGCGCGTTGTCGTCAAGTCCACCGCACAGGTCTATGGAGCCGGCCCCCGGGATCCGGTGATGTTCACCGAGGAGATGGGTGCGCGCCGTCCACCGTCCGACGGCTTCGCACGGGACAGCATTGATATCGAGAGCTATGCCCGCGGTCTGGCCCGGCGGCGCCCCGATGTGGCGGTGACGATCCTGCGGTTGGCCAACTTGATCGGCCCCGGTATGGACACCGCGTTGGCGCGCTATCTGGCGGGCCCGCTAGTGCCCACCGTGTTTGGGCGCGACGCCCGCCTGCAGCTGCTGCATGAGCAGGATGCGCTGGGCGCGCTTGAGCGCGCCACCATGGCAGGTAAGGCGGGCACCTTCAACATCGCGGCCGACGGCATGATGATGATGTCGCAGGCGGTCCGCCGTTCCGGGCAACTCGGCATCCCGGTGCCGTCGTTTGCGGTGGCGGGAATTGCGTCGTTCACCAAGGGCACCCGGTACACCGAGCTGAGTTCCGAACAGCGTGACTGGCTGGCCTATGGGCGCGCGATCGACAACACCCGTATGAAGGTCGAACTCGGGTATCAGCCCAAGTGGACGACCGTTGGGGCCTTTGGTGACTACGTTCGGGGACGCGGGATCACTCCAGTAATCGAGCCGGAGTGGGTACGCTCATTGGGAGATCGCGCGGTGGCTCTCGCGCAGAAGATCAGTTCGTAGACATAGGGCGGAGGTGAGAAGCATGGCAGGCGACACAAAGGCGAAAGTCATTCAACTGCAGGTTAATTCAGAACGCCATGCTGCACGCGCTCGCCGGGCCGAGGCGCGGGCCGATGCCGGCCGGCGGCATCCGTCATCGTTGGCCAACGATGCGCCGACTGGAGATTCCGCGGATACCGCCGCAGTCATCCACGACCTCAACGAGATTCGCGCGGCACAGGGCAACGCCCCTCTGGGCGATGAAGAGTCGCTGACTGCCCTCGCGGCCAACATCGCCGCCGTCGCTGAGTTCATTCGCCGCCGAGTCGGCGGCGACTACAGCGTCGACGATTTCGGATTCGACGAGCACCTCAACGAATCGCTGCTACTTCCTTTGCTCAGGCCACTGTTCAACCGATGGTTCAGGGTGGACGTGACCGGGGTCGAGAACATTCCCGCGACCGGTGGGGCGTTGGTTGTGGCTAACCATGCGGGTGTGCTGCCGCTCGACGGGCTGATGCTCTCGGTGGCCGTGCATGACCGGTGCCCCGGCAACCGCACCCTGCGCAACCTGGCCGCCGACATGGTGTTCGATGCACCGTTCCTGGGACAGTTGGCGCGAAAGGCGGGTCATACGCTGGCGTGCACTGCCGACGCGCACCGGCTACTGTCCGCGGGCGAGCTGACCGCCGTGTTCCCCGAGGGATACAAGGGACTGGGTAAGCCGTTCAAGGATCGCTACAAGCTGCAGAGATTCGGCCGTGGAGGATTCGTCGCGGCAGCCATTCGTACCGGAGCGCCGATCATCCCGTGCTCGATCGTCGGGTCCGAGGAGATCTACCCGATGATCGCCGACCTGAAGGTGATCGCCCGGCTGTTCGGTCTGCCCTACTTCCCGGTGACGCCGCTGTTCCCGGCGGCAGGTCCCGTGGGGTTGGTGCCGCTGCCGTCCAAGTGGCATATCGAGTTCGGTACACCGATCCCCACGGACGGGTTTGACGAGACGGCGGCCGACGATCCGATGGTGACATTCGAGGTCACCGACCAGGTCCGCGAGACCATCCAGCAGACGCTGTACCGGCTGCTCGCGGGTCGTCGCAACATGTTCTTCGGCTAGGTCTTCCCTCTACGCCGATACGCCGTGTACTGGCGGTTTCGTATCGCAGATCCTCGCCGCGGGGCACAGTGCGGGCGGCGTAAGTTCGATGCGTGATCACCAACCGGGTAACCGAACTGCTGGGTATCGAGCGGCCGATCGTGCAGGCTCCGATGGGCTGGATCGCGCGATCCCGGCTGGCCAGCGCGGTCTGCGAAGCCGGCGGGCTCGGCATCATCGAAACAAGCTCGGGCGAGCTCGATGCCATCAAGGGCGAGATTCGCCTCATGCGTGAGCTCACCGACAAACCATTCGGGGTGAACATCGCACAGGCTTTCGTGCGAGACCCCTCCATCGCGCAGTTTGTGGTCGATCAGGGCGTGACGTTCGTGACCACCAGCGCGGGCGACCCCAACAAGTACACCCGGATCCTCAAGGACAACGGCCTTACCGTCTTTCATGTCGTCCCGACGCTCGCGGCCGCCCTCAAGGCTGTCGACGCGGGAGTGGACGGCCTGGTGGTGGAAGGCGTCGAAGGCGGCGGTTTCAAGGATCCCAAGGGTGCGTCGACCATGGTGTTGCTGCCACTGGTGCGCTCGCAGGTGGACGTTCCGATCATCGCCGCCGGCGGTATCTGTGACGGTGCATCCATGGCGGCGGCTTTCGCGCTCGGCGCCGAGGGTGTGCAGATGGGTACCCGGATGATGTCGGCCGCCGAGTCACCCATCCACGGCAACTGGAAGGCGGCGGTGGTCGCTGCGCGCGAGAC
This sequence comes from Mycobacteroides sp. H001, assembly GCF_001440005.1. Classification (NCBI taxonomy): domain Bacteria; kingdom Bacillati; phylum Actinomycetota; class Actinomycetes; order Mycobacteriales; family Mycobacteriaceae; genus Mycobacteroides; species Mycobacteroides sp. H001. The sequence continues at coordinate 67,614 of NZ_LJYH01000030.1, forward strand.
CGACACCGTGCTACTGAACAGGCTGACCAAGCCAGGTCTGCGCGCCTTGCGCAGCGAGCGCACCGAAGAGATGGAACGACGGGATCTGGTGTCGCTCATGGAGACCGGGAATCCGGTGGACCTCTACTTCGGGGGCGATATGGACACCTTCGTGCCACTTGGCGGGCAGGTGGCCGGGCGCATCGGTGCGGTCGAGTCTGTGGGGGACATTCTCGACACCACCATGGACGAGTTCACCGCGGTGATCGGCAAGCTCGCAGCCCAATACAGCTGACGAGGATTCGGCGCCGAGTGGGGGCGGCCGCGTCATTGCCGCCTGCGGTCCGGGGTGCCCACGGAGATCCAACCGCTAACTAGCCCGTCTGTGCGGTGCCCTGGCTGCTCACTTGCTGCCGTCATCGCACGTCGTGCCGGGGAGCCTGCTGGGCTGCGCTCAAATCAGCAAAGCCACATCGGTGCGAAGCCCCGTGTTGGCGGCCTTTCCTCGCAAACGACTGGCCCTGGTCGGTAACGAATGTACCGACGTGCCGATAGGCTCTATTGATGTTAGCCTTTAGTCAATCGCGGGGGCGCTCAGCTGTTGTACCGCTACCCCGAATTGAGGATTAGTATTGTGACTCAACCTTCGCTGGAGGGTCAGGGTGGCATTGCCCACTTCTCCCGGGGTGGCGATTTTCCTGCAGCGCCGATGCTGTTCGGCGGCGTTATTGCGACCTTCATTGTGGTTGCCACACTGTTGGGTCTCGACGACGGTAGAAACATCAGCATCCCTCGATCGATGCCAGTCAGTGAAGTTGCTTCGGTGACGCCCGAAGCGGCCGGCCTCGGGCATCAGGGGCGTTCCGGCCAGTTAGCCATCGCGGTGACCGACGTCACGGCGTATCTGGTCGCGGGCGATCCTGGGCTGCCCGAGAATGCGCAGGGCGGCCACGTTCTGGTCGGAGTGCGCGTGATCAACGACGGCACCGATCGCCAGCGGTTCGAGCCGGCTATTCAGCAACTTGTCGCCGGTGATCAAACCGTGGATGCGGACCAGAACGCCTCTCAGCCTGTGCTCGGTGCGGACATCGATCCCGGCGACAGCATCGTGGCGTCCATCGCGTTCGACATTCCCGAGGGCGCCGAGCCGTCGGCGATCATCCTCCGTGACTCGCCGGCAGCCCCGGGCACTCAGCTGAGTTTGGCCGATATGGGCAACAGCGGCCTGGCGCAGTGAGCGTCGATCTGAAGCCGGAAGCGGTGTGGGAGGCACTTCCCGACGAGCTCAAATCGGCGCTGCGCAGACGGGCTGCCGAACCACTGAACGACGACTTGCTGCTGAAGTGTCATCGCGCAGCCGAAGATAACGAACTGCCGATCTTCTGGCGGCCCGACCCGGCCGCCGATTTCCGGCGGCATCGACTGCATCCGGCTCTTGTCGACTACATCGCCGGCTTAGGAAAAGACGGCTAGCCGCGCACCGTCAGGGGTTGCAGCCGCTCGCGCTTACCCAGCGGCCGTTGTAGCCCACGCACGCGTGAACGTTCGGTGCGGGGGGAGGGGGCGGAGGATCGTCCGGCAAGGGTGCGTAGTCCTCAGGCGGAGGTGCGTATCGCTGCACGGTGTCGGCGACGTTCATGCAGCCGCTCACCGAGACTCGGCGCCCGCCGCCCACGCAGACATCGGCGTTGGCCGTGGGCAGCGCAATGGGCAGCAGCCCCGCGAAGGCCACCGCGACTGTTGCCGCGGCTACACCGGGCCTCACGGCTGCCGCTCCTGCGGCAGCTGGCAGCGCTCGCGGAAGTCGACGACGGGCTGGCGGATGGAGCGCAGATCGTTCTCGGCTTCGGGGTTGGTGCTGAAGTAGGCCTTCACCGCGCTTTGCATCTCGCTGTGCGGCTTGCCCGCAAGGCTCGTGAAGAAGTCGTTGACCTCCGGGTGGGTGAACAGATAACTCGAGGTGGAGGCGGCGACGCCCGCCGAGACTCCAGCGAGGTCGGCCGCCGTACAGTTCGGCGGACGCTCGGGTTCGGCATTCGCGGCCGCCGCGGTGAAGAGTGCTGCGGCACTCAGGGCTGTAAATAGGCTTGTGGCAACGAGCTTCATGGACATCTCCTTACGGGACTTGTTGCACGGCGGGTGGTTTCCAGGTGCCGTCAATGATCGACGGCGGCGTTTCCTTCGGCCAGTACAGGCGGAGCATGAGGTTGAACTTTCTCTCGGGTGCGGGGAGCCAGTTCGACTCCTTTCCTGGTCCGGGATTGTCGTGTTGCAGATACAGATCCACCGATCCGTCGGGGTTGGTCGCGAAGTTGTTGCGCTGACTCAGTGTGTACCGGTTCAGTGGGTTGTCGACGAAGAACATTCCCGCGTCATACATCGTCAGTGACCAGAATCCCTCGGCAGGTGGTAGCTGATCCTTGTCGAAGTGCAGCACGTACTGACGTGACCCGTCATACGGTTTCCCGGTGTTGTCGACCTCCGAGGTGGGGTAGACGGCGTCCTCGGGCCGGTTTGCGCCCAGCCCGATTGCGGCGACCGTTGCGCGCTGCAGGTACTCGGTGCCATATACGCCGGTCTTGGTGGTGAACACCCACCCGTTGATGTTCTCGCCTGCGTCCTTGAAGTGCGCCATGATCTTGCCGAATGCTTCCTTGGGCACCGATTGCAGGGCGCTGACGGTGTCGGCACCGAATTTGTCGATGTCGAAGGGCTTTCCGGCCTCGATGCCGATCTTGGCCATCTTCTCCACGATCGGCTTGTCGGCCTCGGTGGGCGGATTGTCCTTCATCAGGGCGGCCAGCATGTCGAAGTATGCCTTGGTGCTCAGATTGTTGACCTGGTCACGGACGGGCGTTTTCATGTCGATGCTCGGATCTACGGTGCCAGCGGGCGGGGTGTATTGCTTGCCGTACGAACTCAACGGCACCAACGAGATTTCGTCCTGCATTTTGTGGACGGCGGCGTAATCCTCCGGGGTTCCAGTGCAGTAGATGCGACCCAGTAGCCACACGATCGACGTCGGCGACTTGTATTCCTTGATTCCTTGGGGCAGTTCGCCTTTCCAGCCAGGTCCGGTGATGGCATAAGTCTGGGGGCCGGTCCCTGTCGTGCGTTTGCCGGGCACCTCGAAGACATTGGTGTACCCGTCAAGCATGGGAAGCAGGTAATAGCGATCGTGGGCATCGGGCAGGCTCACGATCCACGGTTCCTTGCCAACGTCGAGGAACGCGTTCGTGTACAGGGTGTCGGCATTGGGCGCGGTGACATCGCGAAAGGCCGCGTTGGGATACTCGCGCATCCGCATGAGCTGTCCCATTGGGGCGCGGGGAGATTCGACCTTCTCCACGTTGGTCATCACGCGGCGGGTCATCTCCATGGTGACAAGGGCATAGCCAAATACATACGCGTCCATGGCGATGGACTTGGCCTCGTCGGTGGAAAGCTTCTGGGAACCAGACTCTTTCGAGCAGCTGGTAAGTCCCGCCGCCAATGCGACGGTGCTCATCACGACCAATAATTTGGTCCACTGCATACACCAAACCTTCACGGACTCACCCTCTCCTGTGGTGACGATCTTGTTCGCCGAACGTTGATCGTGCAGCACATCCCACCTGCTTGTCTTGACATTGGAAGACAAATATTTGACAGTTTGAGACATGTCGGTGATCCGTGGTTCGGCGCTCACCAACTATCACCAGCTGGTGGCCGAACTCGGCGGGGACGGCAGTGAACTGCTTGCCAGAGCGCGGGTTTCACCGGCAGACGCCGGATCGTACGAGCGGTTCATCTCCCTGCGCAACGGCGCTCGCGCACTGGAGGAAACCGCGGCGGCCCTTAACGCGCCGGACTTCGGTCGGCGACTGGCCCGGCGGCAGGGCATCGAGATCCTGGGGCCGGTGGGTTTGGCGGCGCGCACGGCGGCCACAGTTGCCGATGCCTTCGCGATTCTCGAAAAGTTCATGGGCGCATACTGTCCGGCGATAGGCGCTCGGGTCACAGCGCATCGGGATCCGTCGCTGTGCCGGTTCGAGTTCGAGTATCTCTTGACCCCCGCCCCTCCGCAGGCGCAGGCAGTCGAACTGTCGCTGGGTGTCACACTGCGGGTGCTGCATCACTTCCTGGGTGGGAGCTACCGGCCTGTTTCCGTTCATCTACCGCACCAGGCACTCACCGCGGCCGCGGGGTATCAGCGCTATTTCGGCTGTTCACCGTTCTTCTGTGAGCCTGTCGGCGGTTTCACCCTGCGGGCCACCGACATGCAGAAGTCGTTGCCCAAGGATCATCTCGCCCACCAGACTGCCGTCGACTACTTGACGGGCACTCAGGCCAACCGCAAACCAGATTCCAGTCAGCTGGCCCGTGTCCTTATTCGGCAGCTGCTCCCGACCGGAGCGATTGGTTTGGGGGACATCGCCTTACACCTCGGAGTGCACCCGAAGGCGCTGCAACGTCGACTCGGAGCCGAGGGCACGACCTTTGCCGAGCTCGTCGACCAAACCCGTCGGGAAGCTGCCGAGCGACTGCTGTCCGATACCGATCTGAGTCTCGATCATCTGAGCAGGCAGCTCGGCTACGCCGAGCAGAGCGTGTTCACCCGAAGCTGTAAGCGCTGGTTCGGGACGACCCCGAGCACCTATCGGCAGGACCGTCGAGGCCGCTAAGCCTTGCGATGTGAGGCGATGTTCGCGGCCATCGAAGCCGCGTCGGTTTCGTGGCCCTCGGCCTCACCGATCATGGTCACGATGCTCGTCGCGACGGGTTCACCGTTGGCATCGGTCACCTCGGCCCGTACTTCGGCCGTCACCATGCCGTGCGACTCCAGCACACTGTCCAGGTAGCTATCGAAGTAGAGCCGGTCGCCTGCCTTGATGGGGCGGTGGAACTTGAGCTTCTGGTCGCGGTGCAACACGCGTGCCACATTGATGGGCAGATCCATCTCGGTGAAGATCTTGTGCTGCACCCGCCGGCCCGCGACCGCCAGGAAGGTGATGGGAGCCACGACGCCCGAGTTCACCTCGCACTCGTCCTTGATGGCCGCGGCGAATTCACGCATCTTCTCGCGGCCGACCTCGAAGTAATCGGGGTAGCGGTAGTGCGTTCCGACGATGTCTTGGCGGATGGCCATGCATTAACCCATTTCGCTGCAGGTCAGGTACGAATCTAGACAGTTCAAGCGGCGCTGAGCCTATCAGCAGCGGTAATGCCGATCATTACTTCTCACGACGGGCCAGTGCGGCCGCGAGGGCTCCACCCGCGGCGCCGAGCAGCACCGCCGAGGGCACGCCAATTCGGGCCGCCTTGCGCGCGGTACGGAAGTCGCGGACCTCCCACCCTCGGCGCCGTGCCACGTCCCGTAGCTCCGCATCGGGATTGATGGCCACCGCGGTTCCCACCAAGGAGAGCATCGGCACATCGTTGATGCTGTCGCTGTAGGCGGTGCAGCGCTTGAGATTCAACCCGTTGCGGATGGCCAGGTTGCGCACGGCCCGCGCCTTGCCCGGCCCGTGCAGGATGTCGCCGACCAGCCGGCCGGTGAACACCCCGTCCACCGATTCTGCGACGGTGCCCAGCGCCCCGGTGAGGCCCAGCCGCCGGGCGATGGTCTCGGCCAGCTCCTTGGGAGTGGCCGTGACGAGCCACACCTGTTGGCCGGCGTCGAGGTGCATCTGAGTCAGCGCCCTGGTGCCGGGCCAGATCTTGTCGGCGAGCGTCTCGTCGTAGATCTCCTCGCTGAGTGTGACGAGCTCGTCGACACTGCGGCCCTCGATGAAAGAGAGCGCCTTCTGCCGGCCCGCCGCGACATCGTCGGAGTTCTCCCGGCCGGTCAGCCGGAACTTCGCCTGCGCCCAGACGAACTGAAGCATGTCCGAGTACTGGAAATAGTCGCGCTGCGCCAGGCCGCGGCCGAAGTGCACCAGTGAGGAGCCATGCACCAGGGTGTTGTCGACGTCGAAGAACGCGGCGGCGGTCAGATCGGCAGGCGGCGGACCCGTGGGCTGCTCGATGGCCGCCGCGGCGTCTGCCTCGGCGAAGGAGGCGGCGCGCGCGACGTCTTCGGCGAACGCCTCGGCCAGCAGCTGTTCCTCCGCGGGGCCTTCGGTAGGGGGGTCGCCGTTGATCTGGGGGCTGGTCATGACCGGCTTAACCGCCCTTCCTGTCCGCCGTTTCCGAATGCCGTTTAACCCTACTGAGGGTGGCGGGAACTCGGGGGACCCGGTGGCAGAATTGACATATGACGTCACTAACGCTGCTGACACGCGTGGGGTGCTCTGCCTGCGAACGTGCGCAGCGTGAATTGGTGGCCCTGGCCGACGAGTTCGGGGTCTCACTCACCGTCACCGATGTGGATGAGGCCGCGATCACAGATTCGTCGTTGCGAGCGGAGTTCGGTGACCGGCTTCCGGTGGTGCTGCTGGACGGTCAGGAGCACAGCTATTGGGAAGTAGACGAGCCTCGGCTCCGGGCGGACCTGAAACGTGACCGATAACAGGCTGTTTGGATTTTGCCCAGTGGCCATTTTCGGGCTACCGTGCATGAAGTTCGAGCCTCACCAAAAGCAAGGGAGCTGGACAGTGAGATGTCAGCGGAGTGACCTGCGGTGAGTGTCCTGCTGTTCGGAGCCTCGCACCGTAGCGCGCCTGTGCCGGTGCTGGAGAAGCTGGCGATTGGCGAGGCCGATCAGCCCAAGATCATCGAACACATACTGCAATCGCCCCTGGTCACAGAGGTCATGGTGCTCTCGACCTGCAACCGGGTCGAGGTATATGCCGTGGTTGAGGCCTTCCACGGCGGCCTGACCGTCATCGGTGAGGCAATCGCCCGTCACGCTGGCATGGGCATGAACGAGCTCACCAAATACGCCTACGTCCGGTACAGCGAGGCTGCCGTCGAGCACCTGTTCGCGGTGGCCAGCGGCCTGGATTCCATGGTGATCGGCGAGCAGCAGGTGTTGGGTCAGGTGCGCAATGCGTATGCCACCGCCGAAACGCATCAAGCGGTGGGCCGGGTATTGCATGAGCTGTCTCAAAGCGCGCTGCGTGTGGGCAAGCGGGTGCATTCGGAGACCGGTATCGACGCGGCCGGTGCCTCGGTGGTGTCGGTGGCCCTGAATCTGGCGGACGGCAAGCTCGACGGTCTGCCCGGACGCACCGCCGCCGTGGTCGGGGCCGGTTCGATGGGCTCACTGGCGACCGCGCAGCTGATTCGCGCCGGGATCGACAACCTCTGGGTGGTGAACCGCAGTGCCGAGCGTGCGCAACGGCTCGCCGCGACGGCGCGCGAGGCGGGCGTGAACGCGCAGGCGATCACGCTGGACCATCTTGACCAGGCGCTGGCACAAGCCGATGTGGTGGTTTCCTGTACCGGAGCCGTCCGGCCGGTGATTTCACTGGCCGATGTTCACCGCGCCCTGGGCGGTGGCCGTGAACTCGTGTTCTGCGATCTGGGCATGCCGCGCGACGTCGATCCGACGGTGGCCGGGCTACCCGGCGTCGTCGTGGTGGACATGGAGCGCATCCAGCGTGAGCCCACCGCGCGCGCGGCAGCCGATGATGCGGGCGCTGCTCGTCAGATCGTCAACGACGAGGTGGCCCGATATCTGACCGGTGAGCGGATGGCCGAGGTCACCCCGACGGTTACCGCGTTGCGCCAACGGGCCGCTGAGGTGGTGGAGGCCGAACTGCTGCGGCTCGATGGCCGGCTGCCGAGCCTGGCGGGGGCCGAGCGCGACGAGGTCGCCAAGACAGTTCGCCGAGTCGTCGACAAGCTGTTGCACGCCCCCACGGTGCGCGTGAAGCAGCTGGCGTCGGCACCCGGTGGCGACAGTTATGCCGAGGCGTTGCGCGAGCTGTTCGAGCTTGATCCGCACACCGTCGAGGCGGTGGCCACGGCCGGCGAATTGCCGCTTGCCACAAAGGAATTACACGAAGAGAGCCGATGATCCGAATTGGTACCCGCGGCAGTCTGTTAGCGACGACTCAAGCCGGGGTTATCCGGGATGCGCTGCGCGCCAAAGGACACGAGGCAGAGCTGGTAATCGTGACGACGGCAGGAGACCAGTCGTCGGCACCCGTCGAGCAAATCGGTGTGGGGGTCTTCACGGCCGCTCTGCGCGAGGCCATCGCCGATAACGTCGTCGATGTTGCCGTGCATTCCTACAAAGATTTGCCAACGGCGGCTGACCCACGCTTCGTCATCGCCGCCATTCCCCCTCGTGAGGACTACCGGGATGCCCTCGTGGCCCGGGACGGACTGGTGCTGGGGGAGTTGCCGACGGGTTCGGTGATCGGTACCTCGTCCCCGCGGCGGGCCGCGCAGCTTAGAGCACTGGGTCTCGGTTTGGAAATTCGCCCCCTAAGAGGCAACCTGGATACCAGGTTGAGCAGGGTCTCCAATGGTGATCTTGATGCTGTGGTAGTCGCCCGGGCGGGTTTGGCCCGTATCGGACGTCTGGACCGCATCACCGAGACACTGGAACCGGTGCAGGTGTTGCCCGCGCCGGCTCAGGGAGCGCTGGCGGTGGAGTGCCGCAGTGAGGTCACCGATCTGGTGGCTGTACTGGCGGAACTCGATCACGCCGACACGCGCGCCGCGGTGACTGCCGAAAGGGCTCTGCTTGCCGAGCTGGAGGCGGGCTGTACCGCACCGGTTGGCGCGATCGCCGAGGTGGTCGAGTCGATTGATGAGGATGGCCGCGTCTTCGACGAACTGTCGTTGCGCGGATGTGCGGCGGCGCTGGACGGATCTGACGTGATTCGGGCCTCCGGGATTGGCACCCCCGATCGGGCCGCAGAGCTTGGGCTCGCGGTCGCGAGGGAGCTGCTCGATCTCGGTGCGCGAGCACTGATGACAGCTGAATAGGCGGCGCAAACCGCCGATATGGGAGGCAGTAGTGACCCGAGGGCGCAAGAAGCCAGGGCGCATCCTGTTCGTTGGCTCCGGGCCGGGCGACCCCGGTCTGTTGACCGTCCGGGCGCGCGCGGTACTCACCGGCGCCACGGTCGCGTTCACCGACCCCGATGTGCCGCAAGCGGTGCTCGATCTCGTCGGGTCCGCGGTCGAGCTTCCTGAACCCGCGCCCGCCAAGCCCGCGACCGGCAACGATGACGCGCCCACGTCGAGTGACGTCGAGGCCGTTGTCGAGCCGCCGCTGACCATCGACATCCGTCCGGCGCTGGGTGATCCCGCCGATGTCGCCAAGACCCTGGTTGCTGAGGCCAAGAACGGCGTGGACGTCGTGCGGCTGGTCGCCGGCGATCCGCTCTCGATCGATTCGGTGCTGGCCGAGGTCACCGCGGTCACCCGTACCCAGGTCGCCTTCGAGATTCTGCCCGGGCTGTCGTCGAGCACTGCGGTGCCCGCCTACGCCGGTCTGCCTCCGGGCTCCGCGCACACCGTCGCCGATGTGCGCGGTGATGTGGACTGGGCGGCGCTGGCCGCTGCTCCGGGTCCGCTGATCCTGCACGCCACCCCCACGCATGTGCCCGATGCCGCCAAGGCGCTCATCGAGCACGGTTTGTCCGACCAGACTCTGGTCGCGGTCACCGCGCAGGGCACCACTTGCGCACAGCGGACCGTGGAGACCACGCTGGCCTCACTGATCGACGGTGTCCCGGTGGACGCCAACGATCCGAACGGACCGATGACCGGCGCCCTGGTGCTGACGATCGGCCGCGTGGTCGGTGGTCGCTCGAAGCTGAACTGGTGGGAGAGCCGCGCACTGTACGGCTGGACCGTGCTGGTTCCGCGCACCAAGGATCAGGCCGGCGAGATGAGCGATAAGCTGGTCGGCTATGGCGCTCTGCCGGTCGAGGTGCCCACCATCGCCGTCGAGCCCCCCCGCAGCCCGGCCCAGATGGAAAGGGCCGTCAAGGGCTTGGTCGACGGTCGCTACCAGTGGGTGGTGTTCACCTCCACCAATGCGGTGCGTGCGGTGTGGGAGAAGTTCGCCGAATTCGGCTTGGACGCCCGCGCGTTCTCCGGTGTGAAGATCGCGTGCGTGGGTCAGGCCACCGCCGACAAGGTGCGCGCGTTCGGCATCAACCCCGAGCTGGTGCCGGCGGGCGAACAGTCCTCACTCGGTCTGCTCGACGAGTTCCCGCCCTATGATGACGTTTTCGACCCGGTGAACCGGGTGCTGTTGCCTCGCGCCGACATCGCCACCGAAACCCTCGCCGAGGGGCTGCGGGAGCGCGGCTGGGAAATCGACGACGTGACTGCGTACCGCACCGTGCGTGCGGCGCCGCCCGCGGCGCAGACCCGCGAGATGATTAAGACCGGTGGATTCGACGCCGTGTGCTTCACCTCGAGCTCGACGGTTCGCAATCTGGTGGGTATCGCCGGGAAGCCGCATGCGCGCACCATCGTGGCCTGCATCGGACCGAAAACCGCGGAGACCGCAATCGAATTCGGGCTGCGTGTGGACGTGCAGCCGGAGACCGCCGCCGTCGGCCCGCTGGTCGAGGCTCTCGCCGAGCATGCCGCGCGGTTGCGCACCGAGGGCGCGCTGCCGCCGCCGCGTAAGAAGAGCCGTCGGCGCTAGTAGCGAGATAGCGGGAGAAGCAGCGGACAGATAGCGGAGGCCATTGCGGTGTCGTTTCCTTACCAGCGTCCGCGTCGGCTGAGGTCCACCCCGGCGATCCGTCGGCTGGTGGCAGAGACGACGCTGGCACCGCGGCAGTTGGTGCTGCCGATGTTCGTGGCAGATGGCGTTACCGAGTCGCGCCCCATCGCGTCCATGCCGGGCGTGGTGCAGCACAGCATCGAATCCTTGCGCCGGGCCGCCGAGGACGCGGTGAAGGCCGGTGTCGGCGGACTCATGTTGTTCGGGGTTCCCAAGGAGAAGGACAAGGACGCCACCGGTAGCGCCGGGCTGGATCCGCAGGGCATCCTCAACCGGGCACTGTCGACCCTGGCCGCCGACCTCGGCAACTCCACGGTGCTGATGGCCGATACCTGCCTCGACGAGTTCACCGATCACGGCCACTGCGGGGTGTTGGATGCCGCGGGCCGGGTGGACAATGACGTGACACTCAAGCAGTACGCGGATATGGCGGTAGCGCAGGCCAATTCGGGTGCGCATGTGGTGGGTCCGAGCGGCATGATGGACGGTCAGGTGGCCGCCATTCGCGATGGACTGGACGCCGCCGGCCACACCGACGTCATCATTTTGGCGTATGCCGCCAAGTACGCTTCGGCGTTCTATGGGCCGTTCCGTGAGGCGGTGGGCTCGTCACTGCAGGGAGACCGGCGCACCTACCAGCAGGACGTGGCGAACGGCCGGGAAGCCCTACGCGAGGCCGAGCTTGATGTCGAGGAGGGTGCCGACATCCTCATGGTGAAACCGGCAATGGCCTATCTCGACGTGCTCCGGCAAGTGGCCGACGTATCGCCGGTGCCGGTTGCGGCATACCAGGTCTCGGGTGAGTATTCGATGATCTGCGCTGCGGCTCAGAACAATTGGATCGACTTAAAGGCCATGGCATTGGAGACGCTGACCTCGATCCGGCGCGCAGGGGCCGACATCGTGCTCACCTACTGGGCCGCGGACGTCGCAGGCTGGCTCGCCGACTAAAGGTGTAGTGCCGGGTTTGCCCGGGCGCGAGCCTGCTGCGCCGTGTAGCGCTTAGGATCGCCTCATGCTGGGGGTGCTGAGAGCCGTAGGTGCGCGCGCGTGGACAGTACTGCCTCAGCTCGTCGCGGTGTATCTCAGCGGACGATTCGCCCATGACCTCATCTTCTGGTGGGCCGCGCATGCGGTGCCCGGGCGACCGTATCTGGCCGCCGTAATCCTGCCATTCGGGATGCTGTCACAACTGGCTGCTCTGATCGGGATGTTGCTGCTCATGCGCCCCGCGATCGCCGATACGCCCGTGCAGCTTCCACAATCCGGAGGAAGCGGCTTCCGTGCCACCGCGGGCGCGCTGACCGGCGCAGTGCTGCCGTTCATCGCCTTCTACTCTGCATGGCGATACTTGGTGAACGACTGGGCCGGATTCATGGTGGTCGCGTTCGACAACTCCGTGTTCCGCACGCCCGCCCCCATCATCGAAAAGACCTACCTGACGCTGGCCATCGCGGGCGGCATCTTCCTGGTCCGCTCGGTCCTGCGCCGGACCCGCGATCGGCTGCCCAGCTGGGTGATCGCGATCGAGTTCTATCTCGAGGCCGCCTGGATCTACCTGTTGATAGGGAACTGGCTGACCGATCTGAATCTGAAGCACTGGGTCGAGTCGCGGCGAGTCATCCAGTGGGCCAAGGAAACCGGACACGACTTGGCGGCGCACGTGCCGTTCGGCAGTGCGGTCTGGGATGCGCTCGGATGGGGCATCGGGCAGGTAGTCGGTGTGATGGTGGTTCCGCTGGGTTGGCTGACGATCGCCGGTGTGGTGTATGCCCTTGTCCCGAAAGCGAACTGGGAACAGGCGCGTCGGGAGCTGCTGAGCGGACGACCCGGGGCCGATATGGTCGAGCGTGTTTCCGGCAGGTCCAGTTTCGCGATACTTGCGTGGCCGTTTCGTGTACAGGCCGAGGCGGTGCGTGATGCGGTGTACGTGATCTTCAAGACCGGCGCCGTACCCATCGCCACCTATGTGTTGGCCTTCAACTGTCTGGGCTGGCTGTTTGGCAACGCAAGTGAAGCTCCGGGTAAACCTGGTTGGCTGGCACGTGCGATTTCGGTGCTGATGGGTCCGCATGAAGCGGATTGGTGGCTGGGCATGAAGGATGCTTTGAGTATCGTGCCGGACACTGTCGCCGCGGTGCTGCAGATCTGCCTCATCACCGCGGTCTATGCGTTGTTCGTACGGGGAACACGAAGCGTGACAGGTGAGTCTCAGCGTCAGCCGACGAGCTGAAACCGGACAGTCTGGCTGTCTGACTTTCCCCAGAGAATGTGGACGTCGATCGCGTCGGGACGGGTGCCCTTGGGAACCAGGAATCCGCTTTGGAAGACCCCGTCTTCCTGACACGTGCCGTTGGTTCCCTCGGGGCCTACCGTCACGCTGTCGAGTTCTGTGGTGGTCCCGTCGATCGTGACGCTGTACCCGTTGGTCTGTCTGCTCCATCGCGTCGTACCCGATATCAGCGTCGGTGTGCATGCCTGGGGACTTGGTGGCTGCTGGCCGGGAACGACCGTGCGTTCGAACCCGACCCGGAGGATTTCGGTGCCCTGCGGTAACGGCTTGTTTCGGTCGGAATAGCTGCGCGACTTGTTCTCTCGGAGGATGCCTTTGACCGACCAGATGACGCCGTGCAACGTGGCCGATTGGTGGTGGGCAACAACGATATCTGGGTCCGGATGCTGGACCTTGGCGTACTCGTCGTAGCGGGCCTGGATGACCCAGAAGAGGTATGCAGGAGTCAGGAGCGCTATCACCAGCAGCGCGAGGACGTTTCGCCGGAGCATCCGGTTCATATGCGCTTCTTCACGATCAGCGCCGGAACACGCTGTGCGTTGGCCAGCGTGACGTCGAATACCAGGCGAGAGTCACGGCTGGGGTTGCCTGAGCCGGTCACCCGGAATGACGCGCGCGACTGCAGTGCCGACGCGGGGATTTCGAACGTTCCCGCATAGCCTTGGTTGGGAATGCCCGGGGTCAGCTGCAGTTCGGGGACGATACCCATGTAGCGCGTGCCGTAGGTGTTCTCGGCGATGACGAGATCGGTGTTTGTCTTGTCATCGGAAACCGTGGACTGGGCGTCGATGCTGAAGATGGCCAGCACCCAACCCTTATGTGCTGCATAGATTTCGGGGTGGTCATCGCCATAGTCACCGATCACCGAATCGGTGATCGTGATTCCGGTGAGGGTCGCCGCGATGTTACGGCCGATCAGCCGTTGCCCTTCGGCTCCGCGCACGTCGATGGGTTCTTGCAGCTCCACCTTGTCGATCTGATGGTTCCTGACCAGGATCGCGCAGACGACCAGCACCGCGAAGACGCCCCAGTTCAGGACGCGGCGCCACGTCATGCGCTGTCTTCCAACGTCAGGTGGTAGACACCGTGCCGCGATGCGGGATTCCACTGCCATCGCTCACTTAAACCCGCCGTGTACGCGCGCTCAAAGCCGTTGATCTGGACCACAATCGGTTGGCCGATGGTGAGTGAGCTGCGAGTGGCACTCCAGACGAAAACAATTCGGTCGGTCATTCCGGGTTGAATGGTTAGGGCGCTTGCCGGCGTGTAGTCCAGTCGTCTGGTGTACTCGGCGTTGAAGAGCTTGTCGGGCTTTATGCCGGCCTGCACCAGTTCAGGATCGGACGCATCCTGCGCCTTTGGCGGCGCCGCAGTCTCGGCAGACGTGTTCTTGATCGTCGCCTCCACGACGAGCAGGACGTATCCCGCTCCGGCAGAACGGATATCCAACTTCGTTCCGTATCCCAGCAGCTCGATGCGAGCGTTCTGGACTGTGACATCGAACTGGCCGGCGTTGTAGGTCTGACCGGCAGCGAGTTCGGTGTACCTGTCTTTCGTGCTGGCGGTTCGCAAACCACCGAAAAGGCTCGAGACGGCAAGTACGACGACAAGTAGCCCCCACCAGAAGCGTTTCGGCGTGACCCACCCGCGCCACTTGTCCATCAGCGCGCCCCCTGCGCCGGCAGTCGTCGGCGTCCCCATAGCGCGCAATAGTAGCTGGCAGCGGGGCCGCAACTGCCCCTCCCGGGGATTTCAGCCACTACATCTGTAGGTGACCAGGTTGCCGCGGCCACTGCTTCCCGCTTCTCCACTACCGTGGTCGCGTGACGTATCCCGATCCGCACCAACCCGGCGGATTGGCTGGACAACCCCCGGGCGGTCCGGCCAAGCCGCGACCCGACGACATCGACACCGGCTGCTGGCTGTGGCTGGCCGCGCTGCCGTTGATGATCGTGAGTTACATGGCCGCGAACGTCGGTCAATGGCAGCAAGACCCGGAGGTGCGTAAGGCCGCCCCGCTCTGGACGGTGTATGCCTTCAACGGGTTCATCGTCGTTGTAGTGGGGTCTCTCGTGGTCACCGGGATCTTCCTCATGCGCGCGGGATATCGGCTGGCCCGCACCTTCCTCACCGGAGGTGCGGTGGGATCGGTGGTGTTCACCGCTACCCGGTTGATCGACCTGGAAGGGGTGCCGGCGATTGTGCAGGCGCTCTCGGGCATCACCGCGTCCGTGTTGATCTGTGGCGGCCTGTTTCTGCTGCATCGTGAGGACTCAACCGCGTACCTGACAAGGCAGCGCTAAACACCCCCGATACGCTGCCTGAATGACACCCGAACAGCCGCGCCCACGCATCGTCGATGTGGCGTTCTGGTTCTGGGTGGTGTCGTCGGCGGCCCTGTTCCTGAACGGTCTGGCCGGAGTGACTCAGCGCTATGACGCGGTGCGGGCGGCCGCGAAGCCGGAGCTGACCGACGCTGACGTACGAAATCTCGTCACGTACTTCCGGGCGTGGGGTGTGTTGTGCATCCTGCTGGCGGCCGGCATCGCATTTCTGGCCGGGCGGACCAGGCGGGGTGATGTGCGCTATCGGCGGGCACTGATCACGCTCTCGGTGGTCTCGGTGCTCGGTGCCATTGCGATGGCAAGCACCGGTTCGGTGGGCCCGCTGCTGCTCATCGCCGCCCTATCGCTGATAGTGGCCAATGTGCTGATCATCAGGCCGACCGCACAGAACTGGTTCGAAGGGGGTGAACATGGCTGACGTGGCCGACGCTGAACCGCGTTTGTTCTATGAGCCCGGTGGCCGGTGGCGGTGGCTGCTGCTCGGTCCCCTCGCCGGGTTGATCATGTTCGGCCTGCAGGTGTGGGGCAAGGGGGGCTTCAGTCCGGTCATGCCGTTGATCACGGCGGCCATCGTGGCCTTCTTTATCGCGCTGCAGATTTACGCCGCGCGAGTGCACGCCACGGTGGAGCTGACACCCACCGAACTTCGTCAGGGTGGCGAGACGCTGGCGGTCAGCCAGATCAAGTGGCTATATCCCGACGCCGACCGTCACGTATGGGAGGAATCGCGTCCGCTGGGCGAGCTGACGGGTGTGCCCAAGGGGCGCAAACCTGTCGGATTGCGCCTGACCGGGGGGCGTCGCGCGCAGGCGTGGGCCAAGAAGCATGAGGAGCTGCGCAGCGCGCTCACCACGTTGGTGCCGGCGCCACCGGCGGGCATGGATCTGGGTGACGATCCGGAAATCGATATCGAGAGTGAGCAGTGGTGAAGTTCGGGAAGCGCGTAGTGCTGGATCTGGCCATCGCGGCGGTGGCGATGGTGCTCGCGGTGTGGGCGGCGGTGGCCGCGCGCATACCAACCGAGGTCGCGCCCATCGCCAAGGGCGAGCCGACGCTGTACTTCACCGCCCTGGACGGCGCGTGCGTGGCGCGGGCGCTAGTGCTCACCGCGGTGGCTGGGGTTTTCCTGGTTTCTGCGGTGTCGAGGGGTGTGCGGGCCCGTCGTCGTGACGCGGATCGGGCGATTCACAGCTAATTCTAATATCAGGCCTCCTGATATCGGGATAGCCTGGTGTCATGACGCCAACCGCAGATATCGACCTGATGCCGCGTGCTGGATTCGGTGCACGCTTGTGGGACCGCAAGCTGCAGACGGACCGGCTGGAGTACCTGGACCGCGACGATGTCCCGGCGAAGAAACGCGCCGTCGTGGAGGCACTTGATCTCCTCGGTGAGAAGAAGGGGCTGCACAGGTGGAATGCGGAGCAGGCGGCCGGATTCCTGGCCGGCATCGACAGTCCGCGCGTGCTCGAGCTCGGCGCCGCCCATGGCGGCCTCTCTCGTGAACTGCTGAAGTTACGTCCTGACGCCTCGATCACGGTGACGGATATCGAGCCCTCCTCGGTCGCGGGTATCGCGGCGTCGGATCTGGGTTCGGACTCTCGGGTGACCGTGCGCGCCATGGATGCGACAGCTATTGATGCCCCAGACGGTGCGTTCGATCTGGTGGTGTTCGCGCTGTCGTTTCATCATCTGCCGCCGTCGCTTGCCGCCAAGGTCTTCGCCGAGGGCACTCGGGTGGGACGCACGCTCTTGATCATCGACTTGCTGCGCCTGCCGGCTCCACTGCTGGCGCCGTCATATCTCTTCGCGGCGGCTGTGGGTTGGGTGCGCCCGGTCCTGCACGACGGTGCGATCAGCCAGCTGCGCGCCTATGGCCCGAACGCGTTGCGTAGCCTGGCTGCACACGCGGATCCGTCCATAGCTGTCGAACTCCGCGCCAGAGTTCAGCTGCCGATGCCACTGCAGATCGTGGTGGCGCGGCGCGACTTGTAGCGCAGGTCACCCTATCGTTTGGTACCCCCTAGGGGTATGATTTAGGCATGGAGTTCACGGACACGGGCATGGAGACCACCGATCTGCGGCTGCATGGCATGACGTGTGCCTCATGCGCGTCCCGTGTGGAGAAGGGGCTCAACAAGCTCGAGGGTGTGACCGCGCGCGTGAATCTGGCGCTGGAGAGCGCCCGGGTCGAGCACGACGGTTCGATCTCCGATGAGGACTTGGTCAAGGCTGTCGAGTCGGTGGGCTACAAGGCCCAGGTGGTCGGCGGCTCACGTAGCGGCGCTGGGCAGAGCGGCCACGAGCACGACGGCGCCGATCCGCACGATCACATGAACCACGACGTGCCCGACAATCAGCTCAAGACGCGTCTGCTCGGCTCACTGCTGTTGGCCATCCCGGTGGTCGCCATCTCGATGGTGATGCCCTGGCATTTCTCCGGCTGGGAGATTGTGGTCGCGGCGCTGACCACACCGATCTTGCTGTGGGGCGGCTACCCGTTCCACCGTGCCGCGTTCGTCAACGCACGCCACGGCGCCTCGACCATGGACACCCTGGTGTCACTGGGCACCATCGCGGCGTACGTGTGGTCGCTGTGGGTGTTGTTCGCGAGCGCCGGGCACACCCACGGGGATGTCCACGTCTACTTCGAGGTCGTTGCGGCGGTCACCGTGTTCCTACTCGCGGGCAGGTTCGCCGAGTCGCGCGCCAAGCGCTCGGCAGGTTCGGCGCTGCGGGCGCTGCTATCCCTGGGTGCCAAGGATGTCGCGGTGTTGCGTGGCGGGCACGAGACGCGCATCCCCGTCGAGCAATTGGCGGTGGGCGACGAATTCGTCGTGAGGCCGGGGGAGCGCGTCGCGACCGACGGCGTAGTGGTCGACGGTCACTCGGCCCTGGATACCGCCACCATGACGGGTGAGTCCGCACCTGTGGAGGTCGGCGCGGGAGACCTGGTGGTCGGCGGCTACGTCAACACGCACGGGCGGATTGTCGTACGCGCCGACAAGGTGGGCGCCGATACACAGCTGGCCCGCATGGCGCAGCTGGTGACGGAGGCGCAAACCGGTAAGGCGCAGGTGCAGCGGCTCGCTGATCGGGTGTCGTCGGTATTCGTGCCCGTTGTACTCGTAATCGCGGCGTTGACGTTCGTCGGCTGGGTGGCTCAGGGCTACCCGCTGTCGTCGGCGTTCACCGCAGCCGTCGCGGTGCTGATCATCGCGTGCCCGTGCGCGCTCGGATTGGCCACGCCCACAGCGATTCTGGTGGGTACTGGGCGTGGGGCGCAGCTGGGTGTGCTGATCAAGGGTCCGGAGGTGCTGGAGAACGTCAAGAGCATCGACACCGTTGTACTCGACAAGACAGGCACCGTGACCACCGGCGTGATGAGCGTTGTGGCCGTGCGCCGCAACATCGGGTCAGGTGTCTCCGACGCCGACGAGATCCTGCGTATCGCCGCCTCGGTGGAGTCGGCCTCCGAGCATCCAGTCGCCAGGGCCATCGTGGAAGCGGCGCGGACGCGTGGGATGTCGCTGTCCCCGGTGACCGGATTCCGTAACGAGCCCGGCATCGGGGTAACCGGCGTCGTTGACGGTCAAGTGGTTTCGATCGAGGCCATCGCGGGTCAGAACACCACCGCGGCGATCATCTGGGGTGGCCTGCGCCGGGGTGAGATCGAGGTGGCGGACACGGTGAAGCCGTCGAGCCGGCAGGCCATCGACGAACTTAAGGCCATGGGCATTACTCCGGTGCTGCTGACGGGCGACAACGCGGAGGTGGCCGCACGCGTCGCCGAGGAAGTCGGTATCGCCGCAAGCGATGTCGTCGCGGGGGTTAAGCCCACCGAGAAGGCGGATGTCGTCAAGCGTCTGCAGGCCGAGGGCAAGAAGGTTGCGATGGTGGGCGACGGGGTCAACGACTCCGCCGCGCTGGCCACGGCCGATATCGGTATGGCCATGGGCACCGGTACCGACGCTGCGATCGAGGCCAGCGATGTGACCCTGGTACGCGGTGACCTGACCACGGTGCCGACGGCGCTGCGGCTTTCGCGCAAGACGCTCGGCACCATCAAGGCGAATCTGTTCTGGGCCTTCGCCTACAACACCGCCGCCATTCCGTTGGCCGCCCTGGGTTTGCTCAACCCGATGATCGCGGGCGCGGCGATGGCGATGTCATCTGTCTTCGTGGTACTGAACAGCCTTCGGCTGCGAACCTTCCGCTAGGTTCCTTACCGAATGCTGTGAAGGGCCAACAGGAGGAGTCGTCGGGTGGTTACGCGTGTGATCGCGCTGGGTGTCGCATTGGGTCTGACGGTGGCGGGATGTTCCGACATTCGTCGGCAGGCAACCGACGCACTCGATTCCGTTGCCTCGCAGGCTGCCGGAGCGCCGAGTAAGGACACCGTCGAACGCTGGAACACCGATGAGCTGACCAAGGCCCTAACCGCCATCAACGACAAGATCGGCGCGAGCCCGGCCGACTATCTGATGTTCACGATCAGCGGATACACCTCGGTGGCGGTGCAGGCTATCGACCCCAAGAAGCGGGAGAACGTCGACGAGTACCGCTACGACGGGTCGTCCGTGAAGGTCAGGCCTGTTGATGTCAGCCGCAACGAACCGGGTGTCGTTGACGAGAGCTCGTTCAAGAGCGACATCGTCACTCCGGCGGTCCTGACGAGTGTGCTCAGTTCGGCGGTGAAAGATTCTGGGGTGCAGGACGGCACGGTAAGCGTGCTGACCATCGAGAAGTTCTTCGCCAATGAGCCGGAACCCAAGATCCAGGTAGTGGTGGGAAGTCCGCGGGCCAGTAAGAACGTCCGCTACACGCCGGCAGGCGTCTTCATCGAGACCGTCTAGTTCGTCGACCGCGGCAGGGTCAGAAGAGTAGGCGCCACAAGCCGATCAGCCCCACCGCCACGATGACCACCCGCAACGCACCGGGGGAGAGTTTGCGTCCCCAGCGCGCACCGGCGAGTCCGCCCGCGAACGAGCCCGCCGCGATGATCCCGGCCGCCGTCCAGCTCACCCGGTCGAAGGCGACGATCGTGTATGCAAGAGCGGCAACGATATTGGTGATCATCGCCAGCACGTTCTTGGCCGCGTTCATCCGCTGCATGGATTCGGGTAGCAGTGCGCCCATCACCGCGATCTGCATGATGCCTTGGGCTGCGGTGAAGTACCCGCCGTAGATCCCGACGAGGAAGTTCCCTCCGGTGAGTGCGGCCATGCGGCCCGGAGGGACATGATCGGCGCTCAGGCCCTGTGCCTCGGAACGCCGACGCGCCCAGGCCTGAATACGGGGGCCGACCACCACCAGCACCAGCGCCAGGATCAGCAGCACGGGCACGATGGTGACGAACGTTTTCTCGGGGAGATGCAGCAGCAGGAACGACCCGATGAGCGCGCCGATCAGTACCGCCGGTATCTGCCATTTGAGCCGGGGCCATTGTCCGCTCAGCTCGCGGCGGTACCCCCACACGCCCGTCATGCTGCCGACAGTCAGTCCGATGGCATTCGACATCGTCGCCACCACGGGCGGGTAGCCGAACGCGATGAGAGTGGGGAAGGTGATGAGGGTGCCGGACCCGGCGACCACGTTGATCGCACCGGCGCCGAACGCGGCGAGCGCGACGAGAAGCATCTCCTGCACCGGCACTCGTGCCAGCGTACGACCGTTAGCCAGTCGAACCAATTCCCCCTCTCCGTGAAACCCGCCACAGTGTGAGGCTCGACGTAGCGGCTTAGATGGGCAAAATGGTGGGCATGCCTTTGAGTCGATCCGCCGGTGTGGCGGCGTTAGTGCTGGTGCTGTCCATTTCCGGGTGTACCCAGGACCAGCGCACCACCCCGGTGGCATCGAACGCCCCGATTCCGACATTCGACAACGCGCAGCTGAGCATGCGTTTTGCCGCGTGCACTGATCTCAACGGGTTTGTGAACGCGAAGTGGGCCGAAGACGCGACCATCCCCGCGGACAAGTCCAGTTATGGCAGTTTCGACATGCTGGCCGACGAGTCCCGCAAGGTTCAGCGCGAGATCGTCGAGGGTGCGGTCTCGGGACTGGGTACCGCCGATCATGAGTCGGTCAACTATCAGGTCGGGCTTCTGTACCGTGCCGCCACCGACGACGCGAAGCTCGACGCGGCGGGATATGACCCCATCCGGCCGACGCTCGCCGCGATCGATCAGATCGCATCGCCTGAAGAACTCGCGGCCTTCCTGGCTGCCGACAGCGCCACCGGACAACATCTGGTTTTCGATTTCACCGCCGGTGCCGACTATGCCAACGCCACCGAACAGATCGGCTATGCGCGGGCCGACGCGCTGGGTATGCCGGCCAAGGATTACTACACCGATCCGAAGTACGCACCGATCTTCGATGCCTACCGCACGTATATCGCGTCGACGTTCGGGTTGATCGGCGCGGACCAGGTGGCCGCCAAGGCCCGGGCCGAACAGGTGGCCGCGCTCGAATCGGCGCTGGCCGCCGCGACGTTGAGCCCTGTGCAGCAACGTGATCCGGCTAACCAGTACAAGTTGGTAACCGTGGCCCAGGCCGATGCGGTGACACCGCACTTCGAATGGGGCGCTTACCTGAAGGCACACGGCGCCCCGGAGGCCAGGGCCTTCTCCCTGGCCGAGACCGAGTTCTTCACGACGTTTGATCGGCTACTGTCCACCACCGATCTGGACACCTGGAAGTCATATCTGACATTTCATGCGGTGCACAGATCTGCCGGCGCCTTATCAAAGGCGTTTCGCGACAACGCTTTCAAGTATAAATCGGCGCTCACCGGCACCACCGCGCAAAAACAGCGCTGGGAGCAGGGGCTAGAGGCAGTCAACACACTGCTGGGGCCGGCGCTGGGGCAGTTGTACGTCGATCGCATGTTCAGCGACCGTGCGAAGCGCTCGGCCACCGAGATGGTGGGCAATGTCAAGGAGGCGTTGCGTAAGCGGATCGAGGCCGTCGACTGGATGAGCCCGCAGACCAAGCTGGCCGCAAAAGGTAAGTGGGACAAGCTGATCCTCAAGGTGGGATTCCCCGACAAGGATCGGGACTTTTCGAAGCTCAAGCTGACCGGCGACAACTTCTATACCGACCGGGCTGCGGCGTTGAAGTTCAACCACGACTTCGACATGGCCAAGATCGGTCACCCAACCGATCGGTCGCTGTGGGGAATGACACCGCAGACGGTCAACGCGCAGTACGACCCCACCGAGAACAGCATCACCATTCCCGCCGCGATCTTGCAGGCGCCCTTCTACGACCCCAAGGGCGATCCGGCGTTCAACTACGGCGGTATCGGTGCGGTGATCGGGCACGAGTTCACCCACGCATTCGACGACGAGGGTAGCCAATTCGATGGTGAGGGCAACCGGGTCAATTGGTGGACGCCGAACGACCGCGAGGAGTTCGAGAAGCGCGCCAACCGGCTGGTGGAGCAGTTCAATGCCTACGCACCGATTCCGGGGCGCCCCGACCTGCATGTGGACGGGAAGCTCACGTTGGGGGAGAACATCGCGGACCTCGGCGGTGTCAACACCGCCTATGACGCGCTGGTCGCGGAGCTGGCCAAAAAGGGCGGCGGCGACAAGATCAACGGCATCGTCGGGTTCAACGACACGCAGCGGTTCTTCCTGAACTACGCGCGGATCTGGCGAGACAAGCAGCGTCCCGAGGCCGCGATCACCCAACTCGCTGCCGATCCGCATTCACCGCCGGCATTGCGCATCAACGGCGTGGTGCCCAACGTTGCACCGTTCGCTGCCGATTTCGGTTGCCTGGCAGGTGATCCCATGGTGAATCCGCCGGACAAGCTCGTGAAGATCTGGTAGACGCAGGTCTACCCGCGCAGGGGAGATCTACGCGTAGGTCAGCAGCACGGCCTGATCGAACGGGAGCTTCCCGAATGCGCGGCTCTTGACCAGTGCCGCCGCCTCGTCCCGGCTGACCACCCGCGGATTGACGACGTCGTGGGTCTTCCCGCGGCGCACGATCCTGCCGCCGCCGGCCGCATTGAGGTTCTTCAGCCAATCCCGATCCGGGCCATAGGTCAGCAGAATGGCCACGCCGTCGGGAGTCTTGAAGGCGGTGACGGGCGTGCGGAACTCCTTGCCCGACTTGCGGCCCTTGTGCTCGATGATGGCGAAGCTCGGGGCCCAGCCCGCCCACAGCCGCTGGACGGGGTTGGTGACGTATTTGTTGAAGCGCGCGACCGATTGCGGTATCTGCATACCACCATCAAACTGTGATCCATGGCATACCTCAAGCCCCCTTGGTTCGTGCGCAAGGTCTTCAACCGGGTGGCGATGGCCGCCAATATCGGCGAGACGCTCACGATCACCAAGCGGGTCAGCGGCGAGCCGCAGCAGATCCCGGTCACCACCGTGGATGTCGATGGGGTCAAGTACCTGGTGTCCACCCGTGGCGAGAGTCAATGGGTGAAAAACGTCAGGGCTAACCCGCAGGTGACACTCACCGTCAGGGGCACCACCACGGCATACGCGGCCACCGAGGTCCCGGTCGCAGACCGTGCGCCTATCATCGCCGCCTATAAGCCCAAGGCGGGGAAGGTCGTGGACGGCTACTTCGCCCAGCTGCCCGACGACGCCGATCACCCCACTTTTGCGCTCAGACCTGCCTGATCCACTACACCCTGTAGTGGACGATTTGGCGCCAGCTGAGACACTGGATGCCGTGCCTGACGAGACAGCCAACTCCGCACGTCTGTTCGCCGACGCCTCGGCCGTCATCCCAGGTGGAGTGAACTCGCCGGTGCGTGCCTTCGCGGCGGTCGGCGGGCTCCCGCGGTTCATCAAATCCGGCGCCGGATGCTGGCTCACCGATGTCGACGACAACCGGTACGTGGACCTCGTCTGCTCCTGGGGTCCGCTGATCCTCGGCCACGCGCACCCCGCTGTGGTGGAGGCCGTGCAACGGGCCGCCAGGGACGGGCTTTCCTACGGCGCACCCGTCGAGGGGGAGATCGAGCTCGCGCGCGAACTCATCGATCGCGTGCAGCCGGTGGAAAAGGTGCGTCTGGTCAACTCCGGAACCGAGGCCACCATGAGTGCGGTGCGCCTGGCTCGCGGATTCACCGGACGGTCCAAGATCGTCAAGTTCGCCGGTTGTTACCACGGGCATGTGGACGCCCTGCTGGCCGATGCCGGTTCTGGTGTGGCCACTCTGGGTCTGCCCTCCTCGCCCGGTGTCACCGGCGCCTCCGCGGCCGACACCATCGTGTTGCCCTACAACGACATCGGTGCCGTGGCTCGCACCTTCGCCGAACAGGGCGATCAGATCGCCGCTGTCATCACCGAGGCGGCCGCCGGCAACATGGGCACCGTCGCGCCCGCGCCGGATTTCAACACCGGACTGCGACGCATCACCGAAAACCACGGCGCGCTGCTCATCATGGACGAGGTCATGACAGGTTTCCGCGTCAGCCGTTCGGGCTGGTTCGGCATCGACCAGGTCGCCGGAGACCTGGTGACGTTCGGCAAGGTGATGAGCGGTGGCATGCCCGCCGCTGCGTTCGGTGGCCGCGCCGACATCATGGAGCGCCTGGCCCCGTTGGGGCCGGTGTATCAGGCGGGCACGTTGTCCGGCAATCCGATCGCTGTGGCCGCAGGGCTGGCCTCTTTGCGCGCGGCAGATGTGAAAGCCTATGAAACGCTTGATCGCAACGCCGATGCGCTCATCGCTCTGATCACCGCGGCTCTGGATGCCGAGGGGGTGGCGCACCAGATCGGTCGCGCCGGGAACATGTTCAGCCTCTTCTTCGGCGCCGAGCCGGTGCATGACTTCGAGAGCGCCAAAGCCACCGACACCTGGCGCTATCCTGCATTTTTCCATGCACTGCTGAGTCGCGATGTGTACGCGCCGCCGAGCGCGTTCGAGACCTGGTTCGTTTCCACCGCCCTCGATGACGAGGCGTTCGACCGTATTGCCGACGCTTTGCCCGCCGCTGCCCGTGCCGCGGCCTCTGTCGAGGAGAGGTAAGGAATTTCGATGAGCCGCACCACTGTTCATTTGATGCGCCATGGCGAGGTACACAATCCGGAGGGCATCCTGTACGGCCGGCTGCCTAACTTCCGGTTGTCGGACAAGGGTCAGGGACAAGCCGCGAAGGTGGCAGAGTCGCTGCGGGGCAACAAGATTGCGGCGGTGATTGCCTCACCGCTGCTGCGTGCTCAGCAGACTGCCACACCCATCGCCGAGGCGCACGGACTCGCCATCGTGACCGACGACGATCTCATCGAGGCGGGCAACTCCTTTGAGGGTATGAAGGTGTCGGTGGGTGACGGCGCTTTGCGGGACCCCCGGAACTGGTGGAAGCTGCGCGACCCGTTCACCCCGTCCTGGGGAGAGCCGTACGCCGACATCGCGTTCCGGATGTCGGCGGCGATCGACCGCGCGCGCAGTCGCGCCGCGGGCGCCGAGGTGGTCTGCGTGAGTCATCAGCTGCCGGTGTGGACCGCCCGCCAGCATCTGCTCGGTAAGCGACTGTGGCACGACCCTCGTAAGCGTCAGTGCAACGTCGCCTCACTCACCTCGCTGGTGTTCGACGGCGATGCATTGGTCGATGTCGTGTATTCGGAACCGGCGGGGTAGCTCGTGCGACGTGTGGTCGTGGCGCTGGCCGCGCTGGTTCTGCTCATCACCGGGTGCTCTACCGGTGATGATGCGGTGGCGCGCGGTGGGCAGTTTCAATTCGTCTCACCGGGCGGCAAGACCGATATTTTCTACGATCCGCCCGAAGCGCGTCAGGCACCGGGATCCATCGAGGGGCAGAACCTGCTGGACCCCACAAAGACGCTGTCGCTCAAGGATTTCGCCAACAAGGTCGTTGTCATCAACGTGTGGGGGCAATGGTGTGGCCCTTGCCGCTCGGAGTTCTCCGCGTTAGAAGACGTGTACAGGGCCACACACGCACAGGGCGTCGAGTTCCTGGGGATCAACGTCCGGGACAACGAGATCACCAAGGCGCAGGATTTCGTGACCGACCGCAAGGTGCCGTACCCGTCCATTTATGACCCGTCGATGCGCACACTCATCGCGTTCGGCAGGAAGTTCCCCACCGGAGCTATTCCCGCGACCCTGATCCTGGACCGTCAGCACCGGGTGGCGGCGGTGTTCCTGCGTGAGTTGTTGACCCAGGACCTACAGCCTGCGGTGGAGCGGATTGCGAAAGAACCCGCGGGAGCCACGAAGTGATCCTCGCCGACGCCGGCTCCGCGTTCCAGGATGCGGCTACCAGCGGACCCCTGCTGCTGGCGCTGGGTGCCTGCGCGCTGGCGGGTCTGGTGTCGTTCGCCTCGCCGTGCGTGATCCCGCTCGTGCCTGGGTATCTGTCCTACCTGGCTGCCGTGGTGGGCGCCGACGACAGACCGGAGAGCGGAACCGGTACTCGGTCTCATCGGTTGCGCGTCACGGGTTCGGCATTGCTGTTCGTCGCCGGATTCACCGCGGTGTTCCTGCTCGGGACGGTCGCCGTGATGGGTATGACCACCACGCTGATTACCAATCAGATGCTGCTGCAACGCATCGGGGGAGTGATCACCATCGCGATGGGTCTGGTGTTCATCGGTCTGGTGCCTGCGCTGCAGCGTGATTTCCGGTTCACACCGCGCCGCATCTCCACCGTGGCCGGAGCGCCATTGCTTGGTGCGGTGTTCGCCCTCGGGTGGACGCCATGCCTGGGGCCGACTCTCACCGGTGTGGTTGCGGTGGCCTCGGCCACCGAGGGCGCGGACGTGGCTCGCGGGATCACGCTGGTGATCGCCTACTGCCTGGGGCTGGGAATCCCGTTCCTGCTGCTGGCCTTTGGTTCGGCTCGTGCGGTACGCGGCATGGACTGGCTGCGACGGCACACCCGGACCATCCAGATCATCGGCGGTATCGCGCTGCTGGCGGTCGGGGTCGCGCTGGTGACCGGTGTGTGGGCAGATTTCGTTGCCTGGGTTCGTGATTCATTCGTTTCCGACGCGAGGTTGCCCATCTAGTGATGATCGCGAAGCGTCTTCTTGCCTATGCGCGCAACACCTGGCGCGGCCTGACCTCGATGGGTACGGCGCTGGCGCTGTTGGTGCTGCTCGCGCTCGGCGCGATACCCGGTGCGATGCTGCCGCAACGCGCGCTGAACCAGGCGAAGGTCGACGAATACCTGGCAGAGCATTCCACCATCGGCCCGTGGCTGGACCGGGTGCAGGCCTTCGACGTGTTCTCCAGCTTCTGGTTCACGGCGATCTACGTGCTGCTGTTCGTCTCGTTGGTGGGATGCATCATTCCCCGCACCGTCGAGCACGCGAAGGCCCTTCGCGCGCAGCCGGTTCCCGTGCCCCGGAACCTGGGGCGGCTGCCCAAGCATCAGGAAAGGCTGGTGCGGGCCGACCTGTCCGATGTCGCGTCGACCATCGAGGGCCGGCTCCGGGGCTGGCGCAGAGTCACCCGGGAAAAGGACGGGATCACCGAGATTTCGGCAGAGAAGGGCTATCTGCGCGAGTTCGGGAACTTGGTCTTTCACCTTTCTCTCGTCGGCCTGCTGGTCGCGTTCGCGGTCGGCAAGCTCTTCGGATACGAGGGCAACGTCATTGTCATCGCCAACAACGGTCCGGGATTCTGCTCGTCATCCCCGGCGGCGTTCGACTCGTTCCGGGCGGGCAACACCGTTGACGGCACCAACCTGGACCCCATATGCGTCAAGGTCAAAGACTTCAAGGCCACATATCTTGCTTCCGGGCAGGCGCATTCGTTCGAATCGCACATTGAGTACCAGGCCGGGGACGATCTCCAGAACAATGTGTGGCGGCCGGAGCGGCTGGCCATGAACCATCCGCTGCGTGTCAACGGCAACCGCGTGTACCTGCTCGGATACGGATACGCCCCCACGTTCACGGTGACCTTCCCGGACGGGCGCAAGCGCAGCGAGACCATCCAGTGGCGACCGGACGACCCCACCACCCTGCTGTCGTCCGGGGCCGTGCGCATCGATCCGCCGGCAGGCACCTACCCGGACCCCAACGTGCGTCGCAAGAATCAGATCGCCATCCAGGGCCTGTTCGCGCCCACAGAACAACTGCACGGCACCCTGCTCTCGTCGAGCTTCCCCGAGATGCGTAAGCCCGCCGTGGCCATCAACATCTACCGCGGAGACACCGGGCTGGACTCGGGTCGCGCACAGTCGATCTTCGAGCTCGACCCCCGCATGATCGAACAGAAACGTCTCAATCAGGTGGCACGCGCGAATCTGCTGCCGGGACAGTCGGTCAAGCTCAACGACGGCACCATCGTCAAGTTCGACGGCGCCGTCAACTTCGTGAACCTGCAGGTGTCGCGCGACCCTGCCCAACTGTGGGTTCTGGTCTTCGCGCTGACCATGATGGCGGGGCTGGTGGTCTCGCTCGTCATCAAGCGCCGTCGAGTCTGGGCGCGGCTGACCCCGGGCGCCACCGCAGGTACGGTAAATGTCGAGCTGGGAGGGCTGGCACGCACCGACAGCTCCGGCTGGGGCGACGAATTCGAGCGGTTGTGCGACCGCTGCCTTGAGGATCTGCCTGTCGCCAGGGCCGGGAACGGCCACAAGGATGAGGATGCCGAATGAATTCGACCAATATCGACGTAGATCTGGCCAGGTTCTCCGACTACGCCTTCACCTCGGCGATCGTGGTGATGGTCGGTGCGCTGGTGCTGCTGGCCATCGAGCTGGCCTACCGGCAGAGCAACAAGACCGCGCAACGCGAGCTCGTCAGCTCCGGCGGCGAGGTGGTGTCCGCCGACGAGAATCAGCCGGGCCTGGTGGTGCCGAAGGGCAAGCGGCCCCTGGGCGAGAGGGTCGGCGGCGCCGGACAGGCGCTGGTGTACCTGGGCATTGGGTTGCTGCTGGTCTGCATCGTGCTGCGCGGTGTGGCCACCACCCGGGTGCCGTGGGGCAACATGTACGAGTTCATCAATCTGACGTGTGCGTGCGGCCTGGTCACCGCAGCTGTGGTGCTCCGTAAACGCTACGACCGCGCGCTGTGGGTCTTCGTGCTGATTCCGGTGCTGATTCTGCTGACGGTGTCCGGCCGGTACCTCTACACCTACGCCGCGCCGGTGATGCCCGCACTGCAGTCCTATTGGCTGCCCATCCACGTGTCGGTGGTCAGTCTCGGGTCGGGGGTGTTCCTGGTGGCCGGGGTGGCGAGCATCCTGTTCCTGGTCAAGATGTACTTCCCGGACAACACCCTGGTGCAGCGGCTCCCCGATGCCCAGTCGCTGGACCGGCTGGCGTATCGGACGACTATTTTCGGATTCCCCATCTTCGGGTTCGGCGTGATTTTCGGCGCCATCTGGGCCGAGGAGGCGTGGGGGCGGTTCTGGGCCTGGGACCCCAAGGAGACCGTGTCCTTCATCGCGTGGGTCATCTATGCCGCCTACCTGCACGCACGGTCCACTGCCGGGTGGCGGGACAGGAAGGCAGCCTGGATCAACGTGGCCGGATTCGTGGCCATGGTGTTCAACCTCTTCTTCGTCAACCTGGTCACTGTCGGTCTTCACTCGTACGCTGGGGTGAGCTAGGGGGGTCCGCGGGAACTGTTCCGCCAGATCGGTTCATCACACCTGCGATAGGGTGCGATGCTGAGTCCTTCTGAACAGTTGCTCCGGGCTCACCGTGTCCGAGCTGCACATCCAACCAATGCATTGGGGGATCGATGTCTGACTATCCCGCGCACCGCGCGCCGGATGGACCGTCGCCTTACGCCGACGAGGCGCAGGGTGGACCGACGGCCCCGCCTTGGGCAGCACAGGAGCCCGCGCAGCCGGTGATGTACGGCCAGAGCTCGCCACAGCAGCCGCATGAGATGACGCAACAGTTCCAAGCGGTCCCGTACCAGGATCCGTTCGCGCCACAGCAGGACATTGCGGGTCTCGGCCACGATCCCTCGGTGCCATCGCTCAACACTCTCGGCGGTTCCTTCGCGCCACTGGACTTCACGCCGTCCGGTGGACAGGAGAACCCCGATCCCACCGCGATCGGTGCGGCCGGGTCGTCGGGCGGCTTCCGGGCCGACAACCGATTCAGCGATTCGGGTGAGTCACCCGCGCAGTCGACGCCCTTCACGGCGGATCGCTGGGCCAGTGACACCCCTGCCTCGGGTATTCCTCAGCAAGCTCAGCAGCCTCCCCTCGGTGGTTCTCGCTACTACACCCCGGTGGGCGGCCAGCAGACCGGCATCGGAGGCCAGATTCGGCCCGAGTTACCGCCTTCCTCGCGCGACTTGTCCACCTCGGCACTGCTGCGCCCGCATAAACCGGCGCCGTCGGCGGGCTGGCGCAAGACCGTCTACCGGGCGTCGTTCGGGACGATCAACCTCGGCGAGGGCACCAAGAAGACCGAGGAAAACGACCTCGTCGCCCAGGTGAACCAGCCGCTGCAGGGCTGCTACAAGATCGCGCTGCTGAGCCTTAAGGGAGGCGTGGGTAAGACCACCGTCACCGCGACTCTCGGCGCGACCTTCGCCTCTATTCGCGGTGACCGCGTCATCGCCGTCGACGCGAACCCGGACCGCGGCACGCTGAGCCAGAAGGTGCCGCTGGAGACGCCGGCGACGGTGCGTCACCTGCTGCGGGACGCTAATTCCATCCAGCGCTACAGCGATGTCCGCAGTTACACCTCGCAGGGGCCGAGCCGCCTGGAGGTGCTCGCATCCGAAAGTGACCCGGCGGTCTCCGAGGCGTTCAGCGCCGAGGACTACGCACGCACACTGGAGATTCTTGAGCGCTTCTACAGCGTGGTGCTCACGGACTGCGGCACCGGACTCATGCACTCCGCGATGTCTTCGGTGCTGGAACAGGCCGACACTCTCGTGGTTATCAGCTCCGGCTCGGTCGACGGTGCCCGTAGCGCCTCGGCCACCCTGGACTGGCTAGATGCGCATGGGCATCGCGAGCTGGTGCGCCGCTCCGTTGCGGTGATCAACGCGGTGCGTCCGCGTTCGGGCAAGGTCGATATGCAGAAGGTCGTTGATCACTTCTCGCGGCGGTGCCGTGCCGTGCGGTTGGTGCCGTTCGATCCGCACCTGGAAGAGGGTGCCGAGATCAGCCTGGACCGGTTGCGGCCCGCGACGCGTCGTTCGCTCATCGAGCTGGCCGCCGTCGTGGCGCAAGGGTTCACCGGCACACAGCGCCAGCAGCAGACGTTCCAGGGCTAGTCCCTGGAGTCGTGCGGCGACAGGCCGCGCAGCGTCAGTGTTCGGACGGGCCGTCCTTGCTGATGCGCCAAAGGAAGTCCGGGTCGTCGTCGGGGCCGGTCACGCGGGTCTGCGGACGGGCGGGCACCGATTGGCTGATCCGCCATCCGGCGTAGACCAGCGCGCCGAGTACGACCGCGATGAGCACGTAATACACAAGAGCCTCCTGAACAACTACCTCCGAATATACGCGCGGCCAAGGTCGGTGTACGGCGCAGCGATAGGGTGGTGACGTGGCTGAACGGTCGCCGGGGAGCCGGCTCGCTATCGATATCGCGGTGTACACCCTGGCGCGGTTGGGGCTCGCGGTCATCCTGACGCTCGTCATCTTCTGGGTGGCCCGGCTCATCGGGTACGAGGACTTCCCCCTGGCCATCGCGATCCTGTTCGCGCTGATCATCGCGCTGCCGCTGGGCATGGCGGTATTCGCGCCACTGCGTCGCCGGGTGACTGCCAGCATCGCCGTGGTCGACGAGCGGCGCCGGGCCGACCGTGCGGATCTGCAGGCGCGGCTGCGTGGCGAAAAGCCGAAGGACTCCTCCTAAAGACACCGGGCAGCCACCGTGGCGCATTACCCCAACATCCGCGTCGCCACCGCCGTCTGTCGTGCGGCGATGCGGTTGCGCCACTGCTGCGCCGATATTGCGCCATCTGCGTAGAACGGCAAGGTAGCCGGGAGGCGGTCAAGATCCACCACTTCGGCGCGGGGGCCGTCCTCGTCGAGGATGGGACGGTCCGTCCGCTGCCAGCGGAACTTCAGGAACCCGCGCCGGTGTCCCACGGTCTCGATCCAGTTGGAGACACCGGGGTTCTGGTCGCTGATCACTAGCCGGATCATGCCGTCGGGGTCCACATGCGATTGCTCCGCGTTCAGGGACGTCTGATGATTGGTGTAGTCCAGCGACACGTACCACATGCTGCCCACCTGGAAACCTTGGTACGGCGCTTCGGATTTCGGCACGGTCACGACGAGAGCCTGGTGAGGTTCGAGTTCGAAGTAGCCCACCGACGAGAACTGGGTGGCTAGCCCTCCCGGAGTGATACGCGGTGGTTCGAAGACATTGGCGGGGTTGTTCATGTAGAACCACTGGGGAAACTGCAGCCACGTCTTTACCCGGTTCACCAGGTGCAGCCCGGCACCCATGTATCTGCCGGCAATGAAGTCCTTGGTGAGGGGCACCGCTCCCGAGCCGATGGTGTCGGCACGGCTGATCACCACCGTCCCCCGTCTTTCGGACCAGTCGTTGTACGCCTCTCGGACGATCAGCTGCGCCGGGCGCGCCGCGATGGGGATGTGTTTGTGGCAGTCCGCGATTGGCGTCGCACCGATGCTCACGCGATAGCTGCCGTCCTCGGCGATTACCAGGTCGCGATCGTCGAAGGCGGTGACGCTGCCCGGCACTTCGGTGTCGGTGTAGTCACTGTCGAGCAACTGGAAGTTGAGGTCGACAGTGCTGCCACGAGTACCGCTGAGCACGTAGTCATGGCGTCCGTCGACCTGCGTGGCGAAGTACAGAAAGTCCGGATTATCGAGCCCCATTTTGGTGAATGGCCCTGTGCCGCTGAGCAACATCGGATGCTCTGCACTGAAGTTGAAGACCAGGTGCACAGAGGCGGCGATACTCCCGGCGAGGTAGTCGAGACCTTCAAGGAGGTCCGATTCCGATTCGATATGAGGCGCGGTGGTGACCAGCCGCTCGGCTTCGGCGATCGCATCGGTGAAAGGTTGTGTCACCACGCCGTCGAAATCATAGGCGCTCACGCACGCCACCACTTTCGCGCTCGATCGAGAAGTGCTCTACGTACCGTTGGTATGCGTCGTCCACTTCTTCTGTCGTCAGTCCGAATTGTTCGAGACTGTATCGGTGCTCACCGTGCTTGTGCTGTCTGTTCGTGCGCAACGACGTCTGCATGGCCGCGACCGCCGCATCAGAGAGCGGGCGCCCGGCAGCGTCATGGATACGCTGCACGGAACTCATCGGATCATTCAGTAGCTCAGGGTAATTGATGTCGACAAACGATTCAGGATGATTGCCGCGAACGGTGATCGCGCGGTCGATGATCTGCGCGTTCTTGCCGAGCCAGTACCGGGAGAGCCGGTGATGGTCCACGTGGTCGCTGAACAACGCCTGGTAGTGCGCCAGCATGCTTGACGACGAAGCGGTGGTCTGTGCCGGATCCCGGTGTGTCCAGACCACCACCGCATCCGGGTAGACCCGCAGTAGTACGTCTAGATGTTCAAGGTGCGCGGGAGTTTTGAGTACCCATCGGCCCCGGGGTTGCTGCCACTGGAGCACCTGCAGAAGCAGTCGATGCAGCTCGTATGCGGGTTGCATGTTCTGTGCGGCAAGCCAGCTCGCGTACGACGGGACATGGAACATCACCTCCGGCATCTGGCTGTGCAGCGCGAAATCGAGCAGCAGCACATCCTCCTCGGGGGCCTCCGCCTCTACCGAATGGATGGCGAAAAACTGCGGTGCCAGATACCGCAATGAAGCCTCGTCCTTGGCGGCCTTGGCTATTCGCAGATGAGCGGCGCCGGTGGGCTCGTCTGGGTGGGGGAGCGGCTGGGCGCCCTCCCATGATCTCATCGATCCTGCTGCCGGGTCGGCAGCGAGCAGCCTGTGCAGCAGGGTGGTCCCGGTCCGCTGCAGGCCGACGATGACTATCGGCGGCTCAACCCGCAGCTCCGCTATCTCGGGACGTTTCCTGATCAGTTCCCGCAAGCGCAGACGCGTGCTGAGCATCCCGACGAGTCGCACTTGCACCATTTTTCGGCCCAGAAAACTGAGCTCCGCCTCGTCGCGCAGCGAAGCAACGAGAACATCCAGTGCGGTGTCGAGATAGTCGTCGGGTATCCACGGCAATCCGGCGGCGCGGCTTGCCGCGGCCCGCAGGTGCTGCGTGTCCAGCCGCGGGGCCGCCCCGATCCTGGCTAGCGGTCGTCCGGCGTGATTGAGCATGCGGATCGGCCACGGACGTGTGACTCGGAACGCCGTTGTCGTCATTGCCTGGTCCAATTATCCTATTGCGCAACGCTTTGCGAGAACCGGAGGTTGTCATCCTGGACCGGTTGCGCGCGCGCCATCCACATGTCCCGGTAGTAGTTCATGCTCAGCCGCCAGGGCGGCCGCGAGCCCTGGCGTGGCAGGTCGGACAGCACGCGTTCCACATAACCCGGGCGGTATCCCGTGAACGGCTCTAGTGACACCGAATCGTCGTCGAGATGCGGTGTCACCGAGGAAATCCGGTGGGAGTGGAGATAGTCGAGCAGCCTGCTGACATACCGTGACACGATGTCCGCCTTGAGCGTGTAGCTCGCGGCCTGATATCCGACGGTGAAGGCGAAATTCGGTACACCGTCGAGCATCATCCCCTTGTAGCAGACCGTGCTGCTGAAGTCGATGGGCTCGTCGTCGCGGTAGAACTCGATACCGCCGAACAGCCGCATATGGAATCCGGTGGCCGCCACCACGACATCAGCAGACACCTGCTCACCGGAGGTGAGGACGAGTCCGGCCTCGGTGAACCTTTCGATCTCCCCGGTCACCATGCTGAGGTCCCCGCGTCCGATCGATTCGAACAGGTTGCCGTCGAGGATCAGGCACAACCGGTTGTCCCAGATCTTGTAACGCGGCCGGAAATGGGTATCGCTGTCATAGCCTGGCGGGAGTTCGCGTTTGGCACGATCGATGATGGCCTCGCCCATGCGTTCTGGAACCCGGCGGGCGAGATAGAGGGAGAGTGTCATCAGGGAGATGTTCTTGGCGCGGATGATCTGTAACGCCAGACTGTCGGGGAGGCAGCGCAAGAGCAGGTTGGCGAAGCGATCACGCTGCGGTCGGCTCACGACATAGCTCGGGGAGCGTTGCACCACGCTGACATGTCGGGCTTCCTCGGCCAGTCGCGGTGCGAGGGTCATCGCGGTCGCACCGCTGCCGATGAGGGCGACCCTTTTGTCTTTGAGGGCGAGATCTTCGGGCCACTCCTGGGGATGCACTACAGGGCCGTGGAAGTCTTCGATGCCGGGAAACTCCGGCAGGTATCCGCCGTCGTAGCGGTAATAGCCGGTGCACACCATCAGAAACGAACAAGTCATAGTTCGTGGACCGTCTGGAGTGTCGACTGCCAGCGTCCACTTGGCGGTCTCCGACGACCATCGGGCCTCGCGTACGCCGTGATTGAATCGGATGAGCGGCTCGAGATTCTCCTTGGCGACTACGTCTTTCAGATACCGCAGGATGGTGCCACCGTCCACGATCGCCTCCCGCCCGGTCCACGGCGCGAAGGAGAAACTGAGTGTGTACATGTCCGAGTCGCAGCGCACGCCCGGGTAACGGAACAGGCTCCACGTGCCACCTATCTCCGAACGGCTCTCCAGCACTGCGACGTTCAATGATGGGCAATGGTTGGCGAAATGCCATGCCGCACTGATTCCGGCGATACCGGCACCCACGACGAGGACGTCGACAGCTTGCTCGTGTTCGAAGCTCACTTGGGTCTCCCTGCCTGATTCGAGATGATTATGGCCGTATATTCCTGAACTATGCGGCGAACCGGCAATAGATCGCTGATCCTGACGGGTGCCACGTCCGGGCTTGGGTCAGCACTTGCGCAGCTCCTCTCTGTCTCCGGCTCGTATCGGCTGGTTATGTTGTGCCGCAATGAAAGACGCCGAGCCGAGTTGATCGGTCGTTTCGGGACGGATGACGTGCACTACGTGGTGTGCGATCTGGCGGTGCTGGAGAGTGTTCGGGAGGCCGCGGCTGAGCTCAACAATGCGGTGCGCGCCGGAGACCTCGGGCCGATCGGTTCGGTGGTGCTCAACGCCGGGATTCATCCGGGACGTCGGCCGGGATCTGCATACGGTGGTCTTGACAGCACCATGGTCACCAATCTGATAGCGCCGCATCTGCTCCTGGCGTTGTTGTCGCCATCCCTGGACGCCGAGGCGCGAGTTGTGTTTGTGGGTTCCGGCGCTCACGATCGTCGGCGCTGGTGGACCGGGCTCCCCGAGCCCTCCGGCCTTCCGCTGGCCCAGGCATGTTTGCCCGGTGCGCTTGGCGGGCCACAGGCGTATGTGACCAGTAAGAGGGGAACGGTGGAACTGTGCCGCGCCTACTCCGAGCGAGTCCCGGACGACTACGCGGTGCTCTCCTACGATCCGGGGATCATGCCGGCCACCGGCATCACCAGGAATATGAATGGCCTGTCCCGCTGGCTGTTCCGCTCGATACTCACCAGATTCGAGAATTCGGAGGGCTTCAGCACGCCCGAGCGTTCTGCCGATTGGTTGCATGAATTCCTGACGGGCGGTGACACCGTGCCCGGTCTCGCTTACGCGAAGATTGACCGCTATCTGCCATGGCCCACCGCGAGTTCGACAGAGGCCGCACGGGCGCTGTATCACGAGACCAATGAAATCGCCGGCATCACTGCCGGTTTGGTGGCCCCATGGTGGTTTGAGGCCGGCCACCCGCCATCCGACTGAGCCGCTCACGTGGCCCGGCCCATCCTGGCGCCCCGAGCCGGGGTCGAGCCGGCTACCAGCCGCTGGAGCTGTCTTTTCACCATGAAGGTGGTGAGACCCGCGAGACAGCGCACCAGGGTCGCGTACACCGTGAGCGGAGTGACGCCGTCGAATCCGCGTTCCAGCCGCTCGACGGCCTCGGCCATCGTCCCTGAAGGAGGGAACAGTGGAGGGAAGAAGCGGCCGCGTCCCAGGATCACCTTGCAGCGCCGCAGAATCAGGTCTTCCATGGCCTGGCCCAGTAATTCCCCCATCAGGCCGTTCTCCTGGAACGGGAAGTACCGCGGATCTACGATGAGGCGTAGATGCGTGCCGTAGCCCTCCACCGACTGGTACAGCGGCGACCCGGCTGCCAGACGGCGTAGGCCCTCGACAAGGGTGGCGCGTTCGGCTCGGCGCTGGGTGTGCAACTCCGGGGTGTCGACACTGCGCAGAGCGTGCCAGGCAATGTGCGCGCCGAGGTTGTTTCGGTACCGGCCCTGTAGATCGGATACGGCACGGGCATTTGTTTCGCGCGCAGCGTCGACCACTGTCGACGTCGCCAGCGCAGCCGCCATGGGAAACATCATGTCCGACAGGGGCTTGGCAATGGTGACGATGTCCACGACGCCGGGCATCCAGGTTTGTTGAAGCAGGAATGTCTCGGCGCTGCGCCACACGCCGGTGAGCACCTCGTCGATGCCGACCAGAAAGCCGCGACGTTGCCTGGCATCGGTAATTATGTGCAGCAACTCGGGAGGTATCGCGCGGCAGGACATCCCTTGGATCAGTTCACACCACACCAGACCCACATCCGGATGCTCCAGGGCCTGTGCGAGTTCTTGGGCCGCCTGGGCACCGAAGGGATCGATGAACACCACGTCCGGGTAGTACGGTTCGAACGCACCGTCGATGCTGGCAGAACGCTGCGGTCCGTAGCGACTGACATTGAGGGTAGAGATGGTCTTGCCGGAGAAATTGCCTCGGAAAGTAATGATGCGCGGTTTGTCGGGACGTGCGAGCCGTGCCAGAGACAGGGCGGCTTCCACGCTCGTGGCGCCACTGACCGCTGGCAGTACTTCGTCGAAACCGCTTACCTCACACAATAAGTCGGACAACAGCGTGGTGTAGTCCGCGTGCTCATCGTGGTCCGCGAGTAGCTGCGTGAGATCCGCGGGATTATGCCCGCGTAGGTTGGCGCCGTTACCCAGTGCGCAGTCAAGCAGTGTTGTCCCGTCCCGCAATAGGATCCGCGCACCATCGGCTTCCGATAAGTCGAAATCGAGACCGAAGGCCTCCATCAGATTGGCTGCGGAAGGATTCGAGAACTGGCGGAAATGGTCGTTACGTACCCGCCGTGATGTATGGATGTCGGCGAGAACCGTTTCCTGCAGATCGCTGACATACCCATGGCGGCGCAGAGTTTCGATCACGAGGGTCAAGGCAGTGGCGTTTGCGGCGAACGTCGATGTCTGCGCCATGGCGTCCAGTGGGTTGTTCCAGACGCGATACGCTTGTTGCGACATCGAATAGGAGCCGAACGGGGCCTGGAAATCGGTGAGGTTCTCGCCGAAGACGAAGACGTCACCGTCGGCGGGTCTGCTGGCATCGGCGACACCCAGGGGACGGCTCTCCGCTACCACCCGGATCATGTTGTGGTGCTGCGCTGTCGACAGTAGATCGGCGGTCTCGCCATCGGGATCGAGGACCACCAGTCCTGACCATGCCCGTGTCGGAAGCTCCGCCAGCGCCTCTGCGGGGGAGGACACGAATCTCACGTGGCGTGTCATCCCCTCGCCCGCGCCTTCACCGAGGGGATCGAAGTACCGCCGCAGCCTTTCGTCGCGGTCCGCAACCAGAATCCAGCTCTCGCTGTGTCGATCGCCGGTCACCTTGCTGGTGTGGCGGATCAATCGAATGGCCCCCGACAATGCCTCTTCCAGCGAGTTTCCGAAATAGGTGACGTAATCCGTTCCAGTAGAGAGTAATTCACTGATGAGATATCCGGCCTGCGCGCTCTCTGCTGTGATCGCCAACCCCGCGACGAGAATGTTGGGGCGTTTGGATCTGTTGAGTTCGATCAGTGTGCCGATTGTGTCCTGGGTCGCGGCGCGGTACCTATCGGCATTCAGCGCGGTCTCTGCCCCTCCCTGGCCGCTCATTTGGACACGGCCTCGGCGGTATCCAGGGCCTCCGACAATTCGGAGAGCGCTTCTTTGTACCCTGCGGCGATGTCGGCGAGCGCAGGGATTATCTCGGGGCACGCGATCAGGCCCACGTTGAGCCGGTCGTCGTGAGAGGCAACCGTGACGAAGAGCGCGCCGCCGTCGAAGGGTGCCCCGAAGGGATAGAAACCGGACACTTTCGCTCCGGCGAAATACAGATCTGTGTGGCGCCCACCAATATTCGACAGCACGAGGTTCTGCATCACCTTGTGCCGATCAGCCATCCGCAGGCGGGAATAGGCGCGGAACAACAGACCCCAGTACCGTGCGCTGAAGTCGAACCAGTCGTGGATCCTTCCAGGGCCCAGCGCCTCGGCATGCACCTTGGCAGCGTCGGTGATGGAGGCGATCTCTCGCGCTCGCTGCACAGGGTCGTCGGTGCGGGTCTGCAGGCTGGTC
Source organism: Mycobacteroides sp. H001 (assembly GCF_001440005.1). Classification (NCBI taxonomy): domain Bacteria; kingdom Bacillati; phylum Actinomycetota; class Actinomycetes; order Mycobacteriales; family Mycobacteriaceae; genus Mycobacteroides; species Mycobacteroides sp. H001. The sequence continues at coordinate 107,223 of NZ_LJYH01000030.1, forward strand.
AGCAGACCAGTGGTGCGGTTTCGGCCGTGCTGGCCGGGCTTATCGTGAACCGACACCGGGACGAAGGCGCGCAGCGGTTGGTCCGGGAGTTCATCGCGTTCGATGAGGTACTTGCGTATCACGGTCGCGGTCAGCGCGAGCATGACGTCGTTCAGCTTCACGTCCAGCCTTCTTTTCACCTGCAGCACGTCGGCGATCGGAAGGCTTATCCATGCCAGGTTGCGATTGGAGGTCAGCGTGGTGTTGAACGAAGTGCGTGGAGCCGACATGGGCTCGGGGACTCCGGGCGGAAGCTCCGGGGCATCCCCCTGGCGGCGTGACCTGATGTTCTCGGCAAGCATCTTGGCGATCTTGACCGGCTTAGCGCCCAGGGTGCGTAAGCCACCGACCATGAGGGCGAGAGGCTCGATCGGCCCGGCATCGCGGACTACCGCCAACTCGGTGGCTTCATTGCCGCACAGCTGGCCCAGCTGCGAGTTGCCTCGAACGCCGTCGAGACTCGCGTTGTGGCGCTTGATCAGAATCGCCACGTTCCCATTGCTCATGCCCTCCAGCACCCAGATTTCCCACAACGGGTACCGCTGATCGAGGGGGAGTGAGGCGATTTCGGAGCAGCGCTGGGCGAGCTGCGCATCGGTGCCGGGCGACGGGAGCACGACACGGTGCACATGGCGATCCAGGTCGAACGAGCTGTCGGCAACCCAAAAGGGATGACCGAGGTTGTACCAGGGGTCGTGGGCTTTCTCGGTATAGGTGGGAATCTCGGCGACTCGCGAACTCAGCCAGTCCCGTACCGCTTCAAAGCTGTAACCGTCCGCCATGGTTGATGTGTCGAGAATGACGACACCGTAACCCTGGTGATAGTGCGTGGGTGTCTCAAGGTAGAGGAAGCTTGCATCGTATCCGGTGAGCTGTTCCATCTCGGTTCTTCCTATCGGTCGGGAGCGGAATTCGCTTCGGTCACAACGTTCTCGGGATTTGTGATCGTTGGTTTCAGATCAGGGTCATCGATCAGATTTAGCTTGCCGCGCCATCGTCGAGCGCTATCGTCATGGCATTGTGCGGGTACCTGGACCGGGGAGGTTGACATCGACACATCGGCGGAGGCATGGCAGGAGCGGGGCGGGCTTGTGGGGGTGATCCGCAAGGCTGTGCTGTCAGTGGGGCACCACAATCTGGCGGCGCCGATCCGGCGGGCTTCCGTCATCGCGGACCGGGTGCTGTACCGGCTCGCGGGTGGCCGGTGGACCATCACCGCCGTCTCGCGGATTCCGTCGTTGACCTTGTTGGTCACCAATGGCCGCGGAGAGGAAGTCGTTGTGCCCCTGCAGTACTTGATGATCGACGGGGCGGTGTATGTGGTTGGTACCAACTGGTCACGACCGAAACATCCACTCTGGTCGTCCTGGCTGATGAAACGGCCCGCATGCCGAGTGAACATCGGTGGTAGCGAGCGGGCCTGCATGGCCGAACCTTTACAAGGGGCCGACCGCGACGTGATCTGGGCCCGCATCTTGCAGCTGTCTCCGTACCATGCCGACGTCGAGCGCAAGTCGCAACGCCAGCCTCGTGTCTTCAGATTGAACGACCGCATCGTCAGCGTGAACTAACCACGCGGACAGCGAACTTAGGGGACGGAGAGCTCGACGATATCCGGTTGGAGAGCCGGTAAGACGGAGAACTGGGTTCCAAAGTGCGGCGGTGGATGATGCGCGCAAGCATCAGCTGCATCAACGATTCGGCCAGCCCCTTGCCCACACACATGTGCGGCCCGCGTCCGAAGGGGGAATATGCACCGGGTGTGCGGTTGGGTCCCACCGAGTCGCCATAGCGGTCGACGTCGAATCTCATCGGGTCGGGGTAGAACTCACTGAGGAAGTGCGGGACGGTGGTGCCGACAAACACCCCTTCCCCGCGTCTGATGCGGTGCCCGTGGAACTCGAAATCCTGTGCTGCCACGCGAATGATGAAGGAGGCTATGGGGTGTAGCCGCATCGCCTCCATCACGGCACCGTGCAGTACTGGGGTCGCGTGGAACAAGCCGTCGTGGGTGATGTCGCCTGCGGTAAACATGGCGTCCACTTCGCGCTGGATCCTGGCCAAGACCGTCGGGTGTTTGAGGATCAGGTAGAGCGCGTATGTTGCTGTTGCCGAGGTTGTTTCAACTCCCGCGAAGTAGGGCAAGACCGAGTGGAACAGCATATTGCGCTGATTGGTTGCTTCGGGATCGTCGGCACAGGATTCGAGGATGTCGTCCAGTAGGGCGGAGCTGGACGGTCCTTCGCCCGCTTGAGTACCTCGCGCCAGGGCAATGGCCGACTGTGCCACGCTGACCATGCGTGACCGTGCGTTGACGTAGCGCGGCAGGCGCAGCATGAACTTCGGAATATGTTGCACTGGCGCGATCTTCAGGATGTCGCGGGTTACGAGCGCGATATCTTCGATGTCGTTGTCGGTCGGCCGGACGCCGCCTACGAACGTGCCGACCTGTGCGATGGATAGCTTCTGCATTGCCGGGAGGACCGGTACCGACTGCCCCGGCTTCCAATGCTTGTCGACGGCATCGTCGATCACGTCTACGGCCTCCGCGTATCGGCCCGCGATGGCCTCGCGCGAATAACCGCGCTGCAGCAGCGTGCGCCACTGTTTGTGCTGGGGTCCGTCCACGGCGACCAATGAGTCTCTGCCGCCGAACTGCTCCTCGACGAAACGCCATGAGCTGCCGACCGTCAGGCACTCGCGCCCTTCCTTACTGCTCATGAAGGTGGCGGCGTCGGCTCCGGCCAGCACCGTGTACGTCTGATAGGGCGTTTTGACCGTGAAGACCGGGCCATGTCGCAGATATTTCTCGAACAGGTAGAAGGTGGGATCCAACATCAACCCAACGGTGTCTCCCAACCTGGGCAGCCTGGACAACATCCGGGCCACGCGCAGGCCCGGAGGACTGACGTAGGTCGTGGCCGACTCGGCGCACGGAACGCTGGCCGCTTGTGTCAATTTCCACCCCCAAGGTGTTTGACCGGATGAGCGATCAAAGGCCTGTTTCTCGAACAAGTTCTCACATTAGAACGTGTCCTAATTTCTGTCCGGGCAATCGATAACCCTGATATGTCCCGGCCTCGTCCGCGGCGGAGTCATCGATCCCTCTCGCATACTGGCGATGTATGCATCACTCTTAGAGCCTCTTTTAAGAGCGGATATGCATGAAGAAGAAATCGTTGGCAAATTTCGATGGTTTTCCGAGTTTTGAGAACCTGGTCATGGCGGGTCGCTTATGATGCCTGAGGTAATTGACTAGAGGTTCTATTTTTTGATCCTGGGGGTCAGTAATTTCATGGAACCGCCGCAGCTGCCCTTCGCGCGTGAGGGATTGTTCACGCCGGCTCCCCTGCAGCGGGAGCTGCAGTGTGCCGGGAACGTGCATCGGGTGACCACCGCCGTCGGAGACCCCGCTTGGCTCGTCACCGGACATGCGGCAGTGCGGCAGCTGTTCGATGACGATCGGGTGGGCCGGTCACACCCCGAGCCCGAAACCGCTGCCCGGTCCGGTAAATCGGCGTTCTTCGGTGGACCGATCGGCAACTATGAGACCGAACGTGACGACCACGCGCGGGGGCGACGGCTCATGCAACCGCATTTCACGCCAAAGCAGATGCGGGCGTTGGAAAGTCGTGTGTCCGAATTGTCCACCGAACTGCTGGACACGATGATCGAGCAGGGCCCGCCCGCCGATTTGTACACCGCCATCGCCCAGCCGTTGCCGATGATGGTGTTGTGCGAACTGCTCGGTGTGCCCTACGCGGACAGGGCCGAGTTTCGTGAATGGACCACGGCCGCATCGAATACCCGCGATCGGAGCCTGTCTGAGTGGGGGATGGGCCAGCTTTTCGTGTACGGGTTACAACTGGTTGGCCGTAAGCGCGAGGACCCCGGCGATGACGTGATCTCTCGTCTCTGTGCTGTGGACGGTGTCGCCGACCACGAGATCGCCTCGCAATCGATGGCGTTGCTTCTCGGTGGACACGAGACCACCGTTGTCCAGCTCGGTCTGGCCGCACTGCTGTTGCTGGCCAATCCCGAACAGTGGGCTTTGCTTGTGGCACAACCGGACCTGATTCCCAACGCGGTGGAAGAGACGTTGCGTGCCTCGCGTACGGGCGGCGGTGAGATACCGCGATACGCGCGTCAAGATCTCGACCTCGATGGGGTGCATATCGCTGCCGGAGACCTCCTCTTGCTGGATGTCGGTGCGGCCAATCACGATCGGGCCGTATTCGGCGGCCCGGACCGGTTGGATGTCACCCGGCACACCGCGGCTCACGTCACGTTCGGGTACGGCGCGCGTTATTGCGTGGGTGCGCCGCTGGCCCGGTTGCAGCTCACCACGGTGCTCGGGCAGCTGGTCGAGCGGCTGCCCGGGCTGTATCTGCGTAAGGAAGTCTCGGAACTGACGATGCGGTCCGACCTGCTGACCGGGGGTCTGTTCGAGTTGCCCGTCGGCTGGTAGGCCGTCTGTCAACTTTCCTTGACGCACCATGGTTGTCAATCTATATTGACAACCATGGGTGATATTCCCTCGGCCGATCTGGACGACGCCGTCAGTAGCACTGATCCGGCCGTCGGCCTGAGGGCCGTACAGGCGTTGCGGCGCTTGTGTGAACGGCTCGAAGCAATCCACGTCACCAATGCACGCAACCAGGGCTGGAGCTGGCAGGCGATCGCCGAGGCTCTCGAAGTAAGCCGCCAGGCAGTGCATCAGAAATACAACCGCGCGAGGAAGTGAGCAGCCATGTTCGAGAAGTTCCAGAAATCGGCCAAGGTCGCCGTGGTGCTGTCGCAAGAGGAGGCCCGCGAGATGGACGAATCGCGCATCGGGGCCGAGCATGTCCTGGTCGGTGTGCTGGACAGTGCTGGCGGACCTCTTCTGGACCTGCTGGGTGGGTATGGGCTGACCGCCGACGCCGTGCGTGATCGGCTGCGCGCCGGATCGCAGGAGCCGCCGCTGGACGACGAGGACGCCCAGGCACTCAGGGCCATTGGCATCGATTTGTCGCAGGTGCGTGACAGTGTGTCGAAAGTCTTCGGCCCGCAAGCCTTCGACAAGGCATTTGAGAAATCAGGGCGTCGCAAGGGGCGTGCCCGCGGGTGGCGCCCATTTGGGATGATCCCGTTCAACTCCTCAGCCAAGAAATGCCTCGAGCTCGCCTTGCGGGAAGCCATTGCGCACAAAGACAATTGGATCGGATGTGAGCACATGGTGCTGGGCATTCTGCGGGGTGGTGACCCGGTGACTCTGGCCGTGATCACCGAGCGGGTGCCCGCCGATGAGCTGCGGCAGGCAGTGGTCGGACTGCTCGATCGGGCCGCCTAGCGGCACGAGGGGATTGACCCCGGGGCGCCGGGCATCGCGTTTGCGGACACATGAAGCTGGACCGCTGTGGGAGCGTTCAGTTTGTGATGTGCGTGGCGCGTACCGGTCGGCCATGACGCGGGTAACTCGGCCCCTATCACTGAGACGTCTCATGGTCAATGGGGCGTTGGCCGCGGTCCCTCGCTGGGATCTACGGATATCAGTGAACCCGCCGCGCCGCCGTTATCTTGCGGTGTCTTATGCCCAGGTAGTGGACGGTTGTAACCACATTGCGAGGTGCATACCCCTACCGGGGTAAGGGTTTGGCGACACTTTAACTTCAGATTGAGTCAAAGTGAACGGCAGGTGTACTGTGGATGACATACAAGCGGCGCCTAACGTTTTTCGTTGTTAGTGGTTTCCCGGGGGCCGCACCTGAATATGCGGACCTACGGAGTCACGATGTATGCACTTACCAAGACCAGAAACGTTCTTTGTTGTACGGCTTTGTTAGCCCTCCCGCTATTGGGGCTCGGGGCGCCGGGCGTCAGCGTCCTGCGCGAGCCGGCGGTGGGACAAACACTCGCCGGCCCCGCAGACCCGGTGACGCCAATACCCGGACCAGGTGTGGGCGATGGCTCACGCTGGTCGTTTACCAATCAGCAGCCCGGCAGGGATGGAAACACCGGCTGGGGAACCCTTCCGCACGGTCAGGGACATGCGTGCCAAAACAGCTGGGTGTTCTGCGATGCCACCGGTAACCCGAATCGCTCAGATCTACCCCCGGGCCTCACCCAGGGCGGCGGATGGGTAAGCGCTCCGGACCATACCGGTGTGACCTGCCAAAACACGGGCGTCGTCTGTAAGAACTTCTCCTAAGACGTCACGGTCCGCGAGGGCTAGCTCAGCCAGGTCAGGGCCGAGGCGGTGAGAATCGCCCAGCCAAGCATGGCAAGGCCGGTGTCGCGCAATGTCGGGATCAACTCCGGTCCTTGCGCTTTGGTGACAACTGGGCGGGCGGCCTTGACCATGAGGGGCAGCATCACGAGCCCCAGCAGGTGCCACGGGTGGCCAATGCCCAGGCCGATGCTGACCAGAACCGGAACCGCGAGCAGTGCCGGGAACAGGATTCGAGTGCGCGCATCGCCCAACCGGACGGCCAGCGTGATCTTGCCAGATTCGCGGTCGGTGGGGATATCGCGCAGATTGTTGGCCACCAATACGGCGCTGGAGAAGCTGCCGATTGCCACCGCCAGTGCCAGGCCGGTGGGGCTGACCGTCAAGGTCTGTACGTATTCGGTGCCCAGCACGGCCACCAGGCCGAAGAATATGAAGACGGCGATTTCGCCAAACCCGCTGTATCCGTAAGGCTTCGAACCTCCGGTGTAGAACCAGGCACCGGCGACGCACGCTGCGCCGACCGCTACCAGCCACCAGGCGGTGGTGATGGAAAGCGCCAATCCCGCGGCGGCGCCCAGGGCCAGGAATGCGATGGCGACGGCCTTGACTGCCGACGGCGATGCCAGCCGGGAGCCGACCAGCCGTAGTGGTCCCACCCGGTCGTCATCGGTTCCGCGAATTCCGTCCGAGTAGTCATTGGCGAAGTTGACGCCGATGATCATGCTTACCGATACGGCCAGGGCCAGCAGCGCTTTCCACCAGACCGGGCTACCGGCCGCCGCGGCGGCGCCTGTGCCCGCGATGACCGGTGCCAGCGCATTGGGCCAGGTACGGGGACGGGAACCTTCGATCCACTGCGCGATGCTGGCCATGCGGCCGATCCTGCCATGGCCGCGCCCCATTACCCGCTACGGGAAGATGAGTCCTGCCGTCTTCGATAGCGCCGCCGAGAAACGAGCCTGGACGTCTGCCCAGTTCACCACGTTCCAGAAGGCCTTGATGTAGTCGGTCTTCACGTTCTTGTACTGCAGGTAGTAGGCATGCTCGAAGACGTCCAAGCCGAGAAGGGGAATCGTGCCGAACGGCACGTTGGCTTGTTGGTCGTACATCTGGAACGTCAGGAGTTTCTTGCCGAGGGTGTCGTATCCGAGCCATGCCCAGCCTGACCCCTGAACGCCATTGGCCGCTGCGGAGAACTGGTCGCGGAACTTGTCGAAGCTGCCGAACTGCTGATCGATGGCGGCTGCTAGGTCACCCTGTGGTTTGTCACCGCCATTCGGAGAGAGGTTCTTCCACCAGATCGAGTGGTTCACGTGGCCGCCGAGATTGAAGGCGAGATTCTTTTCCAGCAGCACGATTGCGGCGTTGTCGGCCTTCTGGCGGGCTTCGGCAAGCTGCTCCACGGCGTCGTTGGCGCCCTTGACGTAGGCGGCGTGATGTTTGTCGTGGTGCAGTTGGTTGATTTCGCCGGAGATGTGCGGCTCCAGGGCCGAGTAATCCCAGTCGAGATTCGGCAATGCATACACGCTGGTCTTCTCCTCTTCCTGAGGCGCTTCTCCCCGGGGTTCATCGGCGCATGATGCGAGCGTGAGGGCTCCCGCGGCCGACGCGGTCATTATCAGGAATTGTCTTCGATGTAGTTGATGCCCAATCGAATTCACTCCTCCACGGTAGGCGTGATAGGGGATGCGTCAAGGTCGCCGGAGCGAGTCTGGCAGAACGGCATAATCCACCGAAAAACCTGATTTTCTATCAGCAATTCTCATCTACGCCGTGTCGCCGCCGGGAACGGTGACATTCTCTACATCATTGTGCGACAGCAACATTCATTCTATTGCTTGGCGTCGTTGACAAAATTATTGCCCAGATTTGTCGGGAACTGTTGCAGGCATTTTGGCGACCAATTGTTTGAGGGGTATGCCACGCACCCAATTGGCCGCTGGCCGGGGTGTTGCACGACAATGACGGCATGCTCGCGGTGATAGGTGGAAGCGGTTTCTATTCGTTCTTCGACAAACCGGTGCGGACCGTCACCCCGACGACGCCGTACGGTCAGCCCAGCGCGCCCATCACGGTCGGACTGGTGGGAGAGCGTGAGGTGGCGTTTCTGCCACGGCACGGCAGTCGCCACGAGTTCTCGCCACATACCGTGCCCTACCGCGCCAATATGTGGGCGCTGCGCGCTCTCGGTGTGCGCCGGGTTTTTGCGCCGTGCGCGGTGGGCAGTCTCACCCCTGATCTGGGCCCTGGCGCCATCGTGGTACCCGATCAGCTGGTCGATCGCACCAGCGGGCGCGAGCAGACCTTCTTCGACAGCGGCGGTATCCACGTGGAATTCGCCGACCCGTACTGCCCGGGGTTGCGCGCTGTATCGCTGCAACCCGAGGCTGTGGACGGCGGCACGATGGTGGTGGTGCAGGGGCCGCGGTTCTCGACTCGAGCCGAAAGCCGCTGGTACGCCTCGCAGGGTTTCACCCTGGTCAACATGACGGGATACCCGGAGGCGGTGCTGGCTCGAGAACTCGAAATCTGCTATGCCGCAATCGCCTTGGTCACCGATCTGGACGCCGGAATTGAACATGGGCAAGGGGTGCGCGCGGTAGACGTGTTCGCCGAGTTCGAACGCAACATCGGCGGGTTTAAGGAGTTGGTGCGCGCTGCCGTCACCGCGACCGAATCCGTCGACACCTGTGGGCACTGCCGTGCGCATGACGGTGTCAAACTGCCGATCGAGCTTCCCTAGCGGGCATAACGCGTTTGTCCGTGTGGGTTCTTGGTGAAGGACAGCACCTTAGACGGCGTCACCGTATATACGACCGCGAACTGGTCGCCCTCGCCGAAGCCTCCCTCGCTCGGCGTGAATTTCCAATCCTCGCCGTACTTTTCGAGATAGGCGTCCGCGAGACTCTGCAGTGCGGCGGCATCGGTGACGCGTTCGGCCGCCCCCTCGACCACAACGTCGTGCCCGTCATTCCACGTGTTGACACCGGTCGCGATGGCCACGGCGCGGTTCGCGTCGAGATTACGGGCCTTCTGTTCGGTGGGACCCGTGCAGAACACGAACGATTCGTCCCGCCACAGGCCCACGAGCGGAGTCATATGGGGGCTGCCGTCGGCGCGCACGGTGGTGATCCAGTACAGCTCGGCGGCGGCAAGCAGCGCCGACACGTCGCTCCACGCGGGTGCGGCCGCGCCGGGCTCGCTGAACCGCTGGTCGAAATGAGGGGTAAGGGTCATGCTCATACAGACCCGGCCCGGCACCCGGATTCATCGCAGGTACCGTAACGCCATGCGTGATTCGGTCACCGTGCACATGGCGGCTCCTGCGGACAAGATCTGGGGCCTGGTCAGCGACATTACTAACACCGGCAGGTTCAGTCCCGAGACATTTGAGGCCGAGTGGCTCGACGGAGCCAGTGCCCCTGCGGTCGGGGTGCGTTTCCGTGGCCATGTGAAGCGCAACCAGAAGGGGCCCGTCTATTGGACGGTGTGCCGCATCGTCGAGTGTGACCGCGATCGTTCGTTTGGTTTCGCGGTGCTCTTGCCGAACGGTAAGACGGTGAACACCTGGCGGTATCAGTTCGAGTCGGCCGGTGACGGTACCGACGTCACCGAATCCTTCGAACTGACTCCCTCCTTGCCGGTGCGGATCTACTGGGCACTGTTGGGTTGGGCGCGGGGCCGCACGAATCGCAACGGCATGCGGGAGACCTTGAATCGGATCAAGGCAGTCGCCGAGGCCGCGTGACTAGGGGGCGTCCAGCGCCGAGAGGCCGCGTCCCGCAGACCACACCGCACTTTTCACAAAGTGGTTGTCGTAGGCCTGCTGTGATGCCCGCAGCTCGCTGATATCGGCCTGGCCGTGCACGATTCGGTCCAGCAGCCGGAAATAGTCGAAGCGCTGGACCCCGGGGGAGAGGACCGTGAAGATGCTGGCATCGCTGTCTGCGGTAGCGCCGAACGCGTGCGGCATCAGCTGCGGAACCAACAGCGTGTCACCCTGTTCCAGAACCTCGATGCGATCGCCCGCCAGGATTTCCAGCCGCCCTGACACCAGATAGAACAGCTCGGTGGAGCGGGTGTGGAAGTGCGGGGCCGCGCCGTCCGCGCCCTTGGGCAGGTAGATGTTCAGGACGCTGACCGCCCCACCGGTGGCGTCGGAATCCATCACCAATCCGGTCACGTTTCCGGGTGCGGTGCTCAGGATCTCGCGATCGCTGTGCCGAACCAGAGGCGCGGAGCCTGGCACAAACTCCTCACGTGTCATAGGACAACGCTATGAACTCAAGTGAGCTTGAGGTCAAGAGAAGCGTTTGATCAGGGCACGGCGGTCGAGTTTCCCGATCCCGCGCCGGGGCAGTTCGTCGAGGAGATGCAGTTCGCGCGGGGCGGCGGTGTCTTCGAGAGCGGCGGCGACATGCGCCCGCAGATCCTCCAGCGTCGGAGTGCCCGCCGGTGACGGCACGACCGCCACGGCGACGTGCTGGCCGAGCCGATCATCGGGTACACCGAACACCGCGCATTCGGCGACCAGCGGATGAGTGGCCAGGGCTGCCTCCACCACCTGCGGAACCACGGTGAGCCCGCCGGTGCTGATGGCCTCATCCAGACGGCCCAGTACCCGCAGTCGGCCATCGTGGAGCTCGCCGAAGTCATCGGTGTGGAACCATCCGGGCTCCGCAAATGCCTTGTGGCTCGTGATATTTCGATAGCCCAACGCCACGGTGGCACCGCCGAGGCTGATCTGGCCCTCCGTCCCGATGCGCACCTGGACTCCGCGAAGGGCCACCCCGTCGTACACGCATCCGCCGCAGGTTTCGCTCATGCCGTAGGTCCGGATCACCGGGACACGTGCCTGCGCCGCCCGGATGGCGACGGGCGCGGGTAGCGGGCCACCGCCCAGCAGGACCGCGTCAAAGGATGCGAGCACCTCGGATGCGGCGGGGTCTTCCAATGCCTTGGCCAGCTGTATTGCCACCAGGGAGATGTATCGACGGGTTCCGGTCATCTCGGCGGCGGCGCGCACGAAGTCGGGTAGCGAAAAGCCCGTCGAGACGTCGAGGACCACGGGTTCGGTTCCGGCCTGGATGCTGCGCAGCAACACCTGCATTCCGGCGATGTGATGGGGTGGCAGCGCCAGTAGCCATTGGCCGGTCCCGCCCAGGCGGGCGTGTGTTGCGGCGCCACTGGCGGTCAGCGCGTCTCCGGTGAGCATGGCGCCCTTGGGTTTTCCGGTGGTGCCGGAGGTTGACACCACCACTGCCACATCCTCGGCGATCGGTTCGTCGGCGGCGAGTTCGGAGGCGAGGAAATGTGCCTGATCGGCGTCATCGGCAGGTACGGGCAGCACCGCGTCGCCGCGACCGTCCAGCAGTTCCGCCAGGCGGGGGAGCAGGCCGAGCATGGTCTGCCCGCTGGGTACGGGCAGGGCGCGCAGTAGCCGGGTCACGCCGGGTGGTCGGTGGCCTGACCGGAGCCCGGTTCGTCACGATGGTCCGCGGGCTCGCGCGGATCATCCAGGGGCCAGCCCTTTTTCGCCAGTCGCTCACGGACGCGCTCGATGTCGTCGCTGGTGGGCAGCTCATCGGTGACCTGGGTGATGAGCACGGCGATATCGATGTTGTCGAAGTCGCCGCGGGCCATCAGTTCGCGGGCCACGGTCTTGACCTCGTCATTACTCAACCTGCGGCCAAGCAGTGCCAACAGCGGGACATAGTCGGGCGGCGGGACACCTTCGGGGTATCCCGCCCGAAGCCAGGTGACGATCTTGCTCAGAAATGCGTTCACGGCCTCAAACTCCTGTAGGGACGGGCGGCCGTCCCATTCGTATCGACTTGGTACGGATCGTAGTGCTGTTGGTTGGTGTTGTCGCCAGGCAAAACTAGCCGCATTCAGCCAGGAAGCCCGCGCGCAGTTCGAACAGTCAGCACCCGGAAGGTTAACGGAATGTGAACTCCTTGCGGGAAATATCAAACTGGCCGGTCAGCGCCCAAACTTGGTCGTCCATCAGCTGGTCAAAGTCAAGGCCTTTACCCCAGAATTAGCGCCATGGACGCAACCATGATCATTCTGGTGCTGTTGATCGCAACGGCACTGGCCTTCGACTTCACCAACGGGTTTCATGACACCGGTAACGCCATGGCGACGTCCATCGCAACGGGCGCACTCAAGCCCAAGACCGCGGTTCTGCTTGCTGGCGTCCTGAACCTTGTCGGCGCCTTCCTCTCTGTCGAGGTCGCCGTCACGGTGACCACCTCGGTTATCAAGGTGCAAGACAGCAAGACAGGTCATCTGCTGCCCAACATCACCCCGTCCATGGGCCTGACGATCATCTTCGCGGGCCTCATCGGCGGCATCCTGTGGAACCTGCTGACCTGGCTCTTCGGTATTCCGTCCAGCTCGTCGCACGCACTCTTCGGCGGCCTTATCGGTGCCGCCCTCGCCGCCATCGGCCTCTCGGGCGTGAAGTGGGACGGCATCCTGCAGAAGGTCATCATCCCCGCGTTCGCCGCCCCCCTCATCGCTGGCCTGGTCGCGGCCGCCGGTACCTGGCTGGTCTACCGCATCACCCGCAACGTGGTGAAGAAGCGTCGTGAAGAGGGCTTCCGCTGGGGCCAGATCGCCACCGCCTCCCTGGTTGCGCTCTCGCACGGAACCAACGACGCACAGAAGACCATGGGTGTCATCGCCCTGGCGCTCATCACCACCGGCCACCTGAGCGGAAACGTGAAGGAGACCGGCCTGCCGTTCTGGATCATCGCCAGCTGCGCCATCGCGATCGGCCTCGGTACCTACCTCGGTGGATGGCGTGTCATCCGGACCCTGGGCAAGGGCCTCGTCGAGATCGAATCGCCTCAGGGTCTGGCAGCCGAAGCGTCCTCGGCCGCGATCATCCTGAGCTCCAGCGCCGCCGGTATGGCCCTGTCCACCACACACGTGGCCACCGGTTCCATCCTGGGTAGTGGCGTCGGCAAGCCCGGCGCCGAGGTGCGCTGGGCCGTGGCCGGCCGCATGGTGCTGGCCTGGCTGGTCACCTTGCCCGCCGCCGGTATCGTCGGCGCGCTGTCCTACTGGCTCTCCAAGGGCGTCGGCGATCTCACCACGCCGATGGTCGGCGACCTGATCATCTTCGCCCTGCTGGTCGGACTCTCCGGTTACATGTGGTGGCGCGCTCAGCAGGAGAAGGTCGACTCGAGCAACGTCAACGCCGATTGGGATGACTCCACCAACTCGGTGGTGCCCGCCGATGTCCGCGAGGCCAAGACCGAAGCGTCCGGCGAGAGCAAGGATGCCTCGAAGAAGGACTCCGCCAACGACACGGCCTCGGTCTAACCCAACCCCAGCGAAAAGAAGGAATCCTCCATGAACTACTTGGAAGCCATCGGCAAGGTGCTCGTTGTTGGGTTGGTCCTCGGTGCGGGTCTGCCCGCTTTGTTCGCGGCGGGCCTCGTCGCTTACTCCTCGGGTGCCGGCGGCGCCAATGACGACGGCACGGTCACCGCACCCAACCCGGCCGTGAAGTTCCTGGGGCTGGCTCTCTTCACTTTGGTGGGAGCGGTTGTCGTGCTCGCGCTGTTGTGGATCACCCGGACGACGATCATCCACCACACGGGCATCGACTTCTTCCCGTTCGTCAAGAAGTAACGAGACCAACCAAAGACACCCGGCGGAACTACCGCCGGGTGTCTTTGCGTAGTGGGTGGTCCGGTGGGATCTGCACGAAGATCAGCGTGACGCCGTCAGGTGCCGCCACATGCATTTCATGCAAACCCCACGGCTCCTGCTGTGCGGCACGGCTTATCGAGGCACCGCGGCTCTCCAGGTCGGTCTGCGTCGCATACACGTCGCGTACCTGGAGCCAGAGGGCACCCGGAAATGCGGTGAGGGGGCCGTCGGCGCGGCCGTGCCCGGCGATCTCGATGAGGGACTGTCCGGCGAAAAACACCATGCCGGCTCCGTAGTCGCGTGCGACGGCGAGGCCCAGGGTGTCCCGATAGAACGCCAGCGTCGCGTCATAGTCCTTAGGCCGCAACAAAATTCGGCTGGACAATATCTCCATACCCGTGTGTATCACGGGCGCCGGGATATTAAAGGGTTTCGCGCCCCGACATTGCCACCTTTGTCACCAGGCTGGGCGCCACTGCGTTGGTGGCGGCCGACATCACCGAAATTCGCGGGGCGATACGCACCGGCCGGGTACGGGCCGCCAGCACCATCCACTCGGCGGCTTCGGCGGAGGTCAGCGCCGCCGCATTGGTGTATGCCTCGGTCGGCGCGATCATCGGGGTACGCACCAAGGGGAAGTAGAGCGTGCTGGTGTGCACGTTGTACTTGCCGTACTCGGCATCCACGATGCGGCTCACCGTCGAGAGTGCGGCTTTGGAGGCGTTGTACACCGCGAACTGCGGCACCACGTCCGTGAGCACTCCCCAGGTCGCGACGTTGATGATGTGGCCGCTGCGACGTTCGACCATGCCGGGTGCGAACCCGCGGATCAGCCGCAGGGGCGAGAAGTAGTTGAGCTGCATGGTCCGCTCGGCGTCATGCCAGCGATCCAGAGACTCGTAGGTCTTGCGCCGGATGGAGCGACCGGCGTTGTTGACCAGGATGTCGATGCCGCCGTGGCGCTCGTTCACGGTCTGCACCAGCTTGTCGATGGCGTCCAGGTCGGACAGGTCGCATGCGATGGCATCCGCGGTACCGCCGGCGGCGGTGATGCGCGCGGCGACCTCGTTCAGCAGGTCTTCACGCCGCGCCACCACGATGACCTTGGCGCCGAGCTTGCCGAATTGGTATGCGGCCTCCTCGCCGATACCCGAGGACGCGCCGGTGATGAGAACGCGCTTGTCCTTGACCGAGACGCCGTAGTTTGCGTCGAACTTCGCCCGAATGAGCGATGGGCTGGGGAAAGGCTGCATCAGGGCGCGCGCAAAGGCGGTGTTGAGTCGCTTGCTCACCGAGTTCTTACTCACGAGTAAGAACTGTATGCCCCTTGCGATGAGTGCGAAATGCCGGGCCTGGGTGACTTAGGTCTCGAAGGTATGCCTTACCGGCGGTGTCCTACGCTGGCCTCACTCATCCCCTATGACGACAAGGACGTGGCTATGGGATCGCTGGCAGGTAAGACCATCATCATGTCGGGAGGCAGCCGCGGCATTGGGCTGGCGATCGCACTGCGGGCCGCGCGTGACGGTGCGAATGTCGCGATCATGGCGAAGACGGCCGAGCCGCATCCGAAACTTCCCGGCACCATCTACACCGCCGCCGAAGAGATCGAGGCGGCCGGAGGTCAGGCGCTGGCGATCCTCGGCGACGTCCGTGACGACGAGGTGGTCGCCTCGGCCGTGGCCCAGACGGTCGAGCGGTTCGGTGGGATCGACATTGTGGTCAACAATGCCAGTGCCTTGAATCTGGCTCCCTCGGAATCGATTTCGATGAAGGCCTATGACCTGATGCAGGACATCAACGCGCGGGGCGCCTTCTCGCTGTCGAAGTCGGCGATCGGCGCGCTCAAGGAGGCGGACAATCCGCACATCCTGACCCTGTCGCCGCCGATCACGCTGGAACCCAAGTGGTTCGATCAGACCACTACCGCGTACACGATCTCGAAATTCTCCATGAGCCTGGTGGCCATCGGGCTGGCGCATGAACTGCGTGAGTACGGCATCGCGTCGAACTCGCTGTGGCCCCGCACCACGATCGATACCGCCGCCATCCGCAACATCCTCGGCGCAGAGCTGGTGGCGCGCTGCCGCTCGGCCGAGATCATGGCCGACGCCGCGTACGAGATCCTGATCAAGCCCAGCCGCGAGGTGACCGGAAACAGCTTCATCGACGACGAGGTGCTCACCGAGGCCGGCGTCACCGACTTCTCGAAGTATCGCCAATGCGCCGAAGAGGACCTCGAACTCGACTTCTGGATGGAGCGCGCGGGGCGGTAACCGCCCGGAGAATCGAGTAGTCGGTTACTCGCGCTCTCCCCGCGACGGTGCGGCGACGATTGCCCCACGCAGTTCGTATAGAGGGGTATTCGCGATGTGTAAGACCGAGCCTCGGCGGTGGACGGATCTGTTCCAGCCGCGCATCATGCTGCCCGTCGCTGTCGCGATTGCCGCGCTAGCCGCTGGGCCATTTGTTCGCAGTCCTCTGCTGCTGGGTGTGCTGGGGTTTGTGGGATTACTGGCGTTGACGCTGGCGCTGTTCCCCGCGATCAAACAGGTGGAATTCGGTCTGCCGTCCGGGTTGCGGATAACTGCCGACCTCACCCAGCGGGAAGAAGAGCTGGCGCGGACATTTGAGATCCAAAAACCGATCTTCGAAGAGTGCGCGAGCCTGCTGTGCGACGACCCGGAGGTCGGCAAGCGATTGATGGAAACGGCGATCGCCCAAGCGACCCTCAAGTGGCGCGGGCCGGTGCATCAGTCGATCCAGATCTTCACGTTGTGCTGGTTTGTGCACGCGCTGATGGCGCATTCGCGGCTCACGCTGACCGGGCGTCCCGCCGCCGGGCCAAACCCGTTGTCCCAGTTGACGCAGGTTCAGCGGGTGGCCGCGGTACTCAGTGCCTTCGCCGACGTCGGCATCGATGATCTCTCGGACATGCTCGGGTTGACGCCCTCGCAGGTGCAAGCAGAACTCCGGGTTGCCGACGGCGTGCTCGCACCGATCGCCTACGCGCGGGGGGCGGACCGATGAACGATCCGGCCGTTCGCGGGCTGCTGCGTTCCGTCGCGCGTGATCGGCGAGCGGTACATGTCGACGTTCCCCGATCGGTGGCGACCGGAATCGGACAGCTGCGAGGCCAGATCCTGACGTGGTACCTGGTGGCCGGGGTGGTGGCGATCGTGATCGGTACCGGCGCGGTGGGTGCCCGCGTCGCGCTCGCCCAGTCGGCGGGCGGGGGGAGTGATGCGCCTACGCCGGTAGTCAATTCGGTCTCCACCACACCAGCGGCGGCGCCGGTGACTGTCACCGCAACGGAAACCGGTACCTCGACCAGGACGGTGACGGAGACGGTGACCTCCCACTCGACGGCAACCGTGACGGCGACATCTACCACCACCGAGACGGCGACAACGACCACCACCGAGACAACTACAGAAACGGTGCCGACTACCGTCACCAATACGACGACCGTCACCGTACCCACAACGGTCACGTCCACGACGACAGTCACGGTCGCGGCGCCGTCGTCGGGCGGTCGCTGCAGGCCCAACCCGTGCTGAGCTGGGCCCGCGGGTCTTAGTAGTGCCAGGGGTAGGGCGACCAGTCCGGCTTGCGCTTCTCCAGGAATGAGTCACGGCCCTCGACGGCCTCATCGGTCATGTAGGCCAATCGTGTTGCCTCACCGGCGAACAGCTGCTGCCCGACCAGCCCGTCATCGGTGAGGTTGAAGGCGTACTTGAGCATTCGTTGTGCCTGGGGCGACTTCTCGTTGATGGCGGCGGTCCACTCCAGCGCGACCGTCTCCAGGTGTTCGTGGTCGACGACCTCGTTGACGGCGCCCATGTGATGCATCTGTTCGGCCGTGTAGGGGCGGCCCAGGAAGAAGATCTCACGGGCGAATTTCTGCCCGACCATCTTGGCCAGGTAGGCGCTACCGTAGCCACCGTCGAAGCTGCCCACATCGGCGTCGGTCTGCTTGAAGCGCGCGTGTTCGCGGCTGGCCAAGGTCAGGTCGCACACCACGTGCAGGCTGTGTCCACCACCGGCGGCCCATCCATTCACCAAGGCGATCACCACCTTTGGCATAAAGCGGATGAGGCGCTGCACCTCCAGGATGTGCAGGCGGCCCGCCCGGCCCGGGTCCACAGTCTCGGCGGTCTCGCCCCCGGCGTACTGGTAGCCGGTGCGGCCCCGGATGCGCTGATCGCCGCCGGAGCAGAATGCCCAGCCGCCGTCCTTGGGGCTGGGGCCGTTCCCGGTGAGCAGCACCGCCCCGACATCGGAGGTCATCCGGGCGTGGTCCAGGGTTCGGTAGAGCTCATCGACGGTGTGCGGCCGGAAGGCATTGCGCACCTCGGGCCGGTCGAACGCGATCCGGACGGTCCCTTGGCTGACGTGCCGGTGATAGGTGATGTCGGTCAGATCCTCGAATCCCGCCACCGGCTGCCAGCGAGTCGGGTCAAAGGGATTGGCGGTCTGCCCGTCGTCTTGGGTCATGGCTCCGACTCTAGAGGCCGCCCGGTGTGCGGCCGGTCGACGCTACCCGTGAACGACTACGCCGACGACTGTGCCGACGTGGATGTCGTCCACTGGGTAAACAGGCCCGGCGGCGGCTGCTGGCACCAGGCCCACTTGCCACCTTCCTTGCGGAACTGGTTCGGCTTGGTCTGGGTTTGGGTAGCGGCACCGCCAAAGCTGTAGGTCGCGGTGATGTCTCCGGTGGCGCTGTCGCCGATGATCTTGATGTTGTCGATCGCGAATTTCTCGACGGTGGTGTTCTCGCGGATCACCTGCAGCACGGTCGCGGCATAAGCGAACTGGTCGCGTCCGACGATCGCCTTGACCAGGGTGGCGCGCTCGCTGCTTCCTGCACTCGGGAATCGTTGTGCCACACTGCTGGACAAGGTGGAGGTGTCGCCGTACATCAAGGCTTCCTCGGCGCCCTGCCACGAGTTGATCGAGGGCACGAGCTTCTCGTCTGCGGTGCGGCTGGACACCTGGTAGCGCGGGCAGGTCAGGGCATTACCGGCGTCCAGATCGAGGCTGCCGAGGGCCTTGCCGAGCTGGGCGGTGACTTGACGTATCTGGTCTTGGTCGCTGATCTGTGAGGTCGCGGGCGGCGGCGGGGGAGTCTCCGAGGGCTTGGTGAGCGTCTTGTAGACAGTGCACCCGGACAGAGCGGTAGCCAGCGTCGCGGCGACCACTATCGCGCGCGCTGACTTGCGGAAACGTGTGGCACGCACCTGAGGCATCGTCGAATACCTTCCCCGTGAGATATGTCAATGGCCAGATCATTAGCCTGGCGTAAGAAATCTAACTCATGGTGGCTCGGTTGTATTCCCGCGCCAAGTGCCGGGGATCAGCGCCGCTTGATCGGGTGGCGGCTCAGAATCGAGATCCGATTGAACGTGTTGATCATGATGGCCGACCAGACCAGCACTGATACCTGATCGTCGGAGAGATGCTCCCGCGCGGCGGCGTACTGCTCATCGGTGAGGTGGCCGGCGGTGACCTCCGTCACGGCTTCGGCGATCGTCAGGGCCGCGCGCTCGACATCGGTGAACAACCCGGCCTCCTGCCACACCGGCAGTACTGCGATCCGCTGAGCTGACTCGCCTTCCTCGAATGCGACCCGTGTGTGCAGATCGAGACAGAACAGGCAGCGATTGAGTTGGGATACGCGAATATTGACCAATTCCAGCGTTGTTCGCGAGAGCCCGGCCTCGGTGGCCTGGGCGCGGAGTTCGGCGGCGGTTTTGGTCAGCCCCTGGTAGACGGACGGAGTCTGCTTGTCGATGTAGACACGCTTCGCGGTCATCCCTGGCGGGCCTCGACCGCGGCAAGTGCGTCCGGTGTCACCGGGTCGACGATGTCGTCGAACTCATGGTGCTTGCCGACGAATTTCCGGACGTACGGGCACACCGGGACGATCCTGCGCCCGGTGGACCGTGTGGATATCAGGGCCGACTCAACGAGTGTCCCGGCGAGGCCGCGGCCGCCGAACTTCTCGTCGATCTCCGTGTGATAGAAAATCCGCACCTTCGTGCCGCTCAGTGCGGTATCCAGGTATTCGGTGAAGCCCGCGCGTTCGTCGTCTGCCGTTATCTCGAATCGGTGGTTATCGGGTGCGTCGGCGACCGTCGTGGTGGATTCGGATCCGTCCATGGTGACCAACTATGCCGCACGCACCGTGAGTTCGGCCGATGATGAGGACATGAGCAATACCGAGACAGCCCCGACGGAGACCCGCTGCGAGGGTGGGCCGTGCCCGCGGGATGGACGTGGCCGTCCGGTGGTCGAAATACTCACTCCCCGAGAGGTTCCTCTCGGGGGGCCACGTGCGATGACGGTGCTGCGGACCCTGCCTCAGGCCGGGAGATCGCTGATCGGCGCCTGGTGCTTCGCCGACCACTACGGACCCGATGACATCGCGCAGTCCGGCGGCATGGATGTGGCGCCCCATCCGCATACCGGACTGCAGACGGTCAGCTGGCTGTTCGCCGGAGAGATCGAGCATCGCGATAGCAACGGAGTGCACGCGATGGTGCGGCCAGGGGAGCTCAACCTGATGACGGGTGGGCACGGCATCTGCCACTCGGAGGTGTCGACGGCCCACACCACCACGCTGCACGGCGTACAGCTATGGGTCGCGTTGCCTGATGAATCCCGGGACGCGGCACGGGATTTTCAGCATTACGCGCCCGATGCGGTCGCCGTGGGCGGCGTTAGTCTGCGTGTGTTTTTGGGGACCCTGGCGGGGCAGGTATCGCCGGTGCGCACTGCCACGCCGTTACTTGGTGCCGAGCTGACATTGCAACCGCGCAGCCTGGTGCGATTCGACGTCGATCCCGGTTTTGAGCACGGGCTGCTGGTGGACACCGAGGCGGTGGAGTTGTCCGGAACCAGGTTGTCGCGGGGCGAGCTTGGATACGTCGGTACTGGCGTCGATCAGCTCACCGTGCTCAACCCGACCGATGCGGTAGCGCGGGCGATCCTGTTGGGCGGCAGGCCGTTCGGTGAGCAGATCGTGATGTGGTGGAACTTCGTCGGCCGTGATCACGACGAGATCGCGGGGTTTCGCGAGGAGTGGCAGGCCGAGTCCGAGCGCTTCGGGCAGGTGCAGGGATATGAGGGTGCGGTGCCTCGTTTGCCTGCTCCGCCACTGCCGACCGTGCGGATGGTCCCGAGGCGCAACGCGCCGACCGCCAACCCGGGAATTTAGATGCCGCTGAACAGAATTGTCTCGTACGTCCGTGCCACTGCCTGGATGAGTTTTCTGCTCCAGTGGTGGACCGAGCCGGTCCCGACGGGCTGGTTGCGGGCCTTCCTGCGGGAACGCAAGCTCGATCGGACCGTTCGCAACCTCATCGGCGGGTATGCGTTGATTTTCGCGGCGATCTGCGTGGCGGTGCAGTTCAGCGACACCGGGCCCCGAAGCACGGTGGGTCGCGCCATCGTCGTGGTGTGCGCTCTCGGCGCGCTGGGTTGGGCGGTGCGCTGGGTGGTAGGGCCGTGGCCTTCTCTGCGTGAAGCGGTCGCGTTTGTCGCCTTCGCCGACGTCGGAATCGCGGTGGCCTGCTGGCAGGATTCCGACCCACTGGCAGGTTTGGTGGGAACGGTGCTGTTCACGCCGGTCGGCGCGTACGTCAGCTTCTTCCTGGGTAACCGGCTGCTGCTGGCGCACGTGGCGTGGTGCGGCCCGGTGATCTTCGCGCTGTCGCTGCGTCTGCTTGCCGAGGGCACGGTGGGTGCGGCGATGACCGCGGTCGTGAAGGTGACCAGCATGCTGGTGGTCGTGGTGTTGATACCCATGGTCATCCAATTCGGGATCGCGGTCGTGCGCTTGGATGCGCTGGCGGCACAGCGTGATCCGCTCACCGGGCTGCTCAACCGGCGCGGCATCTACGGCGAGTGGCAGCGTCTGCACGGCGGGTTGATGCGTGCGCACGGGTTGGAAGGCGACCGAGTGGTCGCCGCCGCCATCGTCGATATCGATCGCTTCAAGTCGATCAACGATCAGTACGGCCACGGCAGGGGTGACCGGGTGCTTGTCGACCTGGCCAACGCGTTCGTGGGCGAATCGATGCGGGGAAACACGGTGGGCCGCTCGGGCGGT
This sequence comes from Mycobacteroides sp. H001, assembly GCF_001440005.1. Lineage (NCBI taxonomy): Bacteria > Bacillati > Actinomycetota > Actinomycetes > Mycobacteriales > Mycobacteriaceae > Mycobacteroides > Mycobacteroides sp. H001. The sequence continues at coordinate 129,254 of NZ_LJYH01000030.1, forward strand.
GAGGAGTTCATCGTAGTGACAATCTGCCCTGCGCATGCCGTCGTCGATTTCGCCACCCGGCTCCGGGAAGCGGTGACGGCGTCCAAGCCGGCAGGCATCGCGGTGACCGCGAGTGTGGGGGTGGCGGCGCAGCCGGTTTCCAGTGTGGCGTCGGCGGCATCACGAGAGGCCATCGATGTACTGACGGCCTGCGCCGATCGTGCGATGTATGAGGCGAAGCGCAATGGCGGCAACCAATCTCGGATCCTTCACCCGGGATTGGATTCCGGTGATCACTACGTGTGGCAGTCGGGCGCCTAGCCTTCCAGCGGATCAAACCGGAAGACGGCGGCAATCCCGGCGAGAGCTTCGAACTCATCGGGGGTGCCCTCTTTGACCAGTCCGGCGTTTCTGATGAAGCCGACTCCGGTGGGTACCTCGACCGGAAACGCGCGCAGCACCGGTCGGGAATCTTCGGGCGACAGCTCGACGATCCGGACCCGCTGGGTGCGGCGGCCTTGGGTCAGGGTGCCCTCTTTGGCCTTGCGTGCGTTGGTAATCCATGACGATCCGGGAACTCCGCCGACGGCATAGCGGTGGTCGTCGAGTGTGAACGGTGTGATGGGAGTCGGCCGCGGCTTGCCCGACTTGGCGCCCGGCACGGTGAGGACCACCATCGGCAATTTGAGGCCTATCTTGTGCCCGCCGATGACGACCTTGTTGAAGTATCTGAGCCATTTGGGAACGGGCTTGATGTCAACTGGCATGACATTAGGGTACGCCCCCTGGGGTCGCGCTGACTAGGGGGTTCTACCGTCCAAAATGTCGCCGAGCAGGCGGTTCACCTGCTCTTCGGCCACCAGTGCGTTGAGGCCCAGATCGGAGAGCTTTCGGGAGATTTCCGTGTGGCCGGACAGGATTGCCAGCAGCAGGTGCTCGGTACCGATGTAGTTGTGGCCCAGCCGAAGTGCGGTGTGCAATGTGGCTTCCAGTGCCTCCTGTGCATCACCGTCGAATTCCGCGGTGGGCAGTTTCGGGGCGACGGTCTCGTAGTCGGGTAGCGCCCGCGCGGGAATCCCTAGGGCTTCGGTGCTTATCCCGGACTGCGAAACGATAAGTGCGGCGAGTCCTTTCGGATCACTCACGGTTCCGGCCAGAAGGTGGTCGACGGTGATCGGTGTGCCATCGGTGAGTGCGAATCCTGCTGCTGCCACGACCGATCGCCGGGCCCGGTCGGTGAAGCGGGAGAACATCCGTACCGATGGCACGAAGCGCTTCTGCGCCGCCTGCTTGGAGACGCCCATGCTGGACCCGATTTCGCTCCAGGAGGCGCCAGAGCGTCGGGCCTGGTCTACGAAATGTCCGATCAGGGCATCGGCATGATCGGAGAGCCGTCCGGCTAGCAACATCGCATCGGACAGGCGGTCCAAGGCGGTGCCGTCGGGATGCATCCCGCGCACCGACTCGATCAAGTTGTCGAGAGAGAGGGAAAACTCGGCCATGCGTCAACTTTAAGTTGACGATACCGCACTGTCAACCGAAAGTTGACCAGTTGGTGGCCTCAACTGGCGCGCGGGCCGAACCGCCGCCGTGCCGCATGGACGGCCCCGATCGAGCGCCCCAGGTGAGCCGCGACTTGTGCCGCGGTGGTCGACGCGTCCAGGGCCTTGTCGATCTCCTCGGTGGTCCAGGGCTTCTGCCAGTTCAACGGATGATTCCCGGCGTCGGCGAAGTAGCGCTGGGTTCGCCGGGTGGCCCGTTGGTTGATCAGCTCCCAGCGTTCGCGTTCTGAGTCACCGATTCGCTGCAGTCGCTCCGACTCGGCCGTGGAACAGCCCGCGCACCGGCAGCCCGATTGAAATCCCGCGAGACCGTGAACCGTCAGCATCTGTTCTCCTTTGCCTATCCACCGATGTGGGCAGATTTGCACCCGGCTATGGCGTGGCTCTAGAAGCCAAAGTCACTTTCGCGACCCAGCCAGGGCTTCTCGCTGGACGTTCTGAATTGCATGCGACGATCGCAGTTGTGGAGCTGCCCGCGTTAGACGATGTGCTGGACCGGCTGCACGTCGTCGCCCTGCCCATGCGGGTCCGATTCCGCGGCATCACCACCCGTGAGGTGGCGTTGATCGACGGCCCTGCGGGCTGGGGTGAGTTTGGTGCCTTTCCCGAGTACCAGCCGCCTGAGGCCTCGGCCTGGTTGGCCTCGGCGATCGAGGCCGCTTACACCGAGCTCCCGGAGCCTCGGCGCACCCGAATTCCGGTCAACGCCACCGTGCCCGCGGTGGCCGCTGCGGAGGTGCCCGACGTGCTGGCTCGTTTTCCTGGCGCCCGCACCGCCAAGGTCAAGGTGGCCGAGCCCGGGCAGGCCCTGGATGAGGACATCGCGCGCGTCGAGGCGGTTCGCGCACAGATTTCCACCGTACGGGTGGACGCCAACGCGGGATGGACTGTCGAGCAGGCCGTTGAGGCACTGAGGGCATTGACGCGTACCGGAGCTCTGGAGTACGCCGAACAACCCTGCGCCACGGTCGAGGAACTGGCGGAGGTACGCCGGCGGCTCCCGGATGTGCCGATCGCGGCCGACGAGAGCATCAGGCGTGCGAGCGATCCGATGCGTGTTGTGCGGGCTTGCGCGGCCGATATCGCGGTGCTCAAGGTGGCCCCACTCGGCGGGGTGGCCGCGCTGCTGGATATCGCCTCGCGGATCGGCATGCCTGCGGTGATCTCCAGCGCCCTGGACAGCGCGGTCGGTATCGGTATCGGTTTGCGTGCGGCCGCCGCACTGCCGGTGCTCGAGCATGCCTGCGGATTGGGGACCGGGGGATTCTTTGTCGAGGATGTGGCGCAGGCGCCGACGCCCGAGGACGGCTACCTGCCGGTGTCGTCGTTCACACCCGACCCAGCCCGGCTCGCGACACTCGCCGCTCCCACCGACCGCCGCGACTGGTGGCGGCGCCGTGTGGCCGACTGCTACCCGCTGCTGAACCGGTAGGTTCTCTCAACGTGCCTCTCGCGAACATCAACGGCATCCAGATCAGTTACGACGATCGTGGGCCCCTGGCGCTCGGCGCCTCCGGTGACCCCGTCGTCTTCATCTCCGGGCGCGGTGGTGCGGGGCGCAGCTGGCACCTGCACCAGGTACCGGCGTTCCGCGCCGCGGGTTATCGCACCATCACCTTCAACAACCGGGGGATACCGCCGACCACCGAGTGCGCCGACGGCTTCACCCTGCAGGACATGGTGGCCGATGCCGCGGCGCTCATCGAGAGCCTCGGCGCGGCCCCGGCCCGGTTGGTCGGGTTCTCCATGGGCGCGCTCATCGCCCAGGAGCTCGCCCTCACCCGTCCGGATCTGGTGACCGCAGCGGTGTTCATGGGAACGCGGGGTCGCGAGGACTCCACCCGATCGTTCTTCCGCAAGGCCGAGCTCGAACTGTCCGCATCCGGTGTGCAGGTGCCGGCGGCATACCAGGCGGCCATGCGTCTGCTGTTGAACTTCTCGCCGAAGACCCTCAACAACGATGCCGCGATCAAGGACTGGATCGACATGTTCACGCTGTGGCCGGAGCCGACCTCGGGTGGCATCGATTACCAGCGCAGTGCCATTCCCGGCCCCGACCGGCCCGGTGCGTACTCAGGCATCACGGTCCCGTCGCTGGTCATCGGGTTCAGTGACGATATGACCCTGCCGCCATACCTCGGCCGGGAGGTGGCCGACGCCATCCCCGGCGGTACCTACGTCGAGATTGCCGACGCCGGGCACCTGGGCTTCATCGAACGCCCCGACGAGGTCAACCGCGTGATCCTGGAGTTCTTTGCGAGCGCCTCACAGGCGGTATGACACCCTGATGGCATGAACCCGTCGACCGCACAGGCCCATGCCGTCGTCGACGAGCTGATCCGCGGCGGCGTCCGCGATGTCGTGCTGTGTCCGGGGTCGCGCAACGCACCCCTGGCCTTCGCATTGCACGATGCGGACAAGGCCGGCCGGTTGCGTCTGCATGTGCGCATCGACGAGCGCACCGCAGGCTTCCTGGCGGTCGGTCTGGCGGCGGCCAGCGGCGCTCCGGTGCCGGTGGCGATGACGTCCGGCACGGCAGTAGCCAATCTGGGGCCCGCGGTGGTTGAGGCGAATTACGCCCGCATTCCGCTGATCGTGCTGTCCGCCAACCGCCCCTACGAACTGCTTGGCACCGGTGCCAATCAGACAATGGAGCAGCTCGGCTACTTCGGCACCCAGGTTCGCGCCGCGATCAGCATCGGTCTGGCCGAGGAGGGCTCGGAGAAGCTTGAGGCGCAGAACCCGCACTGGCGTTCGGCGACCTGTCGAGTGTTGGCTGCTGCCAAAGGATCCCGCACTGCCAATGCCGGCCCGGTGCAGTTCGACATTCCGTTGCGCGAACCGCTTGTGCCCGATCGCGACGGGGGCGCGATACCCGCGGGCCGCCCCGGCGGGATGCCGTGGACCTACACCCCGGACGTGACGTTCGACGAACCCGTCGAGATCGACCTGACCCCCGATACCGTAGTGATCGCGGGGCATGGCGCGGCCGCACACCCCAACCTGTCGCTGTTGCCCACGGTGGCCGAACCTACTGCGCCCCAACCCGACAACCCTGTGCATCCACTGGCGCTGACCCTGTTGCATCCGCAGCAGGTGATCATGCTGGGACGGCCGACCCTGCACCGTCAGGTGTCATCATTGTTGGCGGACAATAGAATTCCGGTATACGCGTTGACCACCGGCCCGCGCTGGCCCGACGTGTCCGGCAACTCCCAGGCCACCGGAACCCGGGCAGTCACGTCCGGAAATCCGGATGCCGCGTGGTTGCAACGGTGCGCGCACGCGCACCAGAAGGCGCTCGACGCGGTGCGCGTACAGCTGGGTACTCATCCGCTGACCACCGGTTTGCATGTGGCGGCCAAGGTATGTGGGTCATTGCGCGACGGCGACCAGCTGGTGCTCGGCGCCTCCAACCCGGTACGCGATGCCGCGCTGGTCCCGTGGGGTGCCCGAGATGTTCGGGTGCGTTCCAATCGTGGGGTCGCCGGTATCGATGGCACGGTGTCCACCGCGATCGGTGCGGCGTTGGCGCATAAGGGGGGTCGTACCGTGGCCCTGATCGGTGATCTCACCTTCGTGCACGACAGCTCGGGGCTGCTGATAGGCCCGACCGAGCCGCGCCCCGAGAACTTGACCATCGTGGTCTCAAATGACAACGGCGGCGGCATCTTCGAACTGCTGGAACAGGGCGATCCGAGATTCGGTGACGTGTCCTCCCGCATCTTCGGAACCCCGCACGATGTCGACATCGCGGCCCTGTGCCGGGCCTACCATGTGGATTCGCAATCCATCTCCGTGGAGGAGCTCGGCCCCGCACTGGACGAACCCGCCGGGGGCATCAGGGTTCTGGAGGTCAAGGCCGACCGCTCCACTCTGCGTGAACTGCACGCCGCCATCAGGGCTGCCCTGTGAACCGACGCTCCCGTGTCATCAGGAGGGTCAGGATCGGGGTGCTGATATTGGCGGGACTGATGACCCTGCAGTCACTGCTACTGGTCGCGGGCGCCTGGCGAAACGACAAGGCCATCGAACGAGATATGGGTGTCGCGCTGGCCGAGGTGCTCAGCGCCGGGCCGCGGCGATCCACCATCGAGTTCGTCACGCCCGAACGAGTCACGTACCGGCCGGAATTGGGCGTTCTCTACCCGTCCGAGCTCAGCCCGGGCATGCGCATATATGTCGAATACGACAAATCCGACCCGGATTTGGTTCGCGTACAAGGGCGTAACGCCTCATTGTCGATAGTTCCGGCCGGGTCCATCATCGTCGTGGTGTGGGCGGTCGCTGGAACGGTGCTGCTGGGGCTTGCATGGATACAGCGGCGAAGTGCGGCGCCCATTCACGCTTAAGTTTGCGTGACGTATGCCTGGGGGCAACCTAACTGCCAGGTGACGCTGACATGCTGTCTACGTGCGCATCGCGATCGTCGCCGAGTCGTTTTTGCCGAACGTCAACGGAGTTTCCAACTCGGTGCTGCGGGTGCTGGAGCACCTCCGCCGCACCGGGCATGAGGCCGTCGTCATCGCACCGGACACTCCCCGTGGACAGGCCCCCGCTGGTACCGAATACGACAGAGTGCCCGTGCACCGGGTGCCGGCCGTCATGTTTCCGAAGGTGAGCACCCTGCCGCTGGGCGTGCCGCAGCCACGCATGGTGCGGATCCTTCGTGATTTCGCGCCCGACGTGGTGCACCTGGCCTCACCCTTCGTCCTGGGATACGGCGGGTTGCGTGCCGCCCAGCATCTGGACATCCCCACCGTCGCGGTCTACCAGACCGATGTGGCGGGTTTCGCCGACAGCTATGGCGCCGGTTTCGCCGCTCGTGCCGCCTGGCGCTGGACCAAGCATCTGCACGGCCGTGCCGATCGCACCTTGGCCCCGTCTTCTTCTGCGATGGAAGATCTTGCCGCGCACGGAATACCGCGAGTGTTTCGGTGGTCACGCGGTGTCGACATCGAACGCTTCGCGCCCTCGGCGCGTGATGAGGATCTGCGCCACTCCTGGTCGCCCGAGGGCAAGCCGATCATCGGGTTTGTCGGGCGTCTGGCTCCCGAGAAACATGTGGAACGCCTGGCGGTGCTGGCACAGCGCGATGACCTGCAGCTCGTCATCGTGGGCGGGGGCGTGGAGCGAGACGCACTCGAAAAGCTGATGCCCACAGCAATTTTCACCGGAGAGCTGACTGGGTCGGCGCTGTCGCGGGCATACGCCAGCCTCGATGTCTTCATTCACCCGGGCGAGCACGAAACGTTCTGTCAGGCGGTGCAGGAGGCGCTGGCCAGCGGGGTCCCGGCCATCGCTCCGGATGCCGGTGGACCACGTGATCTGGTGATCCCGGGACGCAACGGAATGCTGCTGCCGGTGGCCGATTTCGAGGCGCGGCTGGGAATGGCCGTCGATCATCTGGTGCAGCCGGCGACCCGCAGCCGATTCTCGGCGGCCGCCCGCCGGGGGGTGCTGTCACGCACCTGGCCCGCCATCTGCGACGAGTTGCTTGAGCACTACGCCGCCGCGGCGGGTACCACGCTGGGCCGCGGCATCATGACGGCTTAGTGCGCTGTACCGTCACGGTATGAACCGCGCCACCCTGGAAAAGGACCCGCACGAGGTCGCGTCCATGTTCGATGCGGTGGCCAAGCGATATGACATCACCAATACCGTGCTGTCCTTCGGCCGTGACCGCGCCTGGCGCCGTGCCACCCGCGAATCGCTGAAACTGAAGCCAGGGGACAAGGTGCTCGACATCGCCGCGGGCACCGCGGTCTCGACGGCAGAGCTCACCCAGTCCGGCGCCTGGTGTGTGGCGGCGGATTTCTCGGTCGGCATGCTCAAGGCCGGTGCGCATCGCACTGTGCCCAAGGTGGCCGGAGATGCGACCCGGCTGCCGTTCGCGGATCACTCGTTCGACGCGGTCACCATCAGCTTCGGTCTGCGCAACGTCGTCGATCACGTCGAGGGACTGCGGGAGATGGCGCGCGTCACCAAACCTGGTGGCCGCCTTGCGGTGTGTGAATTCTCGACTCCGGTCAACCGGCCTTTCCGCACGCTGTACATGGAGTACCTGATGAAGACGCTGCCCTCGGTGGCGCGCGCCGTCAGCAGTAATCCGGACGCGTACGTGTATCTGGCCGAATCGATCCGGGCATGGCCTGATCAGGAGGCGCTGGCGCAGCAGATCATCTCGGCCGGATGGTCGAATGTGCGGTGGCGCAACCTCACCGGCGGCATTGTCGCCCTGCATGTGGCCACGCTCTGACCACAGGCTCCCATCAGCTGAACGGCGGGCGTGAATCGATGCGGCGTGAGCCGCCACCGGCCACTCGCCAGGCGCGCGCCACCGCGTCGTGGTCTTCGTCGGTCACCAGATTTCCCATGAGCCGCACCGCGACCCGCATCAGCACCTGAGAGCGCATGCCGACCGGACCCATGATGGGCAGGAAGCGCGGCAGGGTCAGCAGCGCCGCGAGCCGTCGCGCGATCGAGAACGACCGGCCATACCGGTCGCGGAGCAGCTCGGGCCACAGCTGTGCGTAGTCGTGGGCGTCGAGCACCTCGGCGGCCAGATGACCGGTCTCCAGACCGTAATCGATGCCCTCGCCGTTGAGTGGGTTGACGCACGCGGCGGCGTCGCCGATGAGCATCCAGTTGGGGCCCGCGACGCCGGACACCGCACCGCCCATCGGCAGCAGTGCCGAGGCGATGGAGTGCAGGCGGCCACTGAGCCCGAAGTCTTCGCGCCGCAGCTCGGTGTAGTACTCGATGAGCGGACGCAGCGCGGCATCAGCGGGGCGCTTGGAGGTGGCGAGTGCGCCGACGCCGATGTTGATCTGCCCGCCGCCCAGCGGGAAGATCCAGCCGTACCCGGGGAGCACCTGGCCCTCGGGTGAACGCAGCTCCAGATGCGAGGTCATCCATTCCTCGTCGCCGCGTGCCGACTCGATGTACGCGCGACCGGCGACGGCATACACGGTGTCCTTGTGCCACTCGCGCCCGAGGGCCTTTCCCAGAGGGGAGCGCACACCGTCGGCGACGATGACGGCCTTGCAGGCGATCTCGCCGGGGCCGCTGTCGTCGAGCACCCGTACCGAGGTGACCCGGCCCGCCGAGTCGCGTTCGACGTCAACCGCCTTGGTGGATTCGGCCATCTTGGCCCCGGAATCCACCGCCACCTGCCGGATCTTGTCGTCCAATTCGGTGCGGCGCACCGCGCTGCCGGTGCCGCCGAAAGATGGCCCAGGCCAGGGCACTTCGATGTCGCCGCCAAATCCATGCAGCCGCAGACCCTGGTACCGGATGTGCTCGTCGAGCCATGGTTTCAGCCCCAGCAGCTCCAGCTGTTCGACGGCGCGCGGGGTCAGCCCGTCACCGCAGGTCTTGTCTCGGGGGAACACCGCCGAATCGACCAGGACCACCTCACGCCCGGAGCGTGCCGCCCACGCCGCGGCCGCCGATCCGGCTGGTCCGGCACCGACGACGACCAGGTCCGCTGACGTCTGCACCTTCACAGTATGTTGGACCGGTGAGTAACTCGACCACGGTGGCCGGAGTTGACCTCGGTGATCCCGTATTCGCCGCGAAGGTGCGCGACCATTTGGCCGCTATCGAAACCCTCATCGTGACCGAGCTTGGGCAGTCGGACCCGCTGTTGACGGAGTCGGTGCTGCACCTTTTCCATGCAGGCGGTAAGCGCTTCCGTCCGTTGTTCACGGTGCTCGCCGCCCAGACCGGACCCGATCCGGACAACGACGAGGTGATCCTCGCCGGCGCGGTGTGCGAGCTCATTCACCTGGCCACGCTGTACCACGACGACGTCATGGACGAGGCGCAGAAGCGTCGTGGCGTGCCCAGCGCCAATGCTCGCTGGGGTAACAACGTCGCGATCCTCGCCGGGGATTATCTGCTGGCCACGGCCTCGCGGCTGGTGTCCCGGCTGGGGCCCACCGCGGTGCGGATCGTCGCGGAGACCTTCGCCGAACTGGTGACGGGCCAGATGCGGGAGACCGCCGGGGTGCCGCAGGGCGGTGACGAGACCGAGCACTACCTCAAGGTGATCCACGAGAAGACCGGGTCGCTGATCGCGGCGACCGGGCGTTTCGGCGGCATGACCTCCCGGTGCGATGACGAGCAGATCGAGCGGCTGAGCCGGCTGGGTGCCATCGTCGGGACCGCGTTCCAGATCTCCGACGACATCATCGACATCGAGAGCCTCACCGACGAGTCCGGTAAGACACCCGGCACCGACCTGCGCGAGGGGGTGCACACGCTGCCGATGCTGTACGCCCTGCGCGATACCGGGCCGGAGGCCGATCGGCTGCGTGTCCTGCTGGCCGCGCCGATCACCGACGATGCCGAAGTGGAAGAGGCGTTGACGCTACTGCGGGGATCGAACGGGCTGGTTCAGGCGAAGTCGGTGGTACTGGACTACGCCGATCGCGCCAAGGCCGAGCTGGTCGAGCTGCCCGCGGGTGCCGCCCGCGACGCGTTGGGCGTGCTCATCGAATACACCGTCCGTCGTCACGGCTGAGCGCGCGGAACCCGAGCGCGCCCTGCTTCGTTAGCTTGGGTGAACCGAGTAGACGGAAGGGAAGCTCATGTCGACGGCAGGACCGAGCCACGCCAACGGACTGAAGACAGTGCTCCTGCTGGGCGGCATGTCGGCGATGATCGTGTTCATCGGCTCGCTGTTCCACAGCAAGAGCATCCTGCTGCTGGCCGTTCTGTTTGCCGTGGGCATGAATGCGTACGTGTACTTCAAGAGCGACACCTTGGCGTTGCGTGCCATGCACGCCCAGCCGGTGACTGAATTGCAGCAGCCCGCGATGTACCGGATCGTGCGGGAGCTGGCGACCGTGGCACGCCAGCCGATGCCCAGGCTGTACATCAGTGACACCAATGCGCCCAATGCCTTTGCGACGGGCCGCAATCCGCGTAATGCGGCGGTCTGCTGCACAACGGGCATCATCGATCTGCTCTCCGAGCGTGAGTTGCGCGCCGTGCTGGGCCACGAACTCTCGCATGTCTACAACCGCGACATCCTGATCTCGAGTGTGGCGGGTGCGCTTGCGGCCGTCATCTCGGGGCTGGCCAATATGGCGATGTTCATGAACTTCTTCGGTGGTGGCGGCGACGATCGCCCGAATCCCTTTGCCCTTTTCCTGGTTTCGATGCTGGGGCCGGTGGCTGCCACGGTGGTGAAAATGGCGGTGTCCCGTTCACGTGAGTATCAGGCCGACCAGTCGGGCGCCGAACTGACCGGAGATCCGCTGGCCCTGGCCTCTGCCCTGCGCAAGATCTCCGGCGGGGTGCAGGCCGCACCGTTGCCGCCGGAGCCGCAGCTGGCCAGCCAGTCGCATCTGATGATCGCCAACCCGTTCCGGGCCGGCGACCGGGTGGCATCGCTGTTCTCGACACATCCTCCGATGGCCGATCGTATTGCGCGCCTTGAGGATATGGCCCGCTTCTAACGGCTTGACGGCAACCGGACCGTGCGTCCGGTCTGCGCGGCCAGCCGATCGAGTACGGGCGCACCCGGGGCGACGGGCTGTGGGGTACCGAACTTCCCCGACCGTGCGAATGCTCCGGCACGCTGCTCAACCAGGCCCAGCGCATTCTCGACGAGGTCGGCGGGCAGGTCCGCGGGAACGCCGGTGGACTGTGCCAGGTCCCAGCCGTGGGTCAACAGGTCGGCCATCCGGATCCGAAGCTGGTTGTCTCCGGTCGTGTGGGCGAATGGGCCGGGATAGGTCTGCTCGAGCACCCCGGGGCGTGTCAGCGTCTCGCTCAATGCCAAGACCGACTGCTGATACGCCGCGGCGGGATCATCGTCGGCGCCGCCACCGGGCCCGCCGAGGCGCTCGGACAGCGAGTAGTTCACGTCGATCAGATGGTTGACCAGCTGGCGCAGAGTCCACTCGGCGCACGGCGTCGGCTCGTCCCACTGCTCCGGGAGTATTGCGGCGACGAGTTTTCCGACGGCCGACGAGGCCCGCAGAAAGTCCTCGGTGGCACTCATCAGCGATACACCATCACCGTGGTGGTCCCGTGTGCCACCAGCCGGCCCTGGGAGTCGACAACCTTGCCCTCGGCGGTCGCGACCCTGCGCCCTGGGTGCAAGACCGTACCCGTCGCGATCAGCTTCTCGCCGTCGGTGGCGACGGTACGGACATAGTTGACCTTGAGTTCGAGTGTCCCGTAACCGATTCCAGCCTCCAGCGTGGAGTGCACGGCGCAACCCATGACGGAGTCGAGCAGCGTCGCGCAGATCCCGCCGTGCAGGGTGCCGAGGGGATTGGCGAACTCGGGCCGGGTGACCACGCTGAATGCGACGGAACCGAAGCTGATTTCTTCCAGCTGCATCCCGAGTAGCCGGGAAATGGGTGGCGTCGCCTCTGGCGTTCCTCCCATGCTCTTCAGCAGTTCGAGTCCGGACAGGTTCTCGATTTCGATGGTCATACCGCACCTTCCGCGTAGACTGATTGGTCCATATCGACGGTAGCAGGGCATGGACCGATCGGTCCATTTGGATGAGGAGGCTGAGGTGACACCGGGTCCACGGCAGCGGCTGATCGATAGCGCGATCGCGATGATGCGCGAACGCGGGGTGCATGGCACCGGCCTCGCTGATCTGCTTAAACGCAGCGGCACGGCCCGGAACTCCATTTATCAGCACTTCCCGGAGGGCAAGGGTGAGCTCATCGCCGAGGCCGAAAGGGAGGCCTCGGCGCAGGCCAACGCGTTCCTTGGCGCGCTAAGGGAGCGTGGCGATACCGAGTACGTCCTCGCCAAATTCATCAAGTGGTGGACAAACCAGCTGCAGACCCACGACTTCGACACCGGATGCCCTCATGCGGCGGCCGCGCTCGCGGGTCCGGGGGAGGAGCAGATCCGGGCCGCGGCCCACGACGCCTTCCTGGGGATGCGGACCCAGCTGGAGGGTTCATTGCGGGACTCGGGCCTGGTCGACGGCGCGGACGGCGTGGCGTCGCTGATTGTCAGCGCGATCGAGGGGGCGCTGTTGCAAGCGCGGGCGGCGCGCTCGGTGCAGCCACTGCGCGAGGTTGAGCGCGAACTCGTGGCGCTGATTCGCGCTCGACGGCAGTAGGGGCGAAAACCCTTATTCCGGTTCGACTTCTGAGAGATCGGTAGCGACGTGGAAGGGCGGAGTGCTCTTCCCGATCACCCGATACCGATTCCACGGGTCGGGGTCGCCGATGAAGGCATCCCGCGCGCTATGGGTGGTGCGGATCGTGGCATGCACGCGTGCCTCGTCACCCACGATCGCGGTCAGTTGTTCGTTCGGCCTGATGCGTCCGATCCATCGGTAAATGCCGTCGATCGGCTCGCTGTACCCCTTGAGCTCCAGCTGGACCGGTACCTCGACACCGCGAACGGTCACCGTCGCCTCGCCGATGTAGTCCGAATCATCATGCGGGCTATGGCTGAAGACGCTGTTGGTGTCGTCCTGTCGGGGAAGGGTCATGACTCTCCTCTTGACAACCGGGATACCGCCCCGGCAAGCTCGCTGACATATGCGTAACAAAGAGTACCCGATACTATTTAATACGGGTACTAAACCTTGGGTGATCAGAGGGCAGCGACGTGACGTCCAGTAGTTACAAAGACATCAACTACACCGACTACGAATTCAGTCAGGCCACCACGGTGGACGGTGGCGTTCCTACGCGTCGTCGCCGGGTGGGTGATCGGCTCAAGACGGCGCGCCGATTGCTCTTCGAAGCCACAGAGCTCAGCTACGACCCCGAACTGGACATCGACTGGGATGCGCCGCTGAGCTCCGGGATGCATTGGCTGGCGCCCCATCGGGTGTCGCTCTACGGCACCCCCGAGTGGGGTGCGCTGTCGGTGGAGCAGCGTGACGAACTGGCCCGCCAGGAGCTGGTCAGTCTGCTGAGTTTCGTCGTGGACGCGCAGGGTGCGCTGGCGTCACTGATGTTTCGGGATGTCATCGAGGGCAACACGCTCGCCGATGACTACACCCGCTTTCTGTTGGCCAGCGTTCGCGATATCAGCCGCAACGCGACCATGGTCGGCCGGCTGATCAACAAGACGGGGTTGGAGCTTGCGCCCGCGCCGATGGCCGTGCAGCGTCTGCAGCGGTTCTTCGTGCCGCTCATTCCGCATGGTCCTCTCGGCCGTGGATTCATTCTCTTGCTGCACAGGCTGATTCATCAGCTGATGAGTGAGCTCGAGGCCGACGAGCAGGCGCAGCCTGTGGTTCGGCAGGTCGCGAAGATCTGTGTTCTGGTCGGCCGCCGTCAGCTGGAGTTCGCCGAGGACGAGCTGTACCGCGCGGTGGATGCCCGGCGGTATCTGCCCGCTGCCCCGGCTGATATCTCGGTTGCGCTGTTGACGGTCTTGGCGACCTCGCTGATCGTGCGTCCGCAGGTGTACCGCAGCGTGGGCCTGACCGAGCGGGCCGGCCGCAGGGCGGCGGCGCGGAGCGAGAACAGTCGCCACCGCAATCAGGTGTTGTTGCGGCGATACCTCGACATCGCCCAGGACGCAGGAATGTTCACGACCAGCGCCGCGCGGTCGATTCTCGGAGGTCGCGGCCTTTTATGACCCCATTCGGGGATTGACAAACCAGGGTGCAACGTTAAGACTCAAAGTAACGGGTACTGAAAGTAATGTATAAAATTGGAGGGCGGGATCAATGACGACCATCGACCAACCAACGGCTCTTCACGAGGCCGGCGCCTCGTCGGTGCGGGGCAAGTCCGTGGGCGACCGGCAGAAGACGGCGCAACGACTGCTGCGTTCGGCCGCGGAACGTGCCTACGACGGTGAAGTCGACATCGACTGGGACGCCCCCGTGGTTCCTGGGTTGTACTGGACCACTCCGCAGCGGACGTCGCTGTATGGCACCAAACTGTGGGACAAGCTGACCCAGGAACAGCGCATCGAACTGACGCGTCATGAGCTCGGCTCGGTACTCAGCTTCGGCATCTATGTCGAGACCGGTCTCAGCGCCATGCTGTGGCGGCAGGTTGTCGAGCAGAACGGGGGAGCGACCGATCACGGCCGTTACGCGCTGACCGAGGTCAGCGAGGAAGCGCGGCACTCCACTATGTTCGGTCGTCTCGTGAACAAGCTCGGCGTCGAGCCTTACACCTATCCCAAGTTCGCGACGCGCGTCATCCGGCTTCTGGGACTGGCGCCGCTAGGCCCCTCGGGCCTGGGCGGGCTGCTGCTGGTCGAAGAGGTGTTGGACCGCGCGCAGCGCGAATCGATGATGGATGAGACGGTGCAGCCGCATGCGCGCCAGCTGATGAAGATCCATGTGCTCGAAGAGGCGCGGCATATCACCTATGCGCGTGAGGAATTGGTGCGTCAGATCGCCGAACGAGGCCCGGTGTCCAACGCATTCCACCGCGGGGTTTTCGCCCTTGCGGTAATCGGTATCTACCCGGTGCTCTTCAACCCGAAGGCATACCGGTCGGTGGGGATTCATCCGCTGCGCGGCCTGTACGCCTTCTTGACGTCACCGAACTACCGCGAGAACGCGACATGGGTCTCGGAGCCGCTGATGCGCTTCATGCACGAGATCGGTTTCCTGGACGGCAAATTCACCGGGCGACTGTTGCGGATGTCGCGGGCGATGCCAGACGACATCCTGGCCGAGATCAAGTCGCGATAAGCGCGAGAGCAGAACTGGCTCGTTGCCGGTGGCAATGAGCCAGTTCTGCCGTGCCAAGGGTCCACCTTCGAAAACAGAAAGCGATTGCGCCACATGACTGTCACCGACACACCGTCCGAAGAGCAGCAGCCCGACACTGTGATCGACAGCGGCTCCGCCGATCCCATCCGGGTCCGGGCGCTGATAGTCGGCACCGGTTTCTCGGGCATCGGTGCCGCGATCGCGCTGCAGAAGATGGGAGTGCCGTTCCGCATCCTTGAAAAGGCCGGCGAAATGGGTGGCACCTGGCGCGACAACACCTATCCCGGTGCGGCATGCGATGTGCCGACGCACCTCTACTCGTTCTCGTTCGAGCCGCGGTCGAACTGGGATCAACTCTTTTCCAGGCAACCCGAGATCTTCGACTATCTCAAGGAAGTCGCCGCCAAGTACGGCTTGTACCGGCATGTCACCTTCAACACACGTGTCACTCGCGGGTACTGGGATGAGAGTGAGTACCGCTGGCATGTGTTCACCGAGAGTGGGCAGGAGTACATCTGCCAGTTCCTCATCTCGGGGGTTGGCGCCCTGCACATTCCGAGCATCCCGGAGATCGATGGCCTCGACCGTTTCGAGGGGCCGGTCTTTCATTCCGCGCAGTGGAACCACGACTTCGACCTCACCGGCAAGAAGGTCGCCGTCATCGGCACGGGTGCCAGCGCCATTCAGTTCGTCCCCGAGATCGTCGGCAAGGTAGGCGAGCTGAAACTCTTCCAGCGCACGCCGCCGTGGGTATTGCCGCGCAGCAATGTCGAATTCGGGCCGGCAGCCAAGCGGGCGTTCGCGAGCATCCCGGGGCTGCGGGCGTTGTTCCGCAGCGGCATGTACTTCGGCGCCGAGGCCGGCGCATACGCGATGAATCGGCGCCCGGCCTTGCTGAAAGGTGTTGAGCTGCTGGGCCGTGCGTACATCAAGAGCCAGATCTCGGATCCGGACGTGCGCCGGAAGGTGACACCGGATTACCGGGCGGGGTGCAAACGCCTGTTGGGTTCGGCCACGTACTACAAGGCTATCGAGAACCCGAAGACGGAATTGGTTACCGAGTCCATCACGCGGGTGACCGCGGACGGTGTGGTCACCAGCGACGGAATCGAGCGCAAGGTCGACGCCATCATTTTCGGCACCGGCTTCCACGTCACCGACTCGTACAAGTACCTAGATCTGAAGGGCCAGAACGGCGAGGATCTCGGCGACCGTTGGTCGGCAGAGGGTGTCACCGCTCATCGCGGCATCACGATCGCCGGCATGCCCAACCTGTTCTTCCTCCTGGGCCCCAATACCGGGCTGGGCCACAACTCGATCGTGTTCATGATCGAGTCGCAGATCCATTACGTCACCGAGGCCATCAAACACGTTGATGAGGCCTACGCCCAGGCGATTGTGCCTACTCGCGAAGCCCAGGACCGGTTCAACGCCGAGGTTCAGCGCAAGCTGCAGGGCTCGGTCTGGAACAACGGAGGTTGCCAGAGCTGGTATTTGGACGAGCACGGCAAGAACCGGACGTTGTGGTCCGGATTCACGTTCGAATACTGGTCGCAGACAAGAAAAGTCGATCCCACCGAGTATGAATTCGAAGGTGCGGTACGCCCGGCTGTGCGCAAGACCATTCCCCTCGCGGATGGTCCCCGGCAGACCTCGCCGAGCCTGTCCGCACGCTAGGCCGCCACTTCCGCCCAACAGAAGCGAGGAACGATGAAGAACTTCGACAACAAGGTCGCCGTCATCACCGGTGCCGGTTCGGGTATCGGCCGCAGCCTGGCCTTGAATCTGGCCCAGCGCGGTGCGCGGTTGGCGCTCTCGGATATCGACACCGCGGGCGTGGCCGATACCGCCGGGCGTTGCGAGAAGGCGGGCGCGACCGCCATCCCCTTTGAACTCGACGTCGCCGACCGGGCGGCCGTGTACGCCCATGCCGCAGACGTCAAGAACGAGTTCGGTCAGGTCAACCTGGTGTTCAACAATGCCGGTGTCGCACTGTCCGCCGACGTCAAAGACATGGAATGGGACGACTTCGACTGGTTGATGAACATCAACTTCTGGGGAGTCGCGCACGGCACCAAGGCCTTTCTGCCGCATCTCATCGAATCAGGCGATGGCCACATCGTCAATGTGTCGTCGGTGTTTGGATTCATGGGCATCCCGTCTCAGAGTGCCTATAACGCAGCGAAATTCGCCGTTCGTGGCTTCACCGAGGCGCTGCGTCAGGAGATCCGGGCAGCCAAGTACCCCGTCGGAGTCACCTGTGTGCACCCCGGCGGGATCAAGACCAACATCGCCTCAAGTGCGCGCGGTATCCCGGAGGGAGTCGACCGCGAAACCGTCCGAAAGGGCTTCCAGCTCGCGGCGATCACCCGGCCGGACTCGGCGGCGCGGATCATTCTGCGGGGTGTCGAGAAGAATCGGCCCCGCGTGTTGATCGGTCCTGATGCCCGGGTGTTCGACGCCATACCGCGCATCATCGGACCGCGTTACGGGGATCTGATGGCGCCGTTCTACGGACTCGGCAAGTACGGGCCGGGCAAGAAGATCGCGGCCCGTTTCGGTATCGAGCTCTAGGCGCCGTCGATGACAGACACCGTCACACCGGATGCCCCCAAGGTGACTGGCAATCCCCACGTACATTCACTGGAGGTCGTCGAGATCATCAGGGAGACAGGGGATGCGGTTTCCCTGGTGTTCGAAGTGCCCGATGCCCTCGTCGATGCCTTCCGGTATCGACCGGGGCAATTCCTCACGCTGAAAATCCCCAGTGAACAAACGGGATCGGTGGCCCGCTGCTACTCGCTGTCCAGCTCACCGCATCTCGATGACGACCTCGTCGTCACCATCAAACGCACGGACGGCGGTTACGCGTCGAACTGGCTGTGCGACAACGTCGTCGTGGGTGATCACATCACCGTGCTCACCCCGTCCGGGGTTTTCGTGCCGCGGTCGCTGGACGGCGACTTCTTGCTGATCGCGGCCGGTAGTGGCATCACTCCCATGCTGTCCATCGCCAAGTCGGTGCTGCTGGGTGGTGCCGGAACGGTCTACTTGTTCTACGCGAACAGGGATGAGCAGAGCGTCATATTCGGTGCCGAGATCGACGACATCATGGTGGAGTTCCCGGACCGGCTGCGGGTTGTGCACTGGCTCGAATCCGAGCGGGGATTGCCGACCCGTGACGCCATGGCCGAGTTGTTCAAGGCCTACACCCGGTACGGCACCTACATCTGTGGCCCGGCGCCGTTCATGGACGGGGCGCGCGCCGCGTTGTCGGCCGTCGGGATGCCGGCCAGCCACATTCACATCGAGCTCTACCAGTCGCTGACCGGCGACCCGTTCGCCGACATCGTGGTCCCGCAGGGTGGCGGGGACACCGCGGAGGCGACGGTGGAACTCGACGGCACACAGGTCACCGTCGAGTGGCCCAGGAACACCCCGCTGCTCGACGTGCTGCTCGCCCAGGGCCTCGATGCTCCGTACTCATGCCGCGAGGGTGCCTGCAGCGCGTGTGCCTGCACGGTGCGCCGCGGCGAGGTACGGATGCTTCGCAACGACACCCTGGTCGATGCCGACCTGGCGATGGGGCTGACGCTGGCCTGTCAGGCCGTTCCGGTCACCGACAGCGTCGATATCGTCTTTGACCAGTAGACGCGAGATTGTGCGCGATCTTGGATATGGTCACGGGATGCGTACCCTGCCGATCCTTGGCGCCGTGACCAGCGCGATTGCCGCCTTGATGCTGGCGGGCGTGGCGTCCGCCGACCCAGACACCCCGAATCCTCTTGACCCGTCCGGGCTTCCGAACGTCAACGGCCTCACTCCGGTGTCACCGCTGGAGTACAGCGTCTTGGCGGACACGGCATACGGCTTCACCATTCCCGGTGGGATCTCCTGCATGATCAAGCGCGCCGATGCCAGCTATGGCTGCAGCGGCCCGCTGCCCGGGGCGCCCAATGGAGCGAACCTCGTCAGCGGCAGTAACGCCCCCGGTTTCGCCAGCACCGACCGGCCGATCTACGGCCTCGGCGGCGATGTCTTCAAGCCCCTGGCGCCGGGGCATCGCCTGAGCTACCGCGAGGTCAGCTGCGGCCTGGACGGTGGCGGCACCTTGACCTGTGTCAACAACCGCTGGCAGAACGGCTTCGTGGTGGGTCCGGGCGGCAGCTACACCACCTAGCCGCTGGTTAGATTGGTCGCATGCGTCTTGGGAACCTGCTGATCGCCGTCCTGTGCGGCATCGTCCTTGTCGGCTGCGATAGGGGAGAAGCACCCACGGACGCCCCCGCGCAGGAATCCACCAGTGCGTCGGCCTCCGCCGCGGCAACCCCCACCGCGACCGTTGACCCCGCCGGCGAACCGGCCTGCCCCAAACACGGCGGTCGCTGGGACGCCGCCCAGGGCTGCGTCATCGACGAGGTCACCCCGCTGGCCACCCAGCACCTGCTCATCCCCGTCCAATGGGATTCGTCCTTCCCCGAGCTCCAGAAGGCGACCGACGAGCTGGTGGCGGATATCCGCGCTAATTTCCGCAAGTCCGTCGAGCGTGCGGGAGCCCCGCCCGAAGGCAAGCCATGGGCGCTGCAGGTCAGCTTCGAGGCGTATCAGGGCAAGGGTGTGCATCCCTCCGACAGCGTGCGGTTCTCGATCAGTGAGTCACTCGGCGGCTATCACCCGGGATTCGCCTTTCGCACCCTGGCCTTCGACCGCGTCACCAAACAGCCCATCACCATCGGGTCACTGGTGATCGACCTGGCGACGGCTCTGCCCAAGATCGCCGCGCTGGTCCGCGCCGATCTGCGCGCGCAGCTCGGCGGTGTGGGAACCGAATTCGTCGATACCGGAACAGTTCCGGAGCCAGGTAATTTCACAGAACTTTCGCTGGACGGCGACGCGCTGCTGTTCTCCTTTGAGCCATACCGCGTGGCCGCGTACGCCGAGGGGCCGATGCAGAGCAGGGTGGCGCTATCCGAGCTGCGCGATGTGGTGAAGCCCGAGTACCTGCCCGCCTGATCAGAACCCGGTGCCGTGCACCTCGTGGCCGGGTGTGGCCGCCATGAGTCCGCGGTAGGCCTGCTCCACCGTGGAGCCGTGGTTGATCACCCCGTCGACCTCACGCGCGATCGGCATCTGGATGCCGTACTCGTCGGCAAGGGTCATCACCACGGAGGACGCCTTCACGCCCTCGGCCACCTGATTCATCGATTCGATGATTTCGTCGATGGTCTTGCCCTTGCCGATCTCCTCGCCCACGTGCCGGTTGCGGCTGCTGGCACTCGTGCAGGTGACGATGAGGTCGCCCAGGCCCGCCAGGCCGGGAAAGGTCTCCGGGTTACCGCCCATGGCCACACCGAGTTTGGTCATTTCCCGCAGTGCCCGCGCGATCACCATGGCGCGGGTGTTCTCACCGATGCCGATCGCATAACCCATGCCGCTGGCGATGGCGAAGACGTTCTTGAGTGCACCCGCCATCTCCACACCCACCACATCGTTGGTGCTGTACACGCGGAACCGCGAAGTGCGGAACAGCTCGCCCAGACGCGCTGCCTGATGCTGATCGGGCATCGCGACCACACCAGCGGCCGCGTACCCGCGCGCCACCTCCTTGGCGATATTGGGCCCGGCCAGGATGCCCGCCGGGTGTCCTGGCAGCACTTCCTCGATGATCTGCGACATCCGCATCCGCGAGCCCTGCTCGAGGCCCTTGACCAGCGACACGATCGGCACCCATGGGCGTAAGGACTGCCCGATCTCGGTCAGTACCTCGCGGAAGCTGTGTGAGGGAACGCCCATGATCACAACGTCGGCCTGCTCGATGGCCTCGTGCAGATCCGAGGTGGCGCGCAGGCTCTCGGTCAGCTCGACCTCGTCGCTCAAATATCGTGAATTGCGGTGCCGTTCATTGATATCCGCGACGGTTTCCGGCGAGCGGGCCCACTGCAGGGTGGGGCTGCGGCGCGCCACAATCGAGGCCACCGTGGTGCCCCAGGATCCGCCCCCGAGGACGACGACTTGTGGTTCACGAAGTGCTGCCATGCCCGCCAGGGTATGGGCCCGATGCGCCACGAATATGGACTTCGGCAATATGAGTGCGGTGTTGATCGATGTGACGCTCACGACCGGGCTGACCACCATGGCCGCCGATGCCGCCGAAGCCGAGGGGGCCGGCTACGCGGGTATCTGGACATTCGAGGGCGCGCACGACCCGTTTCTGCCGCTGCTGCTGGCCGCCGAGCACACCAGGGATGTCACACTGGGGACCTCCATCGCGGTCGCCTTCGCGCGAAATCCGATGCTGTTGGCCAACATTGGCTGGGATCTGCAGGCCTACTCGGGCGGGCGATTCATCCTCGGGCTCGGCACGCAGATCAAACCGCACATCACCCGTAGGTTCGGCATGCCGTGGAGCAGTCCTGCGGCGCGGATGCGTGACATGGTGCTGGCGGTGCGCGCCATCTGGCAGTCGTGGCAGGAAGGTGGGCGTCTGGACTATCGCGGCGAGTTCTATCAGCACACCCTCATGACGCCAATGTTCATGCCTGATCCCGCCGAGGTGAGCGCCTTTGGCCCGCCACCTATCTGGCTGGCCGGTGTCGGTAGCGGGATGACCGAGGTTGCGGGCGAGGTGGCCGACGGATTCTTGTCCCACCCGTTCTGTACACCCGGCTACCTCGCGCAGATCACCGTGCCGACGCTGGCACGTGGCGCGCAGAAGTCCGGAAAGACACTCGCCGACATTCAGATCCACCACTCGCCGATGATCATCATCGGGCGCGACGACACCGAGCTGGCGAGTGCGCGGGCGGCGGTGCGCAAGCAACTCGCCTTCTATGGGTCCACGCCCGCCTACTGGCCGATCCTGGAACTGCACGGGCGCTCAGAGGTTGGCCCGAAACTCAAAGAGCTGTCCAAACAGGGCGAATGGGATGCGATGACCAATCTGATCGACGACGAGTTCGTCGATACCGCGGCGATCACCGTGACCGATCCCGCGCAGGGCGCGCGCCAATTGCGGGAGCGCTACGGCGATCTGGTGCACCGGTTGGGTTTCAACACCCCGTACCGGCCCGATCGTGCACTGCTGGCAGCGCTGCTGACCGCCTGCGCGCAGGCTCGCTAGGCGTGGGTACCTGAGATCGCCACCCCGGCCCCCAGGCCGACAATCATGAAGCCGCCCGCACCGCCCATTGTCTCCAGGCGCTTGGGTGAACGGGCGAACCAATTGCGCGCGGTGCTGGCCAGCAGTGCCCACAGGCTGTCCGAGACAAGAGCTATCGCGATGAACACGATGCCGAAGAGGAAGATCTGGGTCGGCACCGAGCCCGCGGCAGGATCGGCGAACTGCGGCAGCACCGCGGCGAAGAACAACGCCGTCTTCGGGTTGGTCAGGCCGACGATGAAGCCCTGCCGGAAGACGTGTCGTTGTCCCGCCGCGGGCCGGTCTGCGTTCAATGCCTCGTTGAGCGACTTGCGGTTCCGAATCGCCTGTACGCCAAGGTAGATCAGATAGGCCGCGCCAACCAGCTTCACCGCCGTCAGCGCCCAGGAGGAGGCGGTCAGCAGGGCGCCCAGTCCGGCCGTCGCAGGCGCCACGAACACCGCGGTGCCTGCCGTATTGCCCAGCACGCTCAGCAGGCCCGCGCGGCGGCCCAGGCTGAGCGAACGGCCGACGGAAAACAGCACGCTCGGCCCCGGAATCACGATGAGGGCGTAAGCGACGAGCGCGAAGCCGATCAGGTGTGATGGCGAGACAGCGGGGATCATCGACCGATCCTGCTACCGGTAGTTCACGAACTGCAAGGCAATATCCAGGTCCGAGCCCTTCAGCAGTGCCTGGACGGCCTGCAGGTCATCACGCTTCTTGCTCGACACCCGGATCTCTTCGCCCTGCACCTGCGACTTGACACCCTTGGGGCCCTCGTCGCGGATGATCTTGTTGATCTTCTTGGCGTTCTCGGTGTCGATGCCCTGCTTGAGGGTCCCGGTGAGCCGGTAGGTCTTGCCGCTGGGCTGCGGGTCGCCCGCGTCGAATGCCTTCATGCTGATGTCCCGGCGGATCAGCTTTTCCTTGAAGACGTCCACGGCCGCCTTCAGGCGCTCCTCGGTGGAGCTGATCAGCTCGATGGTCTCGTCACCTTTCCAGGCGATAGTGGTGTCGGTCCCACGGAAGTCGAATCGTGTGGTCAGCTCCTTGGCCGCCTGATTGAGCGCATTGTCGACCTCCTGGCGGTCGATCTTGCTCACGATGTCGAATGATGAATCCGCCATGACTGCTCCTCTTTCTGGTCTTCGTATGTTCCGTATCCAGTCGGTTTGCGTTGGCACGACCCTATCGTTGTATCCTGCATCGTCTGATAAGGCGGGTTGCCCGAGCGGCCAATGGGAGCGGACTGTAAATCCGTCGGCTTACGCCTACGCAGGTTCGAATCCTGCACCCGCCACAGCACTCAGGCCCCCTTTCGAGGGGGCCTGAGGTTTTTTCAGGGGGATGCGCAGATTGCGCCCGGCGTATCGGCTCAGCGCAGATGGCCGGCCAGCTGCCCCTGCTCGCCGAAGAGTTCGGTGTTCCAGCGTTCAACCAGGTCGGTGTTGTCGAACTCATCCGGATGGAAACCAGGCCGGTTGTAGGCCCTGACGCGGGCGAGCACGTCCCGGGTTACGAAGGGTGAATGCCGCAGTTCGGCAATGCTTCTGAACAACCTGACGGGGTTGTACGCCGCCCGGTCGAGAAGCAGCGACATCAGGGTGTCCAGGAGCGTCCCGCACAGGAACACCGTCGTGATCAGCCGCATCGCCCACGCGCGCATGCGCTCGCTGCCCCCGACCGTTCGATAGACGTCGAAGGCCACGGCGCGATGTTCGGACTCCTCCAGCGCGTGCCAGAGGAGCATCGAGCGGACCTCGCCCTCGCCCAGCAGATCTTGCGCGCGCTGATCGGTCAGCAGGGTCTCGGCGAGCGTCGCGGTGTAATGCTCCAGGGCCGCCGTCATGGCAAGGTTGAATCGAGGCGGCAGGTACCGCGTATAGAGACTCATCCCTCGTTTGGTCATCCGGTCGACGATGTCCGTCGGGTAACCCATCTGCTGCAGCCGCTCGTTGAGCTCGCGGTGCTCGCGCCCGTGTGTCACCTCCTGACCGATGAACCCGGCCACCTGTTTCTTCAGCACGGGGTCGGTGATCTGGTCAGAGAAGTGTTTGACGGACCGGATGAAGTAGTCCTCTCCCTCCGGGAACACTGCCGACAGCATCGCGATGATGTGGCTCATCACCAGATCGCCCTGCACGTAGTGGCGATTCAATGAACCGGTCGGATACCGGAACGTGATACGCCTTGTCTTGATGGGCCGGGCGGCTTCGTCAACAGGGGTGTTCATAGCGGCTCCTGGGTGGGTGTTTCACGGGTGGCTCGATTGACGCCCTCGGCAGGCCAGGGCTCTGGGTCGGTGTCGGGATGATGACGCCAGATGGAGCTGGCGACGATGTAGTGGGCGATGAGGGCGATTCCCCAGCCCAAGAGGGGATAGATGAACCACGGGTATGCCGTGCCATGGTCGAACTGCCAGGTAAGCGCCCAGATCGCCACGAGCAGGACCTGCACAGCGGCGTAGGTGCTGGCGTGGATCCGGAAGGCAGTTCGATTCATCTGCCCGATCCATGCCCGGCGTTTTCGATCGAGCCGTCGCTGTTCCTCGTCGGCCCGGCGTTCGGCACGTTCCACTGCACGTTCAAAGGCGTCATCGCTCACTGCTTGGCTCCTCTCCTGCGATCGTCAACTCGGGCAAGGCCAGTAATCTCCAGGGCGGCCTGATCGAGGATCTTCTCCACCGCGGTGGGATCCACCCGGCCTGCCGACGGCATGATCCGCGCGGAGAACCGGGCGAGGATCTTCTCGAATGAGTCGCCGCGGCCGAACCGTGCGCCGGTGCGCAGCTCCACGCCTGCCAGCACGTCGGCTCTGCTGGTCAGTGCCCGCTCGCCCTCGGCTGACGCGCGGTAGACCGTCCGGCCCTCGCGTGTCTGGCCGGTCAGGAGGCCTTCGGCGGCCAGTGCTTCGACTGCGGGATACACGGTGCCGGGCGATGGTTGGTAGCCGCCGGCGCCGAAGAGCCGTGATAGTTCGGACATCAGTTCATAGCCGTGCATGGGCCGCTGCGCCAGGAGCGCAAGGAGCACGAGGGGCAGCTCGCCATGACGGAAGAAACGTGCCATGACAGTGCCTCCTCTCCACACCTACGAAACTATTACGAAAGTAATATCGAAACTATTACGAAGTCAATAGTTTGGTGGGCGGTTCGCCAGGGAGGCACTACATCTGTTGTGGTTCATTTCCCGATCTGCCCCGCGCCGGCGCGAACAGTGGGGGAATTGGTGCGACCATGCCCGCATGGCTGAAGACGCGGCGGTGGCGCAGGCTCGGGTCCTGCTGCGGTCGCTGTATGAGCATGTGAACTACGTGTCGCAACAGATCGACAAGGCCGAGCGGCAGATTGACCGCCACGCGAATCTTGCTGCCCCCCGGCATCATCGGCGCTTGCGTGCCATGCGCAAGGAACTTGACGAGGCGCATCGTCTCATCAGCGGCCTGCACGGTTGTTACCCGGCCACGCGCGAGACATCAGGCGGGACGGCGTACTGATCGGCGCTGGGACGGTCTAGCCGGCGGTCACCGTGAGCTGATCTTGTCCCTCGGCGATATGGGCCGTGGCATGAAAGGTCTTCCCGGTGTGCGACACAAGAAATCGATAGTCACCGGCCACCGGTGCGGAGATGACCACCTCGCCCCAATCGTCGGCCACCATGGCAATGTCGTGGACCTCGCCGGGCGCCGAGTCGATGCTGATCACAGCACCGGCCATCGGGCGCCCGGCGGAGTCTCGAAACGAGATGCCGACCACGTATCCTCCTGTGTCCGGATTCTCCGATTACCTGAAAAGCCTTGTCACATACCGCCACTCTTCCACGTCGACATGTTGTTGAAGACGGCGCTGTTGATCCGGGTGGCGGAGTTGCCCGAGTTGGCGCCATTGGTGTGAATGCCGACGCCGTAACGGTTGCCGTTCTGCAACACCCACACCGGTGAACCGCTCTGACCGCCCGTGGTGTCGATGTCATAGGTGATGACGCGGTCGGAGACCGACTTGGTGCGTTGCGCCATGAACCACTGCTCGCCGTTCTTCTCGCCGGGATACCCGGACAGGTTCAGCGCGGCGGCCTTCAGGAAATCGTCATTGCGAGTGGCGAAACCGAAGTATCCCGTCTGATCGCCCGGACGTGACGACGCTGGCAGGATGATTGCGCCATAGTCGTTGTGGCGATTCTGGTTCTGGGTCCAGCCGGTGACGCTGCGGAAGGCGGTACCCACGTGCGTGCCGAACGGTCGGACACCGGCATTGCGCCCGGGGATCACCTGGATCGAGCGCACCCAGCCGCCATCGGCATGCATGTAGACGCAGTGCCCGGCCGTCATCACGGTGCGGGGAGCGATCAGCCAGCCCGTTCCGACATAGGTGCGGTTGTTGGCGGAGGTGATGATCAGGTGGCAGATTGCGCGCCAGGGGAACGTGGTGGTGTTGCCGACCCGAACGCGATCATCGGTACCGATGATGACCTCGGCGCTGTTGGCCAACTCGGGGTAACTACCCAGAATGGCGTCCAGTGGTGCGAGTTCCGACTCGTCGGTGCTCAGCCCGTCGACGGAACCCAGTTCACTGACTGTGGATTCACCGTGTGCTTGTGTTGCGGCGTTGGTGGTTTCGGTGTCGGCGTTGCTCGCTTGTGCCGACGGTAATTCGTGTTCGGTAACAGCGGCCGCACCGGCGGCCCCTGAAATTTCGTACCCGGTCTCGGACGGCTTGTGATTCGTTGACTTGACTGCGGTGGCCATTTTTGTCTCCCTGCATAGGGTGTGAGTTCGAGCTAGGACGTATTCATCCTGTTCGGTACCGGAGATTGATTCATGCGTAGTGCGGTACTCGATCTCACACTGCGGGAGCAGTTTTCGTGTTCAGTTCTGGGTGGCGCGGGCGGCGGAGACGATAGCCCACGCCACCTCGGGGTGCTTGATATCGCTGTGCGCACCGCTGAACTGGGATTGGCTGGCGTCGTCGATGACCTTGTTGGCGTCAAGCCGGTAGAAATGCCCGCGCTGGAAGTCGTACGGCTTTCCGGCCACGGCAAGTTCGAGTGTCGTCGCGGCCGGATCCTGCTGGTATCCGTCGTGACCCATTGCCCCCCAGCGGAACCAGGGGTCTTGTCCGGCTTGGCTGTCCTGCCGCGCGAGCATGCTGGCCGCCGGGTACCACCAGCCGACCGCGCGATCGGCGGCGGTGTATGTCGACAGCAGCGGCCCGTCCACACGCTCTTCGAGCCCGGCCAGGCCGCCGGGTCCTCGTCCCGGATCGAAGAGCAGCTTGCGGTTGAAGGTGAAGTGGGAGAAGGCGCCCTGGATCAGGGTGAGCGACTTGACGGGGCTCGTGCCGGTTGTCGGAAGCCCTGCCAGCGCGTAGGAGACCAGTCGCGCCCCGAAACTGTGTCCGATGAGGTGAATACGGGGCGGGCCGTCGGGGCCTGACAGTGAGGCCAGCAGCGGACCGAGGCCGCGCTGGCCGATAACTCCGGCCCGGTTCTTCATCTCGTAATAGCTCATCGTGCGCAGGATCTCGCGAGCCCCCGACCACAGCGCGGCGAAGGGATTGCCAAGTCCCTGTGCGGCACTCGTCGATTTCGGTGCCATGGCAGAGGCTTGCCCGAACACCGCGAGCGGATCGCCCTTCACGATGTCGGACTCGCCGCTGTCCTCCTGCGACTGGGCGGGGGTGGTGACCAGTCCGGCGGCCAAGGTGTGGAACTCGATGAGCTTGGCGGACTGCTGCGGTTTCTCGTCGAGCAGCTCGCCCATCTTTTTCAGTTGCGCGGCCTGGCCGGGAAAGCGTGGCGTGAGCGCCGCGGCCAGCTCCGCGCCCGTGGAAGGTACGGGCGGCGCGCTATCGGGGCTGTCGTCGGGCAGCAGCACCGACGGCCAGTTGATTCCCGCGACGGCCACACCGTCTGTATCGCCGCCGAGCTGATCGGCGATCAACGAGAACATCGCGGTGTAGAGCTGGCGCGCGGAGGCCACACTGTTGTTCCATCCGTGTGACATCAGGAACAGATCGGTGATACCACCGGCGGCGACTGCGGCCGGCAGACCGCCATCGCCGTCACCGGTGGCGTCGTTGAGTGAGCCATCGGCATTGAAATCCGGTTCGTAGTATGGCAATCCTTTGATGGTGGTCATGATGTACTCGCTCGTCTCTAGGTGTTGGATAGTGCACGCATCAGGTCGACAAGCCCCGCGCCCTGAAAGAACTCGTGGCGCCCCAAGTCGACGGCCGACTTCAGGAAGATGTCCTTGACCTCTTGTGGTTTACCCACGAACTCCGTGCGAGCCGACAAAAATGCGGCGATCGCACCCGACACATGTGCGGCGGCCATCGAGGTCCCGCTGTCTTCGATGTAGTTTGCGGCCCCCTCGGTGCCGTCGTCCTTCAACAGGTCAATGCCCTTGGCCATGAGACCGGTTGCCGCAGAGGTGATCCGCTCACCAGGGGCCACCAGGTCGGGTTTGCGTCGGCCATCGAGGGTCGGCCCCTTGGAGGAGTCGAAGGTGACACCGCTGGTATGTGGCCGGTACCGGTGGACCGAGCCGACAGTGATGGCGGTGGCAGCATTGCCGGGATCGGTGATGGTGGAAAGCTGGCCGTAGACATCGGCCGTCGTGCCCAAGATCGCGGCGCCCACACCGGCCGCCGCGGTGCCGGCTCCGAGGTTTCCGGCACTGACGACGCAGACCACCCCTGATCCGGTGAGCAGATCGAGCTCCCGGCACAGCGGGCTTTGGCCCGCCGCGTAATCCCTCGGCATCCATCCGCATCCCAGCGACAGATTCACGCCGTGGATCTGTAGATCGTTGCCGTAGCTGTTGATCTCGCGCACATAGTTGAGGGCGTCGATGAGCACACTGGACAGGGTCTTGCCGTCGTCGTCGAGGACCTTCAGGCTCACCAGGTTGGCGTGCGGCGCCACCCCGGACAGCCGCGACCCCTGCGCCAGCACTCGCGGAACCCATTCCGGCAGCCCCTCGGCGGTCGGTTGAGTGGATGCGATCCGGATGAGTTTCGGGTCGGTGGGGGATTCGCCTGCGATGATTCCGGCCACATGGGTGCCGTGTCCGTAGACGTCGACGAGCGGCCCCTTCGAGGCCTCCGGGGAAAGCGTGAAATCTTTGTGCAGCGGCATCACGGAATCCGCGGTGAGGGTGCCGTTAGCGGCGAAATGGGGATGCTCGGCATCGATTCCCGAATCCAGCACGGCCCAAACGACTCCGGTCCCGCCGGAGCCATAGGTACGGATCGCCGCATCGGCCTTGATCGTGGTGAGTGAGCGGTCCAGATGCGCCTCCACCACCAGATCCGGCCACACCCGCCGGATCAGCTGCAGCGCTTGTTGTGCGCTTTTGGCGGTAGGGGACTTGGCGCCACCGCGGACCAGGCGCTGGATTTCGTCGGGGGTGAGCATGCACCGTACATAGTGGCGGCCGACGGGCGTTGGTGTGGGCGGCTCGTCGCGCAGTACCCGATGGAACATGTGCAGGAATTGGTCGCGCACATCGTCGGGGTCGACACCCGCCCCGACGAGAAGCTCGATCAGCACCATCCTGCGATCGTCATCGTCGGTGACCAAGGCGTTGGCCTCGGCCGGCAGTGCCGTCTGCGGATCGGCCAGGACCATCGGGCTGATGACCGATGGCCGTTTGGGCCCACGTGGGACGGGGCTGGTCATCGCACACCGAAGGGCATGAATCCGGTGGAACTCATCTGACGATTGTGAACCCAAACGTCCTTGTCGGTCATGAGTATTCGCCTACTCGGTCGATCCGCTGGCCCACGCGGGCGTCCACGGTGCGAAAGGATTCGCGATACCGTCCAGGGCGGCATGCAGGGACGGGAAGTGCCGGAGCAGCACCGAACGCATCGAGTTGTCCCTGACCCACGCGATGCCTTCCGGCGTGTAGATCTGGGGCCGGAAGTCGGTTGTGAAAAATCTGTCGCTCTCCAGCCGGCGGGACGCCATCAGCACGAAAATTCGAAAAGCGGTGTCGCTGAACCCAAATCCCTTCGGTTTGGGCTCCGCGTACAGCCCGACCATCAGATCCACTCGCTCGATATCGCCGTATATGGCCGCGAGCTCCTTGGCCACCACGGGGTCGTCGGTGAGCTCGCTGAACGAAGACACTGGCCGCAGACGCAGCATCCGCCGGAACTCGTTGTAACGGGGCACGCCCCGTTCACGGACCCGAAGAACGTCGATGGCGGCGAGGTCCAAAATGGATCCGTCCGGCCGCTCCAGACGTTGCAGATGACGCGGGAAGTTATGCAGAGTCAGCGCACCCGGATTGGCACGGCCGAACGAATAAATGATGTTCTCTATCGGCGTCTCGCTGAAGCGGGTTCGCACATGTTGTACGGCCAGATCCGGTAATTCGTGTTCGGCGATCACGGAATCATCGGAGGCCGACCGCAGCACGAAACGATCGGGAATTAGCGGGTGCATGCGGTACACCGCGACAAATTCTTCGGTCAGCGAATATGGCACGTTATGCAGACTTGTGGGGGAGCCGGGTATACCGCGCAGCAGAGCGTTATGCGGCTGGCGCCGAAATAGGTTGCCTAGGCGCTCGCCCAGAATGCCGGACCAGTTGGAGTTCATCGCGAATACCGTGGTGGGGTGCCCGATTATGGCGGGAGTCCAGTCGATCGTGTGGATTTTCGCCATCAGCGCTGTGTTGACTAGGCGGGCCTTGTCGTACAGCTCCTGGTCGGACATTTCCGGATGACAGGCAGCCAGATGCTCGCAGATCGCGTTGTGTTCCCGCATGAACAGCGAATGCAGGATGGCCAGGCCGACCCAGAAGTTCACGGCCGTCTCTGATGTGCTGGCCAGCGCCTCGACATCAGCAGGCGGCAGGCCTTGTCCATCCAGCCGTAGCGTGCCCCCGGTCCCGGTACGCAGTGCATCGGCGATGGCGCGGGTGCCACCGTAGACCTGCGATCCGTCCCACCAATGGGTGTCCTGCGTGACGAACGTCGGGGGGCCGGACGCATCGGGGCATGGGTCGGGTGCGGTGCGGCGTATCTGCATCGGCCGTTGTGGCCACGGATCGTTCCCGTCGAGCGGAACCGTCCATGGCTCGGCTTCGACGGTGTTATGGCTGAACCAGTCGTGGACCTCGAATTGGATCCATGCCGCGGCCAGCACGTTCAGCGTCGTCGCCGGAATGAACTCGTCGCGGGTCAGCAGCCTGCGGCTGATCAGCCGCGGGTTTGGGTCCAGGAGTTGTTCGGAGGACTCGGGGAAGGTCTGGGCAAGGGGCGCGTTACGCCCGAACCGGCTGCCCACCGACCCCATCAGCGGATGTTCGAGGTTGTTGTAGGTGCCGTCCAACGTCCGGGCACTGCGGCAGGCGGCGTCCTCCGGCGGCGGTGATCCACCCGGCGCCCGCCCCGTATCGAACAGATTGTCGGCGCGCAGCGCGTTACGGAGCCCGATGAGCACTGCGATGCCGAATACCGTGGGCAGGCGCGACCACCCGACCGACCGATCAATTCGTGTTGCGAGCCACGAGGCCAATGTGGTGGCTGATGTGGCTGGTCCACTCTTTTTCGCCATACCGTAATGCTGACAAATTCTGACGCGTCAGAACGTGAGTATTGCGCTACTCGATACCCACGAAATCGAATTTCCGATCGCACCGGGAATACCTCGTCAATTCACGCACATGGGCGCTGGCCGCAGCGCAGGATTGAGTAGTCGTGTACTCATGCGCGGCACTTCCGGCATTCACGACACTGAGAACGTCACCGTGTCCGATGGATATCGACCGTCCCGGACCACTAATACGGGAGGACTGGACCGCGATGGGCGCCACCGATGAATCGATCGAAGCGACGCGTACCTACCTTCGGTACAACGAGAACATGGACGCGGCACCTCCCGGCGAGGAGGAAGCCATCGACAAGATCGTCAAGGTGCTGCACACGAACAACCAGCGGGCCTTCCGGAAGTATCGGCATGCCGTTCGTGATGCGCATGCGAAGAGCCACGGCATCTTGCGCGGGGAGCTGACGGTCTATCCGGACCTGCCACCGCACCTACGCCAGGGCATGTTCGCAACGCCCGGTAGTTATCCGATCATCTCCAGGTTGTCCACCACGTCTGGCCTGCTGCGCAGCGACCGGATCCGGGGCGTGCGGGGTCTGGGCATCAAGGTCCTGGGTGTGGCGGGCCCGCGGACGCTCCCTGATGACGAGGCCACCACCCAGGATTTCGTGCTGGTCACCCACCGCGAGTTCCTCTTCGCCGACGCGAAAGCATATCTACGGCGGGGGATGCCCACGGCCTGGTTGCTGGCACGGCTGCCGGACACCGCGCTGAGGCTGGGTAGCAACTTTCTCGGCGGGGTGGCGAAACTGCTTCCACGCGTGGGACTCTCACTGCCGGAATCGGTGGCCGTGTTCGTTCGTCCCAACACCCACATCCTCGGTGACACGTTCTATTCCTCGGCGCCGCTGCGGTACGGAGAGTATGTGGCCAAGCTCAGTTACGTACCACTGTCGAAGTCCGTGCGGGACCTCGAAGGGGTACTTCTGCCGGACGACATCGCCGACGACGAGTTCCGCCACCTGGTATCAGAGTTCTTCCGGCACAACAGTGCTGAGTACGAACTGAGGGCGCAACTGTGCACCGACGAGAAGACCATGCCCCTGGAAGATGCCACCGTCGCGTGGCCGGAAGGGGACTCCCCGCATCGGGGAATCGCCAAAATCGTCTTCCCCGTGCAAGATTCATATGGTGACAAGAGGCGGGTGTTCGGCGACGACGTACTGTCCTTCAATTCATGGCGCGCCCTGGCCGCGCATCGGCCATTGGGGTCGATCAACAGGTTGAAACTTCGGGTTTACGAGGCCTCCAGCAACTTTCGGCATGAGAAGAACGGTGTGTCGCGGATGGAGCCGGCCGGGGTTCAGGATCTACCGGACTGAGATGGTTGCGATGACACGTGCGATCACCAAACCAGCCGCGCCGGAGAAACCGGCCCCCGGACTGGCCCACGCAAACCGCCGTCGCGATCTAAACTCTTTCTCCATGTCGGGGAGCTGGCAGTTGCTCGACCGCCCAAACGAATTCGAGGCTGTCCGCGCGACGCTGTCGGACAGCCTGTCGTGCGGTGTGGTGCTGGTCGGCTCGGCGGGAGTGGGCAAGACCACCCTCGCGCGCACGGTCACCGACTCGCTGGAATGCCAGGTTCGCTGGGTGGCGTGCACCGAGTCGTCGCGGAACATTCCGCTGGGCGTGTTCGCTCACTGGATACAGACAACCGGATCGCGTGACCCGGCTGCGCTCATTGCTGCGGCGCGGGAATCCATTGTCGCGACGCCAAATCCGATCATCGGGATCGACGATGCTCATCTGCTGGATGATCTGTCGGCGACTCTGCTGCATCAGATCGCGGTCGGCCATGCGGGCCGGCTGGTGGCCACCGTGCGTAGCGGCGAGCCCGTTCCCGATGCGGTCACCGCATTGTGGAAGGACGACTACCTGCGCCGGTTCGAACTCGAGGCGTTCACCAAGCAGCAGAGTGTCGCCCTCGTGGAATCGGTGCTCGGCGGAGCCCTCGAAGGGCTGAGCGCCGACGTGATGTGGGAGTCATCCGGTGGAAATCCGCTGTTCCTGCGACATCTGGTGGAAGGGGCCGTCGAGGCCGGATCCCTCACCGCCGTCAACGGCGTGTGGCAACTGCGCGGTAACACGGTTGTCCCGTCGGGGCTGGCCGCACTGCTCGGAGATCGCCTCGAACAGTTGGATGGCGACGTACTCAACGTGCTGAAACTGCTGTCCTTGTGTGAACCGCTCAATCTCGACACATTGTGCGAGATCGCCGGTGGCGATGCTCTGGACGGTGCCGAGCTCAGCGGCTTCGTCCGTGTCGAAGCCGATGGCCGGCGGATGAATGTGCGGTTCAGCCATCCGATGCTGGGCGAGGTGATCCGGCGCAGAGTGGGCACCGCATCGGCCCGGCGTCTGCGCGGTCAGCTGGTGCGGGCACTCCGGGAGCGGGACATCGACTCGGCTGCCAAGCGCATCCGGCTCGCGCAGTTGTCGGTCGGCAGCGACGAGGCCACCGACCCGGCCCTCCTGGTCTCCGCCGCGAAGGACGCGGTGTATCTGTCCAACCTGCCGGTGGGTGAGCATCTGGCGCGCTGTGCGGTGGAACGTGACGGAGGGCTGCGCGCGGCCGAGGTGCTCTCGCGCGCTCTGCTGTGGCAGGGCCGGCCCGAGGAAGCCGAGCAGGTGCTCGCTGAGTTCGATCCGGACCAGCTCGATGA
The DNA here is from genome assembly GCF_001440005.1 of Mycobacteroides sp. H001. Taxonomy (NCBI): domain Bacteria; kingdom Bacillati; phylum Actinomycetota; class Actinomycetes; order Mycobacteriales; family Mycobacteriaceae; genus Mycobacteroides; species Mycobacteroides sp. H001. The sequence continues at coordinate 163,900 of NZ_LJYH01000030.1, forward strand.
ACTCTCGCTGGTCCTGTGGGGCCTTCCGCTGGTGTCCATCGCGTTCTGGTCGATGGGCGATGTGCGGCGTGCACACGAGCTGATGGCGCTGCTGCGTGAACGGGTGCAGCATCCCGCCCTGAAACTGGTCGTCGACGCGACGGGGGCGGCGTTGGCCGTGCACGAGAACCAGTTCGACGAGGGGCTGGCGGCGGCGACGCTGGTGCTGTCAGATCCGGAGGCTCCCCGGCAGGCGGTGGAATTCGCGGCGTTCGGTATCGGGCTCGCGCTGCCCGTCGCTGGCCGCGGCGACGAGTTCGAGCCGATCGCCGCGAGGTGCCGTGCGCAGAAAAGATCCACCGACGGCATGATCGCGGTGATGGTGCGTTACTGCGATGTGCTGGCACTTGTCTACACGGGGCAGCTCCGGCTGGCCGACCGCCGGGTTACGGAATACACCGAATTCTCCTCGGCCGGACAGTTTCTGGCGTGGGCGATAGCGCGCATCATGGCCGGTCTGGTTGCCGTGCACCGCGGCGCCTTCCCGACGGCGATATCGTCGATCGAACAGGCGCTGGCCGCGCTCAATGCCGAGAAGCCACTGCCCTGGCAGCTGCCCGCACGGCTATTGCTGGCCCGCGCCTACGCCGCACTCGGAAAGGTGGAAGACGCCGAGCGTGTGCTGACCGAATCCGGAGAACACTCAGGACAGTTCGTCGCATTGCACGACCCCCAGCTGCTGATCGCGAAATCCTGGCTTGCCGCCGCGCGCGGTGCAGACCGGTCGGCGGTCGATATCGCCCGGCGCGCGGCGGACGCCGCACACACCGCGGGCCAATACGCGGTGGAGGCCGAGGCCCTGCACCATGCGGCGCGGTTCGGTGACCGGACCGTGGGTCGCCGCCTCGGGTCGCTCGTCCCGCGCGTGCATGGTCCGCTGGTGCAGCTGTATGCGCGGCATGCGGTCGCGGTCGGTGCCTCGGATGCCTCGGCGCTGGATGTGGTGAGTGGTGAGTTCGAGAACGCGGGCCTGCTGCTTTCGGCCGCGGACGCCGCAGCACAGGCGGTGGCGGTACGCGGTCGCGATGGAGACCGGAGCAAGAGCGCCGAATCCGCTGCGCGTGCACTGCGGATCGCAGGTCAATGCGGTGGTGCCGCTACGCCCGCGATCCGGGCCGCCGCGCGCCCGCTGCCGGTCACCGCACGTGAACGTGAGATCGCGGCGCTCATCGGGGAGGGATTGTGCAACCGCGAGATCGCCGAGCGCCTCACGCTGTCGGTGCGGACCATCGAGGGCCACATCTACCGGGCGTGCATCAAACTCGATGTCGCAGACCGTGATCAGCTTGCCAAGATCGTGTGGAGCGACCTGACGAGCCCGCAGGAATAGGCGGGTGCCCACTGCCAGCGGTGGTTCATTCGTCCGCGGCGTTCTCCGAATCCGGTGGCTGCAGAACGGTGCGTTCGTGCACCAAGTACCCGGATGCGACGGAGAAGAGGACGGTGATGGCCGAGCCGACGTCTCCGGGTATCTCGACATTGAACTTGCCGAGGACGAAGACCAGCACGACCGAGATGGCGCCGGCGGTGCCACTGGCCGCAACCTTGGTCGTGGGTGTCGGTGACGGCTGCCGGATTGCTTGTCGTTCAAGCGTTGTCATGATCGGCTCCCTTGGGTGATGGGTCTGCTGAAACGGTAGGGCTCGCGGGCCGGTACCCGCACGAGTAGCGGGCTACCTCGTTCCTGGCGGGGGATGAGATGACGCGCTGCGGCCTCGCCGGGGCGGCACCGACCGCGCCCAAATGCAGGTAGTGGATCACTCGTTCGAAATCGCGCGACGCTGCCGACCATTGCTGGTAGCCGAGCTAGTGCGTCTATCTCCCGTTGGGCGTCTACGGCTTCTCATCACGTACGTCAGGAAAGGACGGACCTGGAAATGACTAACACCGACTCGCAGATCTACACAGGAAGACAAGTGGTTGTCTTCGCACCGGCAACGGCGCGCGGAAACAACGTCACCACGCTTGCAGGTATTGCGGGGATCTCGAACATCGCACACAGCAGCGATTTTGAGAATCAAGCGATGGATATCAGCGCCGTCGTCGACGCCGATGCCACGGTGTTCGACGAGCTCGGTCTCGCCGTCGTGGATTCCGACCCGGAGCAGACCATGGCGCTTCAGGCCGCGGCGTCGGCTGGCGGCACGGTGTTGTCCGTGGAACCGGAGTTGATCCATCACGCACTCACGGTCACCTCCGCCGAATACCTCAGCGGCTACCAGCATGGTGTCTCCGACCTCTTCGCGCGGTTGCAGGCCGACACCGCGACCGTCGAAGAACTCGCCGCTGCCTATGCCGATAATGACTCGTCGACGTGGGGTCTGCAGGCCACGAGAACAGACACGAGTTCAAAGACCGGCCGCGGGGTTCGGGTGGCGGTGCTGGACACGGGCTTCGACGCCGCACATCCGGACTTCAAGAAGCGTCACGTGACCATGCAGTCGTTCATCGACGGCGAGAGCGCCGACGATGGACATGGACACGGCACACACTGCATCGGTACCTCGTGTGGACCGCGCTCTCCGCGGGGGAGTCGTCGTTATGGAGCGGCGACCGAGGCCGAGATCTTCGCGGGCAAGGTGCTGAGTAACGCCGGGTCGGGGGCCGACGGCGGTATTCTCGCGGGCATCAACTGGGCGGTGGCCAACAACTGCGCCGTCATCTCGATGTCGTTGGGCGCCAACGTCGATAAGACGTCCCTCGCCTATGAGACGGTGGGTCAGCGTGCGCTGGACCGCGGTTCGTTGATCATCGCCGCGGCGGGGAACAACGCCAACCGCAGGATCGGAAACTACGGCTTCGTCGGCGTGCCCGCGAACAGCCGGTCGATCATGGCCATCGCCGCGGTGGATTCGTCCTTGAACCCGGGCTGGTTCTCGGCGCGTTCGAGCACCAAGACGAAGGCGGCCGGCCGCATCGACCTTGCTGGACCGGGTGTCGATGTGTACTCCTCGTGGCCGATGCCGAAGCGCTACAACTCGATCAGCGGAACCAGCATGGCCACGCCCCATGTGTCCGGTATCGCGGCGCTCTGGTGCGAGGCCACGGGGCTCACCGGCCGGCAGCTCTGGGCGGTGCTGTTGCAGCACGCGGTACCGCTCAACGTTCCGGCCGTGGATGTGGGTGCCGGGCTAGTACAGGCCCCACAGTGACGGCGCAGCGGGTCACCGTGACGATCGAAGAGCGTGATTTCGACGGCACGGTGGCCGCGTTGCGGGCCGCTGGCATGGCCGGTATGCAGGTGCACCGCGAGATCGGTGTGGTATCCGGTGATATCGCGAATGCCGCTGCGCTGGTGGATATCCCCGGAGTAATGGTGGTGGAACCCGAGGGGCGGACGCATATCGCCCCGCCCAATGCGGGTATCCAGTAGCGGGTCACCTAAGCCAGTGGGGGCGGTGCGAGAGCGCACCGCCCCCACTGGGTGTCTACTAGCCGGCGAGCCGGCGTGCGCCCAGTGCACCGACGCCGCGGTGGGTGACACGGCGGATCAGTGCCCGGCGCTGGGCACCGATCGATACCGGGATGGCACTGACGGTGGCAGGCCCCGGGCGGGCGTCGTCACATTCCAGATAGGTCGCGGCAACACCGGGAAGGGCCCGCAGATGTTCGGCGAGCCGCTCGAACTCGGGGCAGGCAGGCGCGGTGACCACGAAGATGGACCGCAGCTCGGGCGGTACACCCGCGGCATTGGCGTGGAGGGGTGCAACCGTGTGCCCGGCCACCCGAATGGCCTCGAAAATCGGTGTGGCCGAATTGATTGCACCCGGATGCTCACGAAGGTCGTGTGCGGGGCCGGCCTCAACCAGGATGAGCAGGCTGACGTCCGGCGAGACGCTGTACGGGGCAGTTCGCGTAATCATTTCGACTCCTCCCGGCACGGGATGTGTGGCTCGGTTTCGTTGTGTAAAAGCGGTACACAACGATCCTGATCCGACACGGTCCCGATGACGCGAGTAGCGAGGTACCCCATACGAAGGCATCACGCGTGGTGGGCATCACCCGATGGTGCTGTCTACAGCAGCCGCTGACGCGCGGCAACGAGCACCGAACAGTGCGTGCGACCCAGCACGCCGCATCCATTGGGGCCGACCAACTCCTGCACGTGTGCCGCATCGCCGGCTCCGAGAACCACCAGCTGTACGGAATGCCCGTGGCGTTCCAGGTAATCCAGCGTGCCGCCCACCGGATCGAGTACGCGGATGTCCAGGTCGGAGTGCCGTGCCCGTATCGGCGCCAGGCGTCGCTCCAGCAGGACGGCCGCCACCTGACGGTCGTCGCGTGCCAAGGTGGCGACCCGATGCCCGAAGAGAGGCATCGGGCGATGGCGCAGCAGGACGCGCATCGGTGCGCGGCGCAGCCGTGCCTCGTGCGCCGCGAGTTCCAACGAGGCCACCGACTCGTGGGTCTCGTCGACCTCCACCACCACTGAGGGCTCCGCACCGGCCGGTACCTGGCCATCACGGATCACCGCGACCGGGCAGCGCACCGACCGGAGAACTTCCGCTGCAGTCGATCCGACTTTCCTGGTGTCGGAACCGCTGATGCCGATCGCGCCCACGCACAACATGAGGGCGTTGCGTGAGGCGTCCAGCAGCACGTCCGCTACCCGTCCGTGCCGGATATCGGCGTGAACCTTCACTGGCTTTCGCGTCGACCCGATCTCGCGGACGGCATGCCGTAGCGCCATCCCGGCGGTGCTTGGCTCGTTGTCGAACTCCGGGAACTCCGGCTGGGGAGCCACGTGGACCAGACGCAGCGGTACGTCACGGTGCAGTGCCTCATCGACCGCCCATAACGCGGCCCGAACCGCGGATCGTGAACCATCGATGCCGACGATCACCGCGGACTGGGAGGTGGGGATCTCGCTCATGGCAGTGCCCTAGCCGCGGATCTCGAACACATCGGCAAGCGATCGCCGGGGCGTCGGGGGCGGGACGCGACCGAAGGTCGGAGCAAGGCCAACCCGGATCAATGCCTGCGGGTGCGCTCGCCCGATGGTGGCGCCGACGACCTCGCGACTGGCGGTCAGTTCCAGCATGTGCGTGATGGTGCAGGTCGCCATCCCGGCCAGGGTCGCTTCCAGCAGCACCTCGGACAGCAGCTCGCCGCAGCGCAGCAGGTGTTTTGGGGTGTCCCTGGCGGTGGACAGCGCCAGGACCTTGGCCCGATCTTCCTGCAGGCCGGGCCGTGTGGTCCGTTCTGAGACGACCGGGAAGGTGCGGCCGATGTCGACATGATCGCTCTCGCCAGCCGACACCAGCGCACTGCGCGGAATACCTTCTCTCAGCGTGAACGATGCTGTCCACCAATCGAGTTCGTTTTGGTAGGCCGAATCGTAGATACGCAGGGCATCGCTGAGTGCCGACGCCTCGGCCAGTCTCGGCCGCATCGCATCGTCGATCACATCCAGGATCACCGCCCGATCGGAGATCACCGAGTTCAACATCCGGGCGAACTGCGACCAGTTCGGCGGCGACTCGAACGGAAGGCGATCGGTGCGGCGCTGCAGGATCGCATCCGCACGTCGACGATCGCCCACCACCACGACGGATCTGGGCAAGAACGTGATGGCCGCGAGATGGTCGGGGTTGTCGGGGTCGGGGATCCGTTCCACCCGTGCCATCCAGCCCGCCGAGGCCATCGCTACCCGGAAATGGTCCAGAGCTGCACCGCAGCTGATGATCGCTTCGCGGCCCCTGTCGTCAGTTCTGTTCACGCAGCGCGAGCGGTCCAGGTATAGGTGCAAATCACCGGCCCCGGAGCCCGGGTCGACGATCCAGCGCCATGGCTGAGTGTTGTGCAAAGACGGTGCACGGCACGCAAGTTGGATCGCAGTCTGGACTACGTCGATGTGAACCATCGTCTTGGGCATGTCGGGCTCCGCTCACTGGTGGTGATATCGACTCTCGGTGACACATCTGGGCGCGGACAGGGCATTTGGTCACCGGCCACGGACCCGAAGTCCCCGGGTATGTGGCCCGGGAAACGCGGAGAGGGCCCTGGTGGGGCAGAACTGGTGACTTCCGACCCACAGATCAGGGGCACATGGCCGGATATCCGCGTCCCGCACCCGGCGACGATGAAGTCATGCGCGCAATGCGATCGACCGCCAGCCCCACGTACGTCGGTGCAGAGATCCGTGAAACACACACGGGTATCGTAATTTTGGCTGGAGGGCGGGCATACAAACTCAAAAAACCCGTGGTCACCAACCTCCTCGACTTCAGCACCCTGGAGCTTCGCGAAAGGGCTTGTGCCCGTGAGGTGGCGCTCAACAGCCGCATCTCAAGTGACAGCTACATCGGTGTCTCGCACCTCACCGATCCCGAGGGCGGGCCGGGCGAACCGGTCGTGGTGATGCGGCGCTACCCCGATGCCGCGCGATTGTCGGCGATGGCCAAGGCGGGCCGGGTCACCAAGTCGCATCTGGATGCGGTCGCGGAGGTGCTGGCGGCATTCCACAAGCGTGCCGATCGCAGCCCGTCGATCGACGAGGCCGGAGCGCTTGACGCTGTCGTCGACCGTTGGGAGGACACGCTGACCTCGTTGGAGAAGTACGTCGGAACGGTGCTCGCCGCGGACGACGTGCGCATGGTCCGGACACTTGCGACACAGTTCATCTCCGGGCGGGCGGTGCTGTTCGCACAGCGCATCGCCGACCACAGGATCATCGACGGGCACGGTGATCTGATGGCCAGCGACGTCTTCTGCCTGCCCGATGGTCCGGTGATGCTCGATTGTCTGGAATTCGACGACCGGCTGCGGCACGCGGACAGCCTCGACGATGCCGCATTCCTGGCCATGGATCTGGAATTCCTGGGGCGGCGGGACCTGGGCGAGTACTTCATGAATCGCTACGTGGAACTATCCGCCGATCCCGCACCGGAGCCGTTGCGGCACTTCTACATCGCCTATCGATCTTTGGTCCGGGCCAAGGTGGATTGCACCCGGTTCGCCCAGGGGCAGCGCGCGGCCCTGGCCCGGGCCACCAAACATGTGTCGATGGCGCTGAGCCACCTGAGTGCGGCAACGGTTCGGCTTGTGCTGGTAGGCGGCGGACCAGGCACAGGTAAGAGCACCTTGGCGCGCCGGATATCGGAAGATGTTGGTGCTCAGATCATCTCCACCGATGAGGTGCGCCATCAGTTGCATCGTCTGGGCGTGATATCCGGCGGAAAGGGGGTGCTCGACGCGGGGCTGTACTCCCCGGAGAACGTGGCCGCCGTGTACGACGCTGTGCTTCGCAGAGCGCGGGTATGCCTGGCCGGAGGACACACCGTCATCCTCGACGCGACCTGGCGCAATCCGCGCCATCGGTTGCGGGCGCATCAGCTCGCATACGAAGCCGGAGCGCCGATGGTGGAGTTCTTGTGCATGGCGCCGCTGGTCACAGCCCAACATCGGGTGGCCGCCCGTCACGACGGAGTGTCGGACGCCAGCGGTGATATCGCGGCGGCGTTGAGTTCTGAGTTCGTCGGTGTGGACAACGGGTGGGGCGAGGCGCACGTGATCGATACACGGTTACCGCTGGAACGGTCGACCGCCGAGGCCGAGGAACTGTGCCGGCAGGCGTTGTACGCCCCCGTGCCATGTCACCCCCGGTAGCGCATGCGAGCCGTCACTGATCTCGGTCATCGTCTGGCGCTGGCGGCAGCGACGTTGTCCACGATGGCCCGACAGAACGCCGGCAGGTCCTCCGGGGAGCGACTGGTGATGAGGTTGTGGTCGATGACCAGCTCCTCATCGAGGACATGGGCCCCGGCATTGCGCAGGTCCGTGCGGATACTGCGGTACGACGTGACCGTTCTTCCTTGCAATACACCTGCCTCGGCAAGGGTCCACGGCCCATGGCAGATCGCGGCCACGGGCTTGCCGGATCGCACAAACGCACGCACGAAATCCACCGCATCCGCATCGGCGCGCAGTTTGTCGGGATTGACGGTGCCCCCGGGAAGCACCAGCGCGTCGTAGTCGTCCACGGATGCCGTGCCGACCTCGCGGTCGACGTGCAGCGTCCCGGCCGGCGACAGATCGTGTTCACGCGCGGCAATCTCACCTGATCTGATCGAGAGCACTATTACGGTGCCACCGGCAGCCACGACCGAGTTACGTGGCTCCTCCAGCTCGACACGTTCGACTCCGTCGGCGGCCAGTATCGCGATCGTCCGATCCTGAAGAACAGCGGACATCGTCGTGTTCCTTTCGTTGGGCATCACATTCGTGTACCCGGTTTGCGCCTTTTCATGCATGGACTGGGGATTTCGCTGTGCCGGCAGCCGGATAGCGCCTGCATGCATGAACCGCGTCAGAACGGGTACCCCGCCGTGGAGACGGTCGGAGGGGTGAGGCCCGGGGCTGGTCTTGTCGATCCAGCCTATGAGGAGAAGTAATGTCGACCATCGCATTTCAGGACCGGCTGTGTCGGTGACCGTTCCACTGAATCGTTCGGGTCGGGGCGAACGGCCGCGCCGCGCTGCGGCATACGAGCGGGCGGTCGTGGTGGTGCCCGCGCACAATGAAGTCGACAATCTGCCAAGCTGCCTGAGCGCCGTGGTCACTGCAGCGGCGTGCTTCCCGGCGCCGACCCTGACGGTCGTCGTTCTGGACGACTGCGATGACCAAAGCATACGTTTGGCGGGCAAGTACGGATCCGATGTGCATTTCATCGAGGTCCAGGCCCGTAATGTTGGGGCGGCCAGAGCGGCAGGCTTCTCGTATGCGCGGACGGTGTGCGCAGTAGCGGCTTCGGCGCAGCATCGGGTGTGGTACGCCACCACCGATGCAGACAGCCGGGTTGACGCCGATTGGCTGGTGCGCCAGACGGATTCGGGCGCGGACATGGTGCTCGGCGTTGTTCGCGTCGAGAACTGGCGGCAGACACCGGCAGGTGTGGTGCGCCGCTATCTGAATGCGTACCGCGCGAAGCGCAAGCCGGACGGCCACGGCCATGTACACGGTGCGAACATGGGTTTTCGCGCCGACAAGTATTGGAAAGAAGGCGGATTCGCCGCGATCGGCAGCGGGGAGGATGTCGATCTTGTCCGGAGATTCGAACTGAGGAACTACCGGATACACCGCGATGAGGCGCTATCGGTCGAGACGTCAGCCCGCCGCGCCGGAAGAGCCCCCGAGGGATTCGCGGCGTATCTGCGGTCCTTCTCACGCCGTGAGGGCGCGGGATGACGGCCGATCTCGTGCGCCGGTGGCTGCACGCCGGTGAGCTGGCACTCCCGATGCCGGGAGCCGGACACACCGCCGCGCGATGGTGGAAGCTAGCCGCGCTGACTCAACACGACGTGACCGCGGGACGGCTTGCCGAAGCGCACTGCGATGCCATGGCGATCCTGTGTGAACTAGACGGCCCTGTTCCCGGCCCGGAACAGCTGTGGGGCGTGTGGGCGGCCGAGGCGCCGAACACGATGGTCACCGTCGCACAGCGGGACGGTGACTGCGTGCTCGATGGAACGAAGGCTTGGTGTTCGGGTGCTGGTTCGTGCACCCACGCTCTCATCACCGCCCGGCGAGAGGACAACGCGCGGGGACTCTATGCCGTTGACATGGGCCAGCCGGAGGCGACCGTGCTGCCGCAGATTTGGCAGAACGCGGGAATGCGCGAAAGCGACACGCGTTCAGTGCAATTGAGTGGCGCAATAGGCATACCCGTGGGAAGACCTGGCCGGTATCTGGACCGGCCGGGCTTCTGGCACGGCGCCATGGGTGTGGCGGCCTGCTGGCTCGGCGGGGCACGCGGTGTGGCCGCACCCCTCTACCGGGCCGTGGCTGAGGGGCATCGCGGGTCTTCTGATGATCCCCACGCACAAGCTCACCTCGGTGCGGTGGATGCCGCGCTCGCCGCGGCAGAGGCCATTCTTATGACGGCCGCCGCCTACGTCGACGCCGAACCTCATAGCGAACGTACCGAACTCATCGCCCGCCGCGTCAGGGCTGTTGTGGAGCATGCTGTGGACCAGGCGATCGTGCGCACCGGCCGGGCATTGGGGCCCGGGCCATTGGCGCTCGATGCCAGACATGCCCAGCACGTTGCCGATCTCACCATGTACGTCCGGCAGAGCCATGCCGAGCGGGATCTCGCGGCCCTGGGCAGGGCGGCGGCCAGATGACTGTCGCCAACGCCGGTAACTGCGAGCGGCTTGCCGAACGGCCGATTTCGGCCGGCGGTACGTCCCTTGCGGAGTGGCTCGCGTGGCCGCGAGAGTTTCCGATCCTGGACCTGGACGAATGCCCGTTCCTGGTCCTGGTCGCGCCGCACCCCGACGACGAGACCTTGGGATTCGGCTGCACGGCAGCCATGTTGCGCGCACGGGGAGTCGACGTTGTCGTGGTGTCGGTGAGCGATGGCGGCGGCGCGTATCCGGATCTGTCGCCCACGGAACGCCGTTGGCTGGAACGGGATCGCCATGCCGAATTACTCTGCGCTACAAATATTCTTGGTCTTGATCCGCCGGTGAGGCTCGGTCTGGCCGATGGTGCGATTTCCGAGAGGGAAGAGGAAATGGTCGGCCTCCTCGCCGAGATTCTCGATGCCGCGCCGCCTGGGGCCTGGTGCGCTGCTACGTGGCGTGGCGATGGTCATCCGGACCACGAGGCCGTCGGGCGCGCGTCTGCTGCCGCCGCCCGCCGCACCGGTGCTCTACTGCTGGAGTACCCGGTCTGGATGTGGCATTGGGCCGTGCCGGATGACAACGCGGTGCCATGGCACAGAATGTGCACGACACCTGGTGACCGCGCAGCATGCGGCTTAAAGCGGCAGGCTACCAATGTGTTCCAGACACAGCTGTACCCTCGGTGGCCGGATGCGGAGGCGATACTGCCCTCGCGCGTCGTCGATCGGCTCCTCACCCTTGGTGAGGCGGTGTTCCGCTGATGGGGCGGCTACCGGACAACTTCTTCGACGAGATGTACGCCATATCCGACGACCCGTGGCAGCTCGCACAGCGTTGGTATGAACAGAGGAAGTACGCGATCACCATGGCGATGCTGCCCCGGCTGCGCTATCGCCATGTCTTCGAACCCGGATGCTCCGTGGGGGTGCTCACCGAGCAGTTGGCGGCACGTTGCGAACGGGTCACCGCGATTGACCTAGTGGATTCGGCGCTCGAATCCGCGCATGCGCGGATCGCTCGGTGTGGGCTCTCGGATCGGGTGAGCTTTCATCGGCAGTCGCTGGATTCAATTTGGCCTGCAGAAGATTTCGATCTAGTGGTGCTGTCAGAGGTTGCCTACTACCTCGATGCTGCCCTGTTGCGTGACGTGCTGGACCGTGAGCTAGGGCAGATGCCGGAAGGAACGACGGTCCTGGCCGCGCATTGGCGACATGCGGTGGCCGAGTATCCGTTGACGGGCGATGAGGCGAATCGGCTGATCGGTGCAACGGCCGGGCTGCATCAGAGCGCCGGTTACCGTGACGACGATGTCGCCATCGACGTGTTCGTAGTTGGCCAGGGGCCGTCGGTCGCGGCCGCGACCGGGGTACCCGGAGCGGGCTCGTAGTTGCCTTGATGCTGTCGGGCGGGATCGCGGTTCTCGGCGAGAAAGATCGGGAGAGGGGCCTGTTTGGTTCTGGCATCCGGTGGGTAGTCCTGTCCTGACGCCACATAGCGAAGGAGCTGATTATGACCACGTTCACTATCCCTGGGCTTTCCGATGCGCAGGGTAGGAAGATCGCCGATCTGCTGCAAACGCAGCTCAGCACCTATAACGATCTGCATCTCACGCTGAAACATGTGCACTGGAATGTAGTGGGCCCCAACTTCATCGGGGTGCACGAGATGCTGGATCCGCAGGTCGAGCTGGTGCGCGGCTACGCCGATGAAGTCGCCGAGCGTATCGCCGCGTTGGGCCGGTCCCCGCAAGGAACGCCCGGCGCCATTCTGAAAGACCGTACCTGGGACGACTATTCGGTCGGCCGCGACACGGTGCAGGCTCATTTGGCGGCGCTGAACTTGGTGTACGACGGCGTGATCGCAGATACCCGCACCGCGATCAAGACACTCGACGATCTGGACCTCGTGTCGCAGGACCTGCTGATTGGCCACGCCGGCGAACTCGAGAAGTTTCAGTGGTTCGTGCGGGCGCACCTGGAGAACTCCGGCGGTCAGCTAGCCGGTGGAGACGCGAGCACCGAGAAGAAGGCTGCGGCTCAGGCCAAGAAGAAGGCGCCGGTCAAGTGACGGGCGCGGCCCGTATGGCCCGCATGTGGTGAAGGTTACTTCCCTTGCGGTTTAAGGGCACTGGATATGGGAAGCCCGCAAGTAGCGGTGGTGAGTACCGACTGCCGCGTGCCTACGTGGTGACAAGAGGAAAGGAAATGTATGTCTGACAAGAGTGGTCCCGAAGAAGGTATCGAGGGCGTCGTTGAGGGCGCAAAGGGCAAGATCAAGGAAGTCGCCGGTGCGGTAACGGGCCGCGACGACCTTAAGCGTGAAGGCCAGGCGCAGCAGGACAAGGCTGATTCCCAGCGTGAGGCCGCGAAGAAGGAAGCGGAGGCCGAAGCCGCGCGTAAAGCCGCGGACGCCAATGAGGCGCGCGAAGAAGCCCAGCGGTAGCTACCGATCGACAGCGGCTCGTCCCCAGTGCGGGGGACGGGCCGCTGACTGGTTTACGTTCCCGGGCGCAGGTTTAGGACTTCTGGTGAGGGGGAATCGCCTACCGGACATGGTTCTACTACGGAGGTGAATGTTGTGCCGAACTCGTCGATCAAGAACGAGAAAATGTACAAGGAACTACGGAAACAAGGTGATTCCAAGGAAAAGTCGGCAAGGATCTCCAATGCGGCCGCTGCCCGGGGAAGCTCCGCGGTAGGGCGCAAGGGCGGTAAGTCGGGTTCCTACGATAACTGGACCGTGGTCGAGCTTCGCAAGCGCGCCAAGGAACTTGGATTGTCGGGCTATTCGCGGCTGGTCAAGAGCGAACTGATTGGCAAGCTGCGCAACCATTGAGCCGCGCACGGTGAAATCACCGGGCGGCCGTGGGTGCGGGCCTACCCTCGGCGATGAGTTGTCTGCCGAGTTCGTAATCATCGTCAGCGTTATAGGTAAGCACCCCGACCGTCGCGGTGTTGGCTTCGTACCAAACGGTGAATCCCTCGGTGCTAGTGATCATCCGGCTATCTTCGTAGCCGTCGCCCCAGGCGTGGTACTTCACCGTGGCCTCGCCAATGGTGGTCCAAAACCCTGGTACGGCATCCCATATAGCCTCATGGCCCGCAGCGGAGGCTCCCGCGACCGAGCCCTGGTCGATCGCGTCCTGCCAGTGTTCCACCGTCAGATATCGCCCGGCGACGGCGTTCCATGCACGGGCGACATCTCCGGCGGCGTAGACCCCGCTCGCGGACGTGCGCATATCGGCGCCGACGACGATTCGCGAATCCTCCACCCGTATACCGGCTTTAGTGGCGAGGCGGCTTTGTGGTGTGACACCCGTGGCGGCCAGAGTGAGATCGCCAGCGACGGTGACACCAGTGTTGAGCCTTACACCCTTCCCGGTGATTTCCTCGACCTCCACCCCGCCGATGTAATGCACCCCTGCCGCGGTCACCAGGTCGCGCAGGCGCTCGCCGGCCTCTCTGCCAAGTCGCGCTTCTTGAGGAAGGGATTCGGGTGCAACCAAAGTCACCGACACACCGCGTAGCGACAGGGATGCCGCGGCTTCGCAGCCGATGAACCCGGCGCCGACAACGACCGCGGCGTCGGCGGTGTCCGCTGCGTCCCGCAGCACGGTGGCGTCGGTCAATGAGCGCAACAGCAGAGCGTGGTGCCCACCCGGTACGGACAAGGGGGAGGGTGCCGCGCCGGACGCAAGGATGAGGCTGCGGAAGTCATAGCGCTGCTCGCCCGCGTACACAGCACGGTCATCGACGTCGATGCGGTCTATCGCTGTACTGCTGATGAGTTCGATCGCGCGCTCGTCGTACCAAGACGGGGGATGCAGGATGACGTCATCTGTCTGTCTCCGCAGATACTGCTTGCTTAGCGGCGGACGTTCATAGGGGGAGTCGGGGTCTGCGGTGAGCATCTGCACCGGTGCGCTCGTGTTGTGCTCGCGGAATGACTCTGCTGCCGCGACGCCTGCCGGGCCACTGCCGGCGATGATCAGGCCTGGTTCACTCATGGCCCCCGGGTACCCGCATTGGTGTCTCTCACACGGGTGATGCGCGACCGAAAGTAGACGGGTCTGTGCCCCGGTAGAGCCGTTTTGGTTCCGCCGACGTCAACGGGTACCCTCGTGAGGGCTTTATGCCCCCTTAGCTCAGTCGGTAGAGCGTTTCCATGGTAAGGAAAAGGTCAACGGTTCGATTCCGTTAGGGGGCTCGGTAGACGGCAGGCGGAAACGCCGGCTCTGTCTGCGGGGCGGTGTAGCTCAGCTGGTTAGAGCGCACGACTCATAATCGTGAGGTCGGGAGATCGAGCCTCCCCACCGCTACCACCCGAACATAGAGACAACGAACGAAAGAGGGCAACTGCAGTGGCCTCCAGCACAGACGTCCGGCCCAAGGTCACCTTGGCATGTGAGACGTGCAAGCACCGTAACTACATCACCAAGAAGAACCGGCGTAACGACCCTGACCGGCTGGAACTGAAGAAGTTCTGCCCGAACTGCGGATCGCACCAGCCTCACAAAGAGTCGCGCTAGCCGGTGGTTCTCGTGTCGCTGAAACGCGACACGAATAGGCAAGCCTTACTTGGTATCGATCAACATCAGTAGGTAGGTTCCGCCCCGTGGCTTTATCGCAAGATCTTGTCGGAACTCACTACCGATACCCCGATCACTATGTGGTCGAGCGGGAGAAGATTCGCGAGCACGCCGACGCGGTGAAGAGCGACCACCCCGCTCATCACGAAGAGTCCGCCGCCGCGGATCTTGGCTATGGCTCGTTGGTCGCTACGCCGACCTTCCTCTGCATCTTCGGATACACCGCTCAGGCGGCCTTCTTCGAGCATGCGAACATCGGGATCAAGGACGAGAAGATCGTCCAGGTCGACCAGGAGCTCAGAATCCTGCGCCCGATCACTGCCGGAGACAAGCTGTCTTGCGATGTGTACCTCGACTCGATCCGGCGCTCGTTCGGTGCCGACATCATCGTCACCAAGAGCCTCATCACCAATGACAAGGGTGAGCTAGTGCAGGAGCTGATCACGACTCTTGCCGGGCGCACTGCAGAAGACGGAGAAGAAGGCGGGTTCAACTGATGGCATTGCGTGAATTCAGTTCGGTCAGCGTGGGAGATCAGCTGCCGGAGAAGATGATTCCGCTGACCCGGCAGGATCTTGTGAACTACGCCGGTGTTTCCGGCGACCTCAACCCCATCCACTGGGACGACGAGACCGCCAAGCTGGTGGGACTCGAGGACGGCGCCATCGCGCACGGCATGCTGACCATGGGCCTGGGTGGCGGTTACGTCACCGAGTGGATCGGCGACCCGGCGGCGGTGACCGAGTACAACGTGCGTTTCACCAGCTTCGTCACCGTTCCCAATGACGGTGTGGGCGCGGAGATCGTCTTCAACGGTCGGGTGAAGTCGGTCGACGAGGACACCAAGTCGGTCACCATCGCGCTGACCGCCACCACCAACGGCAAGAAGATCTTCGGGCGCGCTATCGCGACTGCGACGCTGGCGTAGTCATGGCGCTCCAACTCGATATCGTCGGAATGACGCATAAGTACTCCAGGACCTACGTGGTGGGGCGGGAGAAGATCCGCGAGTTCGCACAGTCGGTCAAGGCTGTGGATCCGGCCAGCCTCGACCCGAGCGCGGCGGCCGAGCTCGGACATGACGGCCTCATCGCGCCCCTGGCCTTCCCGGCGGTGATGGCGCTGCTGGTGCAGAAGGAATTCTTCCGCACCTATGACGTCGGCATGGACACCATGCAGATCGTGCATTCCGAGCAGAAGTTCGTGTATCACAAGCCCATCACCGAGGGCGATGAGTTGTCGTGCGACTTCCAGGTGGACTCCCACAAGGAGGCCTTCGGCGTGGACATCGTGACCACCCGCAACATCGTGCGCGATCAGAATGGCGAGCTCGTCATGGAGGCCTTCACCACCCTGATGGGCCGTGACTCGGACCGGATGGCCGATATCAAGCTCCTCTGAGAAAGGGCCCCGCCCGTCTGCACGCAGATCGGTGGGCAATTTCAGTCTGGGGATGGCCTCGGGGTACACTCGAGATTCGGGGTTTTCCCACCACAACGCGCCTGTCGGGTACTCGGGAGGCGCGTGTGTTGTGTGAGGGCCCCGGCCACCAGGTTGGCATGCCAGCCATAGGGGTGTAGCTCAACTGGCAGAGCAGCGGTCTCCAAAACCGCAGGTTGCAGGTTCAAGTCCTGTCACCCCTGCAACACCCTGGAGTAAGCACTAGGGAAACAGAGAGGTACGGAAGGGCATGAGCGACGAGCTAGACGAGTCCGGAGTCGACAGCGACCGGGCCGTCACCTCGACCAAGCCGCTTCGCCCGACGGGTAAGCGGACCCGCCGTGCTGACGTCTCGACCGCGGCTACGGAGCTCACCGAATCCGGTGGCTCCGAGACCGGTGAGGTCAAGAAGAAGGCCGCGAAGAACAGTCGGAAACCGGCCGCCAAGAAGGACAAGACGGGACCTTCGCGCAATCCGCTCGTCCAGCTTTGGGTGTTCCTCAAGCAGGTTGTGGCCGAGCTGCGCAAGGTCATCTGGCCGAACCGCAAGCAGATGGTCAGCTACACCTCGGTGGTGCTGGTCTTCCTGGTGTTCATGGTCACCCTGATCGGTGTGATCGACCTGGGCCTGGCCCGGCTGGTCATGCTGGTGTTCGGGTAGTAGAGAGACGAGAGAGGACAAACGGTGACGACCTTCGATGGCGACGCTGCGAGCGAGCCAGAAGACACCGCTGATACCGCCGTATCGGTCGACGTGGTCGACGAGAGCACCGAGGCCGAGGAAACGGCCGAGGAGCCGACCGAGTCGCCTTCGGATGCGCCGGTTGCCGAGGCTGAGGCCGATGAGGACGCCGACCCGGCCGTCACGTTGAAGGCTCAGCTGCGCCGCGAGCCGGGCGAGTGGTACGTCGTTCACTCGTACGCCGGTTACGAGAACAAGGTCAAAGCGAACCTGCAGACCCGTGTGCAGAACCTGGACGTCGGCGACTACATCTTCCAGATCGAGGTGCCCACCGAAGAGGTCACCGAGATCAAGAACGGCCAGCGTAAGCAGGTCAACCGCAAGGTGCTGCCCGGCTACATCCTGGTCCGGATGGAACTGAACGACGAATCTTGGGGTGCTGTGCGCAACACCCCGGGCGTCACCGGTTTTGTCGGCGCCACCTCGCGTCCGTCGCCGCTGGCCCTCGATGACGTGGTGAAGTTCCTGCTGCCGCAGACTCCCGCCAAGAAGCCAGCCAAGGGCTCGGCGACCGAGACCGCAGCCGCTGCCGCCGAGACCGGTGGCCTGGAGCGTCCGGTCATCGAGGTCGACTTCGAGGTCGGCGAGTCGGTCACCGTCACCGACGGTCCGTTCGCGACGCTGCCCGCCAGCATCAGCGAGGTCAACGCCGAACAGCAGCGCCTCAAGGTGCTGGTGTCCATCTTCGGCCGCGAGACCCCGGTCGAGCTCAACTTCACCCAGGTGGAGAAGCTCTAAAAAGACTTCGGACCGCATGCCGGTTCGCAGAGCCCGTACGAAAACGTGCGGGTACGGAAGGAAAGTAGGAAGACCCCAATGGCCCCGAAGAAAAAGGTCGTCGGGCTGATCAAGCTGCAGATCAAGGCCGGCGAAGCCAACCCCGCGCCTCCGGTCGGTCCCGCGCTCGGTCAGCACGGCGTCAACATCATGGAGTTCTGCAAGGCGTACAACGCCGCGACGGATTCGCAGCGCGGAAACGTCATCCCCGTGGAGATCAGTGTCTACGAGGATCGCAGCTTCACCTTCGCACTTAAGACCCCTCCCGCCGCCAAGCTGCTGTTGAAGGCCGCCGGTGTGCCCAAGGGTTCCGGTGAGCCGCACAAGACCAAGGTCGCCAAGGTGACGTGGGATCAGGTGCGCGAGATCGCCGAGACGAAGAAGGAAGACCTCAACGCCAACGACATCGACGCCGCCGCCAAGATCATTGCCGGCACCGCGCGCTCGATGGGCATCACCGTCGAATAACACGGTGTAGCCGTTCGCGCTGGCATCGAGTAATACCGAACACCCAGTGGTAAGGCCCGCTTCGGCCTGCACGACCACGACCAACAATTGATTGGATACCAATGAGCAAGAACAGCAAGGCATATCGCGAGGCCGCCGAGAAGGTGGACCGCGAGAAGCTGTACAGCCCTCTGGAAGCCGCAAAGCTGGCCAAGGAGACTTCGTCCAAGAAGTACGACGCCACTGTTGAGGTCGCGATGCGCCTCGGTGTCGACCCCCGCAAGGCTGACCAGATGGTCCGCGGCACCGTGAACCTTCCGCACGGTACCGGTAAGACCGCTCGAGTCATCGTCTTCGCGGTGGGCGACAAGGCCGAAGCGGCTGCCGCCGCCGGCGCCGACGTTGTCGGTAGCGACGACCTGATCGAGCGGATTCAGGGCGGCTGGGTGGATTTCGACGCCGCCATCGCCACCCCGGACCAGATGGCCAAGGTCGGCCGCATCGCTCGTGTCCTGGGCCCGCGCGGTTTGATGCCGAACCCCAAGACCGGCACCGTGACCCCGGACGTGGCCAAGGCAGTCACCGACATCAAGGGCGGAAAGATCAACTTCCGCGTCGACAAGCACTCCAACCTTCACCTGATCATCGGCAAGGCCTCGTTCGATGCCGAGAAGCTGGCGGAGAACTACGGTGCCGTACTGGATGAGATCCTGCGTGCCAAGCCGTCGTCGGCCAAGGGCCGCTACCTGAAGAAGGTTGTGGTCACCACCACGACGGGCCCCGGTATCCAGGTCGATCCGAGCGTGACCCGGAACTTCCTCGAGGTCCAGTAGCCTCCAACGCGCATTAGCTGCACAAAACCCCCGTTTCCCCTTCGTGCCGAGGGAGGAAATGGGGGTTTTGTCGTGAGTAGGGACCAAAGACCGTAGCGGCCCAGATCCTTGGCGTCCTACCGTGAAACAACGGGTACGACGGGAAGGAATGCCATGTCGGTGCGCTCTATCCCACTTCAGGACAGCGTGAGCGTCGGGACGCTGGTGTCGGCCCGTCATCTGCTGGACGCGATATCGCGCAGCGACAAGAACATCGGCGATCTCTGCGTGGGTGGACTGCGATGATGCCGCTGCTGGATTCCGTCGCCGGTGCCACACTGGGTGCAGCGGGTGGAAGGGAAACGGACATGATCACGGTGTTCCTGGTCGACGACCATGAGGTGGTACGCCGCGGTCTGGCTGACCTGCTCGAAGAGGAAGAGGACTTCTCGGTAATCGGGCAGGCGTCTTCGGTGGCCGAGGCGATGGCACGCATCCCGGCACTTCAACCAGACATCGCGGTGCTGGACATTCGCCTTCCCGACGGCAACGGCGTCGAGCTGTGTCGCGAGTTGCGTTCCAAGCTACCGAATCTCAACTGTCTGATGCTGACCTCATTCACTGACGAACACGCCATGCTCGACGCGATCATGGCGGGCGCCGGCGGCTACGTCATCAAGGACATCAAGGGGATGGAGTTGATCTCCGCGGTCCGCACCGTGGGCGCGGGGCGCTCGCTGCTGGACAACCGGGCCGCCGCCGCGTTGATGAACAAGCTGCGGGCGGCGGCGGACAACCCGTCTCCGTTGGCCGGGCTGACCGCGCAGGAGCGTACGTTGTTGGAACTGATCGGGGAGGGGCTCACGAACCGTCAGATCGCGGAACGAATGTTCTTGGCGGAGAAGACGGTCAAGAATTACGTATCACGTCTGCTCACCAAACTGGACCTTGAACGCCGCACGCAGGTTGCCGTGCTGGCCACCAAGCTCGCACGTGACAACCAGGGCCTGCACGGCTGAAGGGTTCGTGTTCACCGGAGAGCAAGGTGTGCGAGAGTTGAACTGTGGTCGAGGATGTTGGTGCGCAACCCAATCGGGTGACGGCCGAGCTTGCCCATTTGCAGCTGCGTGAATTGCTCGCTGAAGTGCAAGGGCGAATCGAGCAGATAGTCGATGGTACGCGGGGGCGCATGGATGCCCTCCTCGACGCCGTCATGGCCGTCAGCTCGGGACTGGAGCTGGACGCGACCCTGCGGGAAATCGTCTGCGCGGCATCGGAGCTCGTCAGTGCTCGGTACGGTGCCCTCGGCGTGGTGGGATCAGACGAGAAACTTGCCGAGTTCGTCTACGAGGGCATCGACGAGGCCACCCGCGAGCTGATCGGACCGCTGCCCACCGGTCACGGTGTGCTTGGCGTGGTGATCGACGAGGCCAAGCCGCTGCGCCTGCGGGATATCGCGGCGCACCCGGCCTCGGTCGGGTTCCCGGCGAACCATCCGCCCATGAGGACCTTTCTGGGTGTGCCCGTGCAGGTGCGCGGTGAGATATTCGGTCGGCTCTACCTCACCGAGAAGCTCGACGGCCAAGAGTTCACCGAGGATGACGAGGTGGTGGTGCGCGCGCTCGCCGGGGCGGCGGGGATCGCCATCGAGAACGCCCGCCTCTATCAGCACGCGCGTCGCCGTGAGCAATGGCAGCGTGCCACCGCCCACATCACCGCCGAGCTGCTCGGCGGTGCGGAACCGGGCAAGGCGCTGCATCTGGTGGCCGCCAATGCCGCTCTGCTCGCCGAGGCAGACTTCGCGTTCATCGCACTCCCAGTCGGCGCGAGCGACGACGTCGTCGAGCTGGTGGTGTCGGTGTGTATCGGGGAGGGTGCAGAGGTGCTGTGCGAGAAGGTGATCCCTATCGACGGTTCCACGTCGGGGAGCACCTTCGTCGATCACGAGCCACGGAATGTAGGCCGGCTCGCGGTTGACCTCGCCGAGGGCACCGATCTGGCATTCGGGCCGGCGCTGGTCCTGCCCCTCGGTGGCGGGGAGTCGACGGCGGGTGTGTTGATTCTGCTGCGCACTGTCAGCTCGGTAGCCTTTGACGAGGAGCAGCTCGACATGGCGGCCTCCTTCGCAGGGCAGGCTGCGCTGGCGCTGGAACAAGCCGAGGTCCGTCTGGCCAAACACGAACTCGACGTGCTGGCCGACCGCGATCGTATTGCCCGTGACCTGCACGACCACGTCATTCAGAGGTTGTTCGCCGTCGGACTGGCGATGCAGAGCACGCATCGGCGATCTGCGGATCCGGCGGTAGCGGCTCGTCTGGCCGACCATATCGACCAGCTGCACGAGGTGATTCAGGAGATCCGGACCGCGATCTTCGATCTGCACACCAATGACGAATCCTTGCGTGCCACATTGCGTTCCACCATCAACGAGCTCACGGCCGATTCCGGCCTGCGCGTATCGGTGCGCATGAGTGGGCCCCTGGACGTCGTGCCCGCGAGTACCTCGGGAGATGCCGAGGCGGTGGTGCGTGAGGCGGTGAGCAATGTGGTCCGGCATGCGCGCGCTAAGGAGTTGTCGGTGACGGTTTCGGTGGACGATGAGTTGGTTGTGCAGGTGGTGGATGACGGCATCGGGATCCCGGAGGTGGTTGCCCGCAGCGGCCTGAGCGGGCTTGCCAATCGGGCCGCGGAATCGGGTGGCACGTTCAGCGTCTCGGCGATGGACACCGGCGGTACCCGCTTGGTGTGGTCGGCTCCGCTGCCCTAGGGAATCACGAGTGAGCTTGGCTAGTTGACGAGGCGGGGCAAGGCTCGAGGCGCTCGGCACAACGCGATTGCTGTGTCGATAACGTCTCTCGCGGTTTGATTGTTTTCTGCCAGGTCTTTGCTCCACACGAGGCACGTCGCCAGCGTGAACGTGAGATCCTCGATCGGAAGGCACACGTTTTCCGTGGAGTTGCACCCGGGGCTTCCCGCAGTTGAAAGTGGTGCCGTGGCGAAGGCAGTGCCGGCTCGGATGGCAGCGGCACCTGCTGCGTGATCGCCGGGAGCAACCTGTGCCCGCCTGAGTATCCCTGCGGATTCCAGTACGTTGTCGAGTTGATGTCGGTATTCGGTGTCGCTGTCACGTCGGTCTGTCACGTAGTCGAGCCTTAGGAGTTCCTGAAGCGAGATCGAGGTGCGTGAGCCGTACCTGGACTTGCAGAGCACCGCCCCTATCTTTTCTTGGTGCACTACCACGCTGTCCAATGCAAGGTTGCCGGTAAAAGGCCTCGTAAAGCCGAAGGTCAGGTCCTGCCGCAGTATCGAGGCGATGGTCTCGTCGCTTCGGCAGCGCCGGTCAACCACCGTCAGGCGGTCGGCATAGATTTCATCCAGGCGTGTCAGCCTCATGCCCAACTCGGGATGGAGCCACGGAGGAATACCGCAGATAATGCTTTGACGTGGCTGGTGATTATTCGCTACTACCTCGGGCAGCTTCTCGAATTGATCCAGTAGTTTCTGCGCGACGGGGAGTAGGTTGGCGCCTGCCGCGGTGAGTGCGACTCGGCGCGTATCGCGGACAAACAGCTGCGTTTTGAGCACTCGCTCCATGTCGCGGATCCTTCTGCTCAACGGAGGGGTAGACGTACGAAGATCGCCCGCGGCCCGGGTGAAGTTCAGTCTGGTCGCTACGGCTACGAAACAACGTAGGTCGTACATCTCAAGACCTCGCAAATCCACTAGCCAACCCTATATGAACGTGCACGGTTGTATGAATTTGAGATAATTACTGAGACGGCAATACAGAAATTCCTAATTGAAAACGGTCGTATACCGCGTATTTCGGCTGCATGACGGTTCGCAGGGCAGACGTATCGTTCGGCAACGCTATTTGCGCAAAGTCGTTGCCGTGGTTTATCGCTATCAATGTGATTCTTTGAGCTCTTGCTGCTCGCGGTGGCGGCCAACGAGGCTCTATTCACCAGCTGGAGCAGCTACTCAGCGGTGAGTGCGCAGATGGATCGAACACCTTGTGGTGCGCAGCCACTGGGGTGGGGTTACGATGTTGCTGGGTCAATCGGATGTGTTTGCGAGAATCAGGTCTCGGGGCCTCTAGCGAAAAGGTGTCGATTCCCATGACAGGGATAAGCCTAGCCAGGTGGGGAAGATTCCGCGCCGATGCAGAAGGAATCTACGCGGGCAATATTCAAGTGCTGGAAGGGGTTCGATTGCTGCGCCCCATCTGGCTGCTGACTGCGGTGTGCGCCCCGGGTATCGGTGCCGCGGCGATAACGCTGGCCTTCGCGCGCATGTCCACGATACCGGTGCTCTGTTTGGCAATTTCGATACCGGCGTTCGCCTGGGGCCTGCGGTATGCCAGCAGAAGACCCGTCGCTTACGTCGAGTCGATCGCATACATCGTGTACTGCGATGTGGCCATCACTGCTGGCGTGTGTGTCGTGACCCAGACCGGTATTGCTTTCCTCAAGTTGGTATGGCTGGTGGCGGCCAATACGTACTCCTTTGCATTCCATGGTCGCGTGGCGATGGCTGCGCAGGCGGCGGTGACGGCACTGGCAACGGCCTTGACCGTAGGAGGGGCCGTCATCCGCGGAGATTCCAGCGTGCCGGCACTCATCACCACGGTGGCCACTGTTGTGTTGGTGAATGCTGTTGCTGCCTGGGCTATTTACGCGGGCATGTCCTTGTTCGCCGAGGACGCCAAAGACAAGGACTATCTGGCACGTCACGACGAGCTGACCGGTCTGCTCAACCGGCGTGGTCTGCAGCAGGCCTGTCAAGACTGGGTCGGCGGGAATGCGGATACCCATGTCGTGGTCGCCGTAATTGATCTCAACGGATTCAAGTCGATCAACGATAATCAAGGTCATCATGCTGGTGACGAGGTGCTGCGGCAAACCGCGCTGAAGCTGCAGGCATTGGCCGGGCCCGACACGTGGTTGGTCCGGCTCGGAGGCGACGAGTTCGGCGTCGTCTCCGTCGTCGGTTCCAGCATTGCGCTCGACTGTCAGCGGACGATTGAGAAGGCGCTTGGCGCCGGTGGCGTTACGGTGGATGCCAGTGTTGGTGTTGCGTCCGAGGCATTTTCGCGTTTCGACGGTGCTGAGCCGATGCCGTTGATGACGATCGTCGCGGACTTGCTGGTGAAGGCAGACAGTGCGATGTACGCGGTGAAGAGAAGTAGTCGGTCGCCCGCAGCGGGTCTGATCGAGCGCCGACTGCAGGAGAACCCGTGTGGGTCTCTGATTGATTTAGGTTAGTGCAGAATGCAAGCAGGCTCGTCATGCGAGTCCGTATAAGAACAGTCTTTATTGCGCTATTGATTATGAACGTATTTACGGCGTGGTAGTCGTTGACATCCACCGTATCGCTGACATGGATTAAAGGGTCCACTCGACTTTCGTTGACCGAGGACGTCCTTCTCTATCGCATCGGGTTTCACCTCAGCGGTAACTTGATCTGCCCCGTCAGATTCGTGTTCCGCTGGTACGCCTCGATAATTTCTGCGGAGATCCGACCGTGGGCCGCGATCTGATGACCATTCCGTTGTGCCCATTCGCGGATCGCTTTACCGCGAAGACGATCCGTCGTGGTGCGCCGGGGCGGGCTAGGCTGCCGACCGCGCAGTGCTGCCTCCGAACGAACCCTTCGAGCCCGGTCGATCCACATCGACAGTTCGTGACGCAGTCGTTCAGCGTTCCTGGAAGACAAGTCGATTGCGTAGGACACGCTGTCGAGTTCGAACTCGATGGTTTCGTCAGCATGCGCCACACCGTCGAGATCATCGACGAGAGTGATGGTCACTCGTTTCGCCATATTGAGGGCCTCTTCTTCGGGGACGCCCGGTGACTGCCAACGGAGCAGTCACCGGGCGGTCGTAGAATCCGGACTAGTAGCGACTAGCTCAGGTCGTCGGAGTACTTGCGGGCGTAAATCGCGTACACAACGGCGTCTTCGGCTTCCTCGATCGCCGACAGGGCGACGTCGATCGCATACGAGGCATCGGACTCGGCGAGGTCGGCTTCTTGCGAGGCAAGTTTGGCGTCGAGCTTCGCTTCCTTGGCGCTGAAGTCGCTCTTGACCTTCGAAACGTGGGTGTTCCAGCTGTCTTTCAGGTCGGACCAGGCAGAGCTGGCCTTGTCCTCGGCGGCGCCCACCTTCGCCTCGACGTTCTCATGGTGGGCCTTGGCTTTGGCCTTGGCAGCGTCGACGTCCTGTTGCAGGTCGGCTTTGGCCTTGTCCTGCGCGGCGTCAAGGTGTTCCTGCCCCTGCTTGGCGCGGTCGACGAGGCCGTTGAAGCGATTCTTCAGTGTCATATTTTTCCTTACTTGTGGCGGTTTTCGTTAATTAGTCGAGAACTAGACCCAGACGGGATCGGAGGAGCCCTGCGGGCCGACCACCGGGTAGCCGCCGAGACCTTCCCAATGCCCGGGTGTCTTCGAATAGGTGATACCGGGCTCGAGACGCACATGCCGCCCGAACGCGGACCTCAATTCCAGCCCGTCGGGCGGGATGGGTTGGTGCTCAGGCTTCTTCAGGGACTCTGCGACATAGTCCGGGTTGAAGACGCCAAGCTCGGAGTACCACATGGAGAACCGCGACAATGATGTCCGCACGTGGTAGCTGCCGCCGTGCTTTGCCCGGAGTATCAGTGCTGCAAGAACTCCCGCACTGGTGAGGTACCCGGCCAGGTAGTCGTTCAGGATCACGGTGGGTGGCAGCACCGGCTTCTCCGGAGACCCTTCCAGCGTCGTGTAGCCAGTAACGCAGTTGGCATCCATGTCGAAACCACCGCGATCGATCCACGAGCCCTCCCAGCCGAAGCCGCGGACGGAGGTATAGATGATGCCCGGCCGGGCCTCGGCGACTGCCTCCGGCGAGAACCCAAAGTTCGCGATTTTGCGCCCCCGATAGTTCTCGACAAAGACATCTGCCCCCTTGATCAACTGCAGGGCCTGATCTCGATACTTCTGCTGGTTCAGATCGGACCATGTCGACCGGGCGCCCAGATGGCAATCCTCGACCAGAGCCTCGTATTCCACAGCGGGGTTGGACAAGTCGAGAACTTGAGCACCCTGCTCGGCAAGTACACGCCCGACCACCGGTCCGGCAATGACGTGCGTCATGGCGGCGGCCTTGATACCCGACAACGGACGGTTGGGATTTGTCAGCGCAGGCAGCTCGGGATCCGAATCGCCGATCTTGACGATTTCGATCATCGGCGTCTGGGCCAGGTATTGACCCTGCGGATGTGCGTACCACTCCTCGGGGGTACGACACATCGCGCCGATCATGCCCTGGGCCCCGGCCGCATCTTCCAGGTCCTGGGCGTTCCATTGACCGATGGCCTGACCGACAGACTTCGCGTCAAACCCGGATTTCAGGAGACCGAGCCATTGCAGGAGCGCCTTGGGGTAGACAGCAGTGGGCAGGTACCAGCGGTCATCCTTGGTCGGATAGATGCTGAAACCGAATGGGTTCGCCGTCGCCGCGGCGGGAAGCATCGCATACCCGCCCACAGTGGGGGCGAAGTTGTAGGTGGGGTTGATGTGCGCTACCGCGCGCCGCAGATCCACCGACAGGTCCTGCTCCGGTCCACCTCGCAGGCGGTACAGGATCTGTGTGGCGACAGCCGGCGCCATCATGCCCATCGCCATGATGGCGCCCAGCCGGTGGTTGCTGGGCAGGATGGGATCCTGGCCGGTGAAGGTCACCTCTCCGCCGGTGTCGGCGATGTCCAGTTGCAGCCCCGCGAGCAGCTTGTTGAAGTCTGCGGAAATGTCTGGGGGAGTTGTCAAATCGCGCTGGATAGGTACAGATGTCATTGCTCCTACACTCTCCTGGTAGCTCGTAGACGTGCTCGGGTCCGCTAGTTCTCAAGCCGGCTTTGGATGAAGTCCTTAACCTGTCCGGTGCGGCGCTTGAGCTGAATGGCATCGATCACTTGCGCAACGCCGATGGCGATGAGCCAAATCCCGGAGACCAGGGCCAATGTTGCGATGGAATCGGCGGGATAAACGATCAGGACGATGCCGCCAAGGGTGAGTATCGCCCCGAGCAGGACCGACCAGCCGCTGCCGGGTGCTCTGGTGGCCAAGCCGGCAACGACGCGGCCGATGCCGGTGATGATCCAGCCCGCGCCGATCCAAACGGCCAGGAGCAGAACGGATTCCAGCTGGTCGCGCAGGCAGATCACACCGAGAACGATGGAAAGTATGCCGGTGATGACATTGACGAAGCGGGTCCAGCCCCGCAGGTGCGGCGCGAACGCGAGAACGATCTCTACGAGGCCGCTGAGCAGTAGGTAGATCCCGAAGAAGACTCCGAGCACAAGAAGGGTTTGTCCAGGCCAAGCCAAGACAACGGCGCCTGTGGCAATCGCGGCAATACCGAGGCCCAGAACATAGAGCCAGGCGTTCTGAGCAAAACGCCTAATCGGTGAATCCTCTAGATCAGTTGCTGTATCGGTCATTTCCCTACCCCTTCTTATATGTCCTGAACTGAATGTCCCTGTGATGGGCGGAATGGTTTCTCGCGCTTGCATCGGTGGCGTCACTACCCAGGTGAATTGGACGCGTGGTGAAACTAAAGATAGATGGAGAGCGCGGCCTATCGACTCTCCTATGCTCTGTCGCGAATTAATTAGCTAACCGGTCCGGATGCTGAAGCTATCACGCTCCACGAAGGCATTCTCTCCGACAGTGTTGCTAATCTGGTAACGCTGCATTCCGCAAACAAGAAGAATGGATTGTTTAGCTTGCTCAACCGTTTTCAACGCTCGTATTTCCTGCCGGTTTGAGTCATGGTCACCCGGATGTGTGTGGCCTCAGATACTTTGTTGCGGTTGCCGATGCGCTGAGCTTCGCGCAGGCTTTCGAGGCGCTTTGCGTGGCTCTGTCATCGTTGGGTGGACGAAATTGGTGACATGAAAAGTACACTGCAGGAACGGTTATCGATTCGCGCGATACCCGCCGCGTTAAACCGTCCTGGAACGTTGCTCATCTAGTTCGGCTGTCTCTGTTCGATTAGCTCGCAACGCGACATCCCGGGACGGGACACCTTACGAGGGGCTCTCCCGCGGAATGCCGCAGCTTCTCCATCCTGACCTAAGCAGGAGAATGTGAATTGGCGCTCTACCGTTCGATCCTGTGCGAGTTCAGTCAGCCGTAGGGTCGGTCGTTAAAAATCTGCACCGCCCGGTGCGCCATTTCGTATTCAGTCAGAATTTGCAGGGCAGTGGCAGTGGAGCCGACCGGAACTGTCAATGTCCTCTCGGGTTACGCAGCTATCAAGTTCGCTTCACGCGGCAGATGCGCCGGGGAGGAATGCCGAATATGGCATAAATGACGAGTGCTATATCGGCTTGCGCAAGAGCTGCGGTCGTGACGTTGAAGGCGACCGGGCGGCAGGATGGAGTTTCTTCGGCTAGCCAGCTTGCTGGTGGGCGTCAGCGGATCTGCGTAGTAGTGCGATGGCGGTGTCGATGACGTCGCGGACTTCTTGGTCTCGCTCAGCGAGATTTGCCTGCCAAACCAAGCAGGTGACCAGAGTGAGCTCGAGATCGTTGATCGGTACGCAGACGTTCTCGGCGAGGTTGTACGTCCGCGCGCCACTGACCGGGGCAAGCGGTGCGATTGCGAAACCATCGCCGACGCTGATCACATCAGCGGCACCCAAATAGTCGCCGGCGTCAACGTTCTCCCGCCTGGGCACACCCGCAGATTCCAGCGCACTGTCTACTTGGTGGCGATACTCGGTATCGGTGTCGCGCCGGGCGGTCACATAGTTCAGATTGGCAAGTTCGGACACCGATATCGACGACCTGGATCCGTACCTTTTCTTGGAAAGTACTGCGCCTAAACGTTCTTCATGCACGACGGCCCTGGCCAATCCAACCGAATCAAATGGGGGGCGGGCCAGTCCGAACGCAATGTCTCCCTGCTGCAGCGCGGAAATGATCTCGGTGCTGCCGCGTGGCCATTTCTTCAACGTGAGGCGGGCTGCGTGTACCTCTTCCAGGTCTGCCAGGGCCGTACGTAGGTCGGGGTGCAGCCAGGGTGGAACGCCGTAGGCGATGGACCGTGTGGGTATGGCGGGTTCCGGGGACACGATGGACGGCAACTCGTCGAGTCGCGCAAGTATGCTCCGCGCGGCGGGAAGTAGCCGGGCGCCTTCCACGGTCAGTGCGACGCGGCGGGTATCGCGGAGGAACAGTTTTGCGCCCAATAGCCGCTCCATGTCGCGGATCCGTCGGCTAAGGGGCGGAGCGGATATATGTAGATCCCGCGCAGCTTGTGTGAAATTCAGTGTTGATGCCACCGCGACGAAACACCGAAGATCGTATACGTCCAAGCTCTGGGGACTCACGGCTGAAGCATATCGGGCGGTGCCGGAATGAATACCTATCAGGGGCGCTGCCTCGCTGTGCGCAATACAGTATGTCGAAATTAGCAATACTGTCGAGGGGCTTGCCTGCGGTGCGCACCAACTTGCTGTTCTACTTCTTTGAGAGGTTCTAAATCTAGGCTTTACTAGGGTAAACACCCTACGAAGGCGGCGCTCCCAGGGCTTGCCTACTGCTTCGTTGGGTTGCTCGGCAGCATTGTTGTATCTGTGGAGTTCCGTGCGGACCGCAAATTCAAGTCCATAATTTGTCCGTGTGTAGGTGTCGCACCTTCCTGGGATATGTAAACGTGTATGCATCCGGAATCAGGGAACGATGATTCACTGTATTTTGGGCGGTTGGAAACTCCCGTCGGTATGGCTGATCGCGGGTGCCGATCAGTTCCCGAAATATCGTCGAACGGGCTTGGGGGCGCTGAGCGGTGGAGATTGCGATCTTGGCCATCGGAGATGGCCGAAGGCACTTTCTGTACGCCATCTATGTCCGCAAGTACGCCGGAGAAATCGACTGAGATAAGGATTGGCATGACTGAGAATTCGTCCGGGGTTAACGCGAAATACGATGGTGGGCCGGAGTTTTCCACGTTCACATCCGAGGTGGACCAGAAGGCCATCTGGTATCGGACGTGGCATCCGCCGTGCGGGATCGAAACGCGCGCAGCCGTGCAGATCACACACGGAATCGCCGAATACAGTGCGCGCTACGACCGTCTGGCCCGATTCCTGGCCGCGCACGGGTGCGTGGTGTACGCCCTCGACCTGCGTGGGCATGGACAGACCGCCGGTCTTGACGGGCTGGGGCAGCTGGGAGTCACGGCCTGGGACGATATGACGGCCGACATCAAGCAACTCGCTGATATCGCACGTGCCGATAGCCCCGGCCTGCCGCTGATCGCCTTCGGGCACAGCATGGGATCGGCATTGACGCAGTCGCACATCCAGAACCACGGGAACCTCCTCGCAGGGGCGGTCCTGTGCGGGACGCTGGGTGCGGTGCCGGGCCTCACCGAAGAGGCCTACCAGCAGGCCATTGTCCAGCTCGAGGCCGTAGCGACCGGTCCGGACGCGATGGCGCCCAGCGAGTTCTTCGGCTCACTCCTGGCGGGGTTCAATGCGCCGTTCGTGGTCGAAGGTGTCACTCCCACCGGGTCGGAGTGGCAGACCTGTGACCCCGAAGAGGTCCGTATCTTTCAATCGGATCCCCTGTGTGGCAAGCCTTTCTCCAATGCGATGACGTATTCGGTGATCAAGGGGTTCCACTCATTATGGGAACTGGCGAACGAATCCCGCGTGCCGTCCGAGCTGCCCATCCTTGTCATCGCGGGAAGCGAAGATCCGGTCGGCGGCCGTACCGAAACCATTCAAGGTCTCATCAGTCGCTACCTGGCCGAAGGTCACCGGCGGCTGGAGTGCCGGTTCTACGCGGGTGGACGTCACGAGATCCTCAACGAGCCGGAGAAAGATCGCGTCCACCGCGATATCGGCCTGTGGTTAGAGAGTGTTCTCGATGCCGTCTAGCCGTTGGCGCTAGCCTTCGCACTCGGCTATCCGCCGGCGCAGGAATGCACGTCCTGGATCGGAACCATTGGTGGACAATGCTGTTCGGTACCACTGTGCGGCGTCGGAGTTTCGTCCGGCGCGCCGAAGTAGGTCGGCGCGGACGGTGGCCGCCAGATTCGATCGCGCCAATCGCGGATCGTGGGCCACCTTCTCCAGCGCGGCCAGTCCCGCGTCGGGGGTATCGCGCAG
This sequence comes from Mycobacteroides sp. H001, assembly GCF_001440005.1. Lineage (NCBI taxonomy): Bacteria > Bacillati > Actinomycetota > Actinomycetes > Mycobacteriales > Mycobacteriaceae > Mycobacteroides > Mycobacteroides sp. H001. The sequence continues at coordinate 195,028 of NZ_LJYH01000030.1, forward strand.
ACCGATGGCCAACGCCCGGTTCACCAGCACCACTGGTGAGCCCGTCATCTGGGCGAGCCGGTCGTAGGCCTGACAGATGGTGTGCCAGTCGGTTTCCTCCCAGGAGGGCGCGGTGGCGTGCAGGGCGGCGATCACCGCCTGCGGTAGATAGGGGCCGGTCGAGCCGGCGGCCTGCCGTAACTGGCTCAATCCACGGGCGATGCGCTCGTTATCCCATCGGGTCCGGTCTTGTTCGTCCAGGGGCACCAGCGCGCCGTCACGATCCATGCGTACCAGTCGTCGTGAATCATGAAGCAGTACGAGTGCGGCCAGTGCATTGGCCTCTCGTTCCTGCGGCATGAGCTTGCTCAGCTCACCGGCCAGCCGTACCCCCTCGTCGCAGAGCTCGTCGCGAATCGCCGACGGCCCGCCCGTGGACCAGTAGCCCTCGGTGAAGACCGAATAGATGCAGCTGAGTACATGCGGGGTGCGTTCGGGCAGGAGCTCGGCAGGCGGCACCCGCAGGGGAATGTTCGCCGTGCGAATCTTGGCCTTGGCGCGGGTGATTCGCTGACCAATCGCGGCCTCGCTGTGCAGGAGTGCCCGGGCGATCTCGGCGACCGTCAGCCCCGATACCAGCCGCAGCGTGAGGGCCAACTGGGAGACTCGCTCGAGCGCGGGATGGGCACAGGTGAACATCATCCGCAGCTCATCATCGTGCACATACTGGGGATCGGAGACGTCGGTACGGGCGGTGATGTCGTCGACCACGGCGGCCAATTCCTTTCCCGGACGCAGCGTCTCGCGCCGCAACCGGTCGCGCGCCCTATTCCGTGCGGCTGTGAGCAACCACCCGCCCGGATTGTCGGGTATTCCGTCGCGTGGCCAGGTGCGCACAGCATCAGTGCACGCTTCCTGAACGGCGTCCTCGGCGACGGTGAGGTCTCCCGACCACCGTGCGATGGCGGCGACCGTTGGCCCCCACTCCCGCCGAAAGACGCCGTCCAGGTTGGTCATCCGGTGTTAGAAACCCGAGACGCCGGTGAGCTGCCGCAACTGCACCGCCGATGCCGGCAGCTGCGAGGCCAGCTGGATGGCTTGGTCGCGGTCATCGGTGGTGAGCACGTAGAAACCGTTCGCGATTTCACTTCCCTCGACGTACGGGCCGTCGGTGAGCACAGTCTCTCCGTCGCGGACCCGGACCGTGGTGGCCGTGGACGGGGGATGCAGCGGTCCCGCGATCTTGATGTGCCCACTTGCCTTCTCACCGAACGCCCCGTGCTTGGCCGCCACGGCCTCCCATTCGGGGCTGCCCGGTACATGTGCGTGTTCTCCGGGCTCCAACAGCAGTGCGAGCCAGCTTGTGGACCCCTGTCCTCCGAATTCCTGGGAGCAGTGGACCAGTGGCCACACTTCGACCGCGCCGCGCTTGGCCTCCGGGATGTCCCGGGCCAAGGCAAGGGCATCATCGAGATTGTCCGCCTCCAATACGTAGTAGCCGTTCGCGACCTCGGCGCCCTCGGCGAACGGACCGTCGGTGATGACGGGGGCATCGGGTCCGCCGGTGATCCGGACGCTGTCGGTTTCGGGATACAGCGCGTCGCCAGCGCGGATGACTGACGCTGCCTTGGCCTGGAAGTTCAAGTAATCCGTCAGTTCCTGCGCAGCCTCGTCGGGGGTGCGTTCCTGCTGGGGACCTATGAGTAGCGCGAGGTAATGCATGGTGGAGCCCTCCGTCGGTATCAGTGAGCGGAACTCTGCGATCCACTCTCTACCTGTCTGACGAACCGCGCATCACCGTTCAGACACCTCGCGGGAAAAAAGTTTCCGGATCCGGCGCAACGGTCAGGCGAAGACGGTCAGGGCTCCGGGAACGACATCGATATCGATCGGCAGGGGCGCCACCGGATCGCCGTCGGCATAGGCGGTGATATCGGCGGCGGACAGCCGGACACGCCGCGACCGGAAGGTGCTGACCTCGGGCAGATCGACATGGGTGCCCTTGTAGACCGTGGGGGAGAGCCGCAGCAGGCGCAGCCGTCCGCCTGCGGCCACCACGGTCACATCCAGCAACCCGTCGTCCAGAATGGCATTGGGGCAGATGCGCATTCCGCCGCCATACGAGGTTCCGTTTCCGACCGCGACCAGGGTGACATCGGTCTCGATCACCTGATCATCCAATTCGATGCGGAAAGGTAGCGGCCGCAGCTTCGCCGCTTCCAACGCCATGGCGATGTCATACCGGCGCCGGCCACGGGGCCAGCTCATCCGGTTGGCCCGATCATTGACCAACGAGTCGAATCCCGATGCCACCACGGTGGCAAACCAAGTTGTGTGTCCGTTGTATTGCACGCGCCCGCAGTCGATCACCCGGGTGTTTCCGGACGCGATCACATCGGCGGCGGCAACCGGGTCGCCGAGCGGGATGTCCAGCATGCGGGCGCAATCATTTCCGGTACCGATGGGGATGACGCCCAGCGCTACCGGGGTGGACGCGACCGCCTGCAGCGCGATGCTCACCAGACCGTCTCCGCCCGCGGCGACGATCCCGCGGGCGCCCGTGCGGGCGGCTTCCTGGGCCAGTGCGTGCGATTCCGATGCCGATGACGCGGCGTGATGCGTCACCGTCAGCCCACGCGCTCGCAGATGCGCGATGGCAGCCTCGGCTGCCTGCGCTGCGCCGTGACCGGCTGCCGGATTCGTCAGGACGGTGAGGTGGGTCATCGGCACTACTCGCTGACAGGAATTAGCTTGCCGGGGTTGAGAATTCCCCGCGGATCGACGGTTCGCTTCACCGCCTGCAGTATCTCGATGCCGAGCTCGCCGACCTCATCGACAAGCCACGGCTGATGATCGCGCCCTACCGCGTGATGGTGGGTGATGGTGCCACCCGCGGCGACGATGGCGTCACCCGCAGCCTTCTTCGCCTTGCCCCATTGGGTCATCGGATCCTCGGCGGCCGCGCACACCACGGTGAAGTAGAGCGAGGCACCGGTGCGATAGGTGTGCGAGATATGGCACAACACCAATGGCGGGGTGCCTTGGGCGCCAAGTGTTTCAGAGAGTGCAGTGGTGACCGCCGTACGCAGGGTGGCGAGGTTGCGCCATGAGGTCGCGGTCTCCAACGTCTCCACCACCGCGCCGGCGTCGATGAGGGCATCGCGCAGGTACGGTGCATCGAAACGGCCGTGATCCCAGGCCTTGCCGGGCTCGTCGCCGAGGGCGGTGCCACCGGCGGCGCTGAGAACGGCCGCCACTTCGGCCGAGCGGGCCGCGACATGCCCCGGGGTGCCCTCGACCGTGGTGATCGCCAGCACTCCGGCGGCAGGGTTCTTCCCGCCGATGTCTTTGGCCAGTGCGAGATTGAGTCCGCTTTCGGCTTCATCGGACAGCCGCAGCACGGTGGGTGCGGCATCGGACTGAACCAGTGTGCGCAGCGCCTGGGCCCCGGCATCGAAGGAGGGGAAGGACCAGCCCTGGTACCAGGTTTCCTCGGGGAGCCGGTGCACGCGCACCGTCACCTCGGTGATGATGCCGAGGGCTCCTTCCGATCCCAGGAAGAGCTGCCGTAGGTCGGGTCCGGCTGCCGACGCGGGCGCTCTGCCCAGCTCCAGATCTCCGCGCGGGGTGGCGATCCGGACCGCATCCACCATCGCGTCGAAGCGCCCGTATCCGCTGGAGGCCTGCCCGGAGGAGCGGGTGGCGGCAAAACCGCCGATACTCGCGAAACGGAAGCTCTGGGGGAAGTGCCCTAGTGAGAAGCCCTTGGCGCCAAGGAGTTCCTCGGCTTCGGGGCCTGTTGTTCCCGGCAGCAGCACGGCGGTTCCGGATTCCTCGTCGAGGGAGACCAGGCCGGACATCCTTCGCAGATCCACTGCGATGACTGCGGTGAATCCGCCGCGCTCGGGGTCCAGCCCGCCGACCACGCTGGTGCCGCCGCCGAACGGTACGACCGCGATGGCCCGCTCGTCACACAGTGAGAGGAGAGTGGAGACCTCCTCATGCGACGCCGGGTAGACGATGGCGTCGGGTGCTTCCTGGACGTCGGTGGAGCGTCGGCGTAACAGGTCCGGGGTGCTTTTGCCGCCCGCGTGCCGTAGCCGGGCACCGTGATCGGTCCGGACATGCTCCGCGCCAAGCAGTCCGGACAGGGCGGCCAACTGTTCTTCGGTGAGCGAGCTGGGGGACAACGCGACGGTCGATTCATCGCGGCTGACCGGATCTCGTTCGGGAATGCCCAGCGCCGACGCCAAGAGCGCCTTCACCTGAGGTGAGAGAGTCTGTCGTTTTTCCGCCACGCCCCAGGCGTCCCACTCCATCATGCGTTACAGTATTACATACGATGGCAAGTTGTAACGCAGATTTCTGGGAGAGGGTGAGGTGACATGACGGTCGAGACCACTGATATCGCCGGGGTCGCGGAGATTCCGGCGGATGCCGTCACCGAACGCATCCTGGACGCGGCGTTGTCATGCGTCACCGAGTTCGGAGTGCGCCGCACCACGCTGGTCGAGGTCGCCAAACGCGCCGGTGTCAGCCGTCCGTCGGTGTATCGGCGCTGGCCCGATGTGCGCTCCCTGGTCGCCGATCTGCTGACGCGGGAAATGGCGTCAATCCTTCCCGCGACCGGACAGGGGCACGCACGTGATCGCCTGGTCCAATCGGTGACAGGGCTGGTCACCCAGGTGCGCGAGCATTCGATTTTCGCGGCGATCTTGCGATCAGACCCCGAACTTCTACTGACCTACATCGTGCGGCGATTGGGGACCAGTCAGCGTGCGCTCATCGGCTGGACAGCGATGCTCATCGCCGAGGGGCAGGGCGACGGATCGATTCGTGGCGGGGCCCCGGAGCAGATGGCGGCGATGGTGCTGCTGATCGGACAGTCGGTTCTCCAGTCGGCGCGCATCGTCACCGACATCATGTCGCCGGACGAGCTGGTGCACGAATTGGCCACTGCCATCGACGGATATCTCACGGCTTGATCTGCCCCTTAGGAGAATTCATGACAACCCAGCTCAACAGCATGCGCCGCGGCGCAGATCTTGCGGCGCTGACCGGTGGCGCTCCGACTGATGTCCTCGTCATCGGCGGCGGCATTACCGGCGTCGGGGTGGCGCTCGACGCGGCGAGCCGAGGACTGCGGGTCACCCTGGTCGAAAAGCATGACTTGGCTTTCGGGACAAGCAGATTCAGTTCAAAGCTGGTACACGGCGGATTGCGCTACCTCGCTTCGGGCCAGGTGGGCATCGCCCGGGAGAGTGCGATTGAGCGGCACATCCTCATGACGCGTACCGCCCCGCATCTCATTCACCCTCTCGCGCAGGTTGTTCCGTTGCACCCTGCGGTGAGCATGTTCAGCCGGACGCTGGTGCGGGTGGGATTCGTGGCGGGGGACGGGCTACGCAAACTCGCTCACACCTCGGCTGATGTGCTGCCGCGCTCACGCGCCATCGATGCGGGTGAAGTGATCCGCCGTGCCCCAACGGTGCGGCGCAATGGGCTTCGCGGTGGCCTGATGGCCTTCGACGGCCAGCTCGTCGACGATGCGCGGCTGGTGGTGTCGATCGCGCGCACAGCGGCCGGATTGGGCGCCCGGATCCTCACCCGTGTCTCCGCCGAGGAGGTCACCGGAGACGGTGCGTTGCTTCGCGACGAGCTGACCGGCAATACCGTCCGGGTGGAGGCTGGTTTGGTTATCAACGCCGCCGGGGTGTGGGCCGGCCAAGTCGATCATGACATCAAGCTGCGTCCCAGCCGTGGTACGCACCTGGTCTTCCGGGCTGCCAGCTTCGGCGGACTTACCGCGGCCCTGACCGTTCCGGTGCCCGGCACGATCAATCGTTTCGTGTTCGCGCTGCCGGCCATCCACGATCGGGTGTATCTCGGTCTCACCGATGAACCGGCACCCGGACCGATACCGGATGTGGCGGAACCCTCTGCGTCCGAAGAGCAGTTCCTCCTCGACACCGTGAACACGGTGCTGCAGACCTCGCTGTCCGAATCCGATGTGGTGGGACGTTTTGCGGGGCTGCGGCCCCTGCTTGACGGGGATGATTCCGCGACCGCCGACCTGTCCCGTAAGCACGCGGTCCGGGTATCGGATTCGGGCGTGGTCAGCGTGGTGGGCGGCAAGCTGACCACCTATCGCAAGATGGCTCAGGACGCGTTGGACGCGGGCCTGGAGCACCGGCCGCTTGCGGCTTCGGAGTGTGTGACACAGAACCTGGCGGTGGTCGATGACTGGCCGGGATCCGTTGGTGCCCAGTTGGTTAGCGGTGTCGGCATCACCCGCGAGCAGGTCGAGTTCGCGCTCACCCATGAGGGCGCGCTCGACACCGACGACATTCTTGATCGTCGTACCCGTATCGGGCTCGTGCCCGCCGACAAGGAACTGGCGGCCGGCGCGGTCCAGGGTCTCGTCGACTCCTACTTCTCGCAGGTGAACTGAACGACGTCGATCCAGCCTTCCCGGAAGGCATCGGCACAGCCCGTCAGGTATTTGATGTATCGATCGTAAACCTCTTGGGATTGAAGGGAAATCGCTTCGTCCTTATGTGCTACGAGGTTCTCGGCCCAGCAGTCCAGGGTGCGCGCATAGTGCGGTTGGAGGCACTGGTGGCGCGTTATGTGGAAGTCCGCCAGCGCGGCGTGCTGATCCACCATCGGTACGGAAGGTAAACGGCCACCGGGGAATATCTCGGTCATCATGAAGTGCATGAATCGGACCCGGGACATCAGGAGTGGAATGCCCATGCGCTTCAGTTCCTCGGGGTGATAGCTGACGATGGTGTGCAGCAACATCTTTCCGTCATCCGGCAGTATCCGGTGCGCCATCGAGAAGAAGCTGTCGTACCGCTCGTGGCCGAAATGCTCGAAGGCCCCAATGCTGACTATCCGGTCTACGGTGCCATCGAACTCCTCCCACCCGGCCAGTCGCACCTCATGGGTACGCGAACTCTCGACGGAGTCGAGAAGGTTGGTGACATGCGTAAATTGATTCTTGCTGAGGGTGAGGCCGATGACGTTGACGTCGTAGTGTTCGAGAGCGCGCCTCAGGGTGGAACCCCAACCGCAGCCCACGTCCAGCAGGGTCATCCCGGGCTCCAAGCCCAGCTTTCCCAGTGCGAGGTCGATCTTGGCCTGCTGTGCCTGCTCGAGCGTCAGGGTCTCGGGCTCGAAGTATGCGCAGCTGTAGGTTCGGCTGGGGTCGAGAAACAGTGCGAAGAAGCCGTCGGACAGGTCGTAATGCGCTTGTACATCGGAGAATTTTGGGGTCAATTTGGACATAGGGCGACCTCCCATGAGGATGGCGCGATGCCCCGAGCGGCGCGCGAGCGATTGGTGGACGTTGGTGCTGGCTGATGTCCCGTGCCGAGGCTAGAGCAAGATTGTTGCAGGTACAAGGGAAATGGGCATATTTAGCAAGGGGTTTGATCTGGGCGAGATCGTTCCCTACGGGTGCTAATTAGCGACCCGCCGCCTCAGATTCCGTCTCGTCCTGCGCCGGTTCCGATCGGGCGAAGTTCTCGGTGAGCTTGGCGATGACGCGGCCCCACAGTGGTTCGGGCAGATCGTGGCCCATTCCGTCGATCAGCGCCAAACGTGCGCCGGGAATGGCCCGGGCGATGGCACGCGCGCCCGACGGACGCATCAGCTTGTCGGCCCTGCCGTGCAAAACCAGTGCGGGGGAGGTGATTCGGTTGTCGAAAGGTGCCAGGTTGCCGGTTCCCATGATCGCGGCGAACTGCCGGGCGAACCCCTTGGGGTAGTAGCTGCGATCGTAGTACTCGGCAGCGTGCAGATATGACTTCGCTTGCGACTGGCGGTATTTCGGGCTGCCGATGGTCCGGCCCACCTGCACGCTGTTGGCGATGATCTCCTCGCGGGTGGCGCCGGCCGGCGGGGGTTTCAGCAACGCCATCAGCTGGCGTGGCCCGGGCGGGGGCAGGAAGGGCTGGTTGTTGCTCGACATGATGATGGTGACCGTCTGCGTCCGGTCAGGATGCTCGGCGGCGAAAACCTGGGCGATCATGCCGCCCATCGAGGCGCCCACGATGTGTGCCTGTTCGATGCCGAGATGATCGAGCAGACCGGCGGCGTCCGCCGCCATATCCACCAGGGTGTAGGCGGTATCGGTGATCTTCACGCCGGCAAGGAATTTCGCCATGGTCGGAATGAGTGCACCGCCCCCGGCACGTACCCCGTCTAGCTTGGTGGACAGACCGCAGTCGCGATTGTCGAAGCGAATGACACGGTAACCCTGGCCGGCGAGCTGCTGGCAGAATTCGGTACGCCAGAAGACCATCTGCGCGCCGATGCCCATGATGAGCAGTACCGCGGGGTCGGCCGGATTGCCGAACTCCTCGAAACACAGTTCGATATCGCCGACCTTGGCGGTGCTGGCTGTCATCTCAGATATCTCCCTCGCGGTTGTGCTCACGGCTGATATCGACAATGAAGTTGCCGAAGTAGCCCTTGAGCTCCGGGTCTTCCATCATCTGCCAGCGCGGCGCCAGCAGCTTCATGTACCGCTCGACGTACAGGAATTGCTTGCCGATGAGCACCAACTCACGGGGAAGCTTCACGTCGTACTGCTCGGCGAGTGCCGACAGTTGCTTGCCGATCTCCGAATATGACATGTCGCCAAGGGATTTCATCGTGAGCGGGGTGGTGAAGGCCTGGATGTCCCGGGTGCCCTTGTCGGCGTCGCCGGGATTGCCGACGGCGCCCAACAGCACCACGATCTTGCCCGCGGCGCGATGATCCTTCTTGACCAGCAGCGCGTGAATCAGCTCGCGCAACAGCCAGCGGGTCCGCGGGTCGATGAAGCCGACGATGCCGAAGTCCAGGAACACGATCCGGCCCTCGTCGTCCACCAGAAGATTTCCCGCATGCAGGTCGCCATGGAACAAGCCCTGACGCAGTCCGGATTCGAACACCGAGAACAACAGCGACTTCACCAGTTCGGTGCCGTCGAATCCCGCCTTCCGAATGGCCGGGGCGTCGTCGATGCGGATGCCGTGCACCCGCTCCATGGTGAGCACTCTGGAGGTTGTGTAATGCCAGTGCACATCCGGCACCCGGATGTTCTTGCCGAGCGACGAGGTGTGCAGGTGCTCCACCCAGGTCTGCATGGCCTGGCCCTCGGCGAGGAAGTCCAGCTCCTCGGACAGGTTTCCGGAGAAGTCGTCCACCACATCGCGGGCCGAGAGCATCCGGCCCACCTTGCCCAGTTCCAGCAGGGCCGCGCCGCGTTTCATGATCTGCAGGTCGGCGGCCACCCGGCGCCGGATTCCCGGGCGCTGGATCTTGACCACCACGTCCTCACCGGAATGCAGTGTCGCGTAATGCACCTGGGCGATCGACGCGGATGCGAACGGTTCGGTGTCAAAGCTGGCGAAGAGCTTTTCGGGTTCATCTCCGAGCTCGGAGATGATGAGTTCACGGACCTGGACGGAATCGGCGGGTGGCACGCGGTCCAGCAGCCCGCGGAATTCACGAGAGAGCGGCTCGCCGAACGCGCCCGGGCTGGACGCGATGATCTGGCCGAGCTTGACGTACGTGGGGCCGAGGTCGGAGAAGGTCTGCGGAAGCTCGGCGATGAGCTTCTGCTCGAGGCTGCCCTTTTTGGCGATCTTGCCCAGTACTCGCCCCGCGGTACGGGCGACCTGCCAGCCGGTCGTGCCCAGCCGCGCGGCCTCGGAGAGCAACGCCACGCGCCCGAGCGGCGCAACCTGACGTCCACGGCCTTCACCTACGCTCCGGCCGGAACGTTCTTGGGCAGTCATGAAATGCAAGTGTGCCGCATCATGGCCGTGCAGCCCTAGTCAGTCCTGCACGCGGTCCCCCGCGAGCGGGAGGCGCCCCGGTCAAAAGTTGCCAACAACTCTGAGGTCACTGGCTCCCACACCGGCTCAGGCAGATCGTGGCCCATGCCTTCGATGAGGGCGAATCGTGAGTTCCTGATGTTCTTGGCCACTACCCGGCCGTTCTGATACGGCACCAGTGGGTCGTTTCGGCCATGGATGACCACCGTCGGAGCGGTGATGGCCCGTGTGAACCGCAGCAGGCTGCCGGTACCCAAAATGGCGTCGAATTGACGCACGGTGCCCACCTTGTAGTCACTGCGGGCTCTGTGGGCGAGAATGCGCTGCCGCAGCTCCTCGCGGGAGGGCAGGTTGTCGGGCCCGTTGTAGACGATGCCGTTGTTCACCTCGAACTCGAGCCATTCCTCGGCGGTTGCGTTCTTACCGGGGGCGGTCATGGCCGTTTTGATCAGTTCCCAGGACGGCAGTCGGGAGAACGGTCGGCCGGTCGCCGAATAGATGATGCCGACGGAATTGACGCGCTCGGGGTAAGTGCCCGCGAAGACCTGCACGATCATGCCGCCCATCGACGCGCCCGCGATATGCACCGTGTCCAGTTCAAGGTGGTCGACGAGGGTGCGGACGTCCTCGGCCATGTCGATCAGGGTGTATGGCACCTCGCTGCCCAGGCCGAAGGCATAGCGCACGACCCGGCGCTGAACCGATCCCGGCGCTTTGTGGCCATCGAGTTTCGTCGACAGCCCGCAGTCGCGATTGTCGAAACGGATGACCCGATAGCCGCGGTCGAGGAGCTGCCGGCAGAATCCGTCCGGCCACATCGGGAGCTGCGCCGCGACTCCCATCACCAGGATCACCGCCGGATCGGCGGGGTTCCCCAGGTCTTCGTAGAAGAGCTCGATATCGCCGTTACGTGCGACGCCTGTTCGGGTGAGGACTTCGGAGGACAGCGGCACCATTCCTGGATACCACGCCGTTTTGGATGATCGCCCTCATCTGCGGTAATCTGGCCCGGCTCCACCGAAGACCGTCGGTCACCTCTTATGAGGTTGAAGGTCCAGGACTCGTCCTGGCGGCCCACGCAGGAGGACGAGGTTAAACCCGCGGACCAAAAGTCCGCGGATTTTCACGCCCCGACCTGTCTGCGTCGGGGCGTTCGTCATTTCCAGACGCCTTCTCGATCTTGGACCGTCTTGTCTTAGGTGCAGCGACCGAAACGAGATGAGGAGGCAATACATGGCCAAGACTGAAAAGGTCACCGCCGTTGCCGAGATCACCGAGCAGTTCAAGGATTCGACTGCGACCGTGATCACCGAGTACCGCGGCCTGTCGGTGTCCGCTCTGGCCACCCTGCGTCGCTCTCTCGGAGCTTCCGCCACCTACTCCGTCGCCAAGAACACGCTGGTCAAGCGTGCGGCTTCGGAAGCTGGCGTGGAGGGCCTGGACGAACTGTTCACCGGCCCAACGGCAATCGCGTTCATCAAGGGCGAGCCCGTGGACGCTGCGAAGGCCATCAAGACCTTCGCGAAAGACAACAAGGCCCTGATCATCAAGGGCGGCTACATGGATGGCCGCGCCTTGTCAGTTGCCGAGGTTGAGCGCATCGCCGATCTGGAATCGCGCGAGGTGCTGCTGGCCAAGCTGGCCGGCGCAATGAAGGGCAACCTGGCCAAGGCCGCCGGTCTGTTCAACGCCCCGGCGTCCCAGGTTGCACGCCTGGCCGCCGCCCTGCAGGAAAAGAAGGCCAGCGAAGAGGCCGCGTAAAGCGCCCCTTCGATACGCCAGTACCAACCAAACCTGTTGTAAATCAAGGAAGGAACCAACATCATGGCAAAGCTGAGCACCGAGGAACTGATCGATGCTTTCAAGGAGCTGACGCTGCTTGAGCTGTCCGAGTTCGTCAAGACCTTCGAAGAGGTCTTCGAGGTCACCGCTGCCGCTCCGGTCGCCGTCGCCGCCGTCGGTGGCGCTGCCCCGGCCGCCGAGGCTGCCGAAGAGCAGAGCGAGTTCGACGTCATCCTGGAGAGCGCCGGCGACAAGAAGATCGGCGTCATCAAGGTTGTGCGCGAGATCGTCTCCGGCCTGGGCCTGAAGGAAGCCAAGGACCTGGTCGACAGCGCCCCCAAGCCGCTGCTCGAGAAGGTTGCCAAGGAGGCCGCCGAGGACGCCAAGGCCAAGCTCGAGGCCGCCGGCGCGACGATCACCGTCAAGTAGTTCGCAGTACGTTTCGGATCCCGGCCCCTGGGAGTCTTCGGACTTCCGGGGGCCGGTTTCGTTTTCAGCCCGCACACTCGGGGTGTGGCTGTCTACCTGCTGATCGCCCTGGGCGCTCTGTTGCTGCTCCTGATGGTGGTTCGTGTCCGGCGTCGACGTGCGCCGGAGGCGCCCGCACCCGCACCGCGAACGACGGCGCGCACCGATGACGACCGGCGCAGGCAACTGCTGGCACGTCTGGCCTGGGATATGCGCGCTCCAGCGGCAAGGGCCGTCCGCACCGTGGCCGCGCTGCGGGACACCGCGGCGTCGTTTCCGGCGCCGCCCGCAATCCCGACGCCCGAGAGGGAACCGGATGAGGTGTCCTGGGCGCCCCTCTAGATCAGTGCGGCAATCCGGGTGGCGGCGGTGGTGGCCGAGCTATTCACCTGTTCGGGGGAGTCGCCCAGCGCGACAAGCAGATCCGTGGTCATGGAGCCCAGCACGGGGCCAACGGCTTCACCGTTCTCGCCCCAGAACCCGGCCAGCTCCAGCATGACGAACCCGTGCATGACGGTCCAGAACTTGGCGGCGGTCGCGGCGACCTTCGCAGCATCGTCGGGGGAGCCGTCGATCCGGCCTGCGGCCATCGAACGTTGCACGCTGCGATAGAGCTGCGTCGCGCTGGCGTGCTGCGGTGTCAGGTGCACAGTGTTGAACATGTTCCGGCTGGGCGCGTTGATGCCGTGCGCGCTGGTGACACCGAACATCAGCCGGTACATGTGGGGGTGGTCGATGGCGAACTGGCGGTAGACCATGCCCGTCACCATGAAATCGGCGATGGGATCGTCGGTCTGGGGTACGTCAGCCTGCGCGCCGGAGAACTGACGCAGCCCTTCCTCGGCCACCTCCGCGATGAGCTCGCGCATGCCGCCGAAGTAGGTGTAGACCGCCATGGTGGAGGTGCCGGCGGCCGCGGCGATCTTCCGGGTCTGCAGTGCATCGGGCCCCTGTTCGTTCAGAAGCCGTACGGCCGCTGCGACGAGATCGACCCGGGGGTTACGGGCGACGGCCCGGTCGTTTCCCTGACTGTTACGCGGAATAGATGAGCTCATTGTCTTGCCATGTTCGCACAACGGGAGTAGGTTCACCATAACGGCGTAATAACGATGTTATGCCAGCCAGTCAGCCCTGGAGGACACGATGACCGCCACAGTCCAGCCCACCGCCACCGAGAGTGTCTATCTGACCGGAGTCTGGGAACCGGTTCAGCAGGAAGTGACCAGTACCGACCTGTTGGTCGAAGGGACCATTCCGGACTATCTGGACGGGCGCTACCTGCGCAACGGCCCCAACCCCGCCGCCGAGGTGGACCCCGCGACCTATCACCTGTTCAGCGGCGATGCGATGGTGCACGGCCTGTCGCTCCGGGATGGGAAGGCGCAGTGGTATCGCAACCGCTGGGTGCGTACCGCGGCGGTACGCAAGGCCCTCGGTGAGCCGGCGATCGCTACCGGCAGCTCGGCCGGTACATCGTTGATCGGGCCCAACACCAATGCGCTCAGTCATGCGGGCCGCACGCTGGCGTTGGTGGAGGGTGGTATCGCCAACTACGAGCTCAACGACGAGCTCGACACGGTGGGGCCCTGTGACTTCCAGGGGACTCTGCATGGTGGCTACACCGCGCACCCGAAAATCGATCCTGACACCGGCGAAATGCATGCAGTGTCATACTCTTTCGCTCGCGGCAACACCGTTCAATACTCGGTTATCGATACCTCGGGACGGGCCCGCCGTACGGTCGACGTCAAGGTCCAGGGTTCCCCGATGATGCACGACTTCACGCTCACCGAGAAGTACGTCGTCTTCTACGACCTGCCGGTCACCCTCGATACCGCGATGATCACCAAGTCGGTACCGATGCCGCCGATTCTGCGTAAGCCCGCCCAGCTGGTCATGCAATCCCTGATCGGCAAGATCAAGATCCCGGGTCCGATCGCAGCCAGGGCAAGTCAACTGTCCGGTAAGTCTCCCTCCATTCCCTACTCGTGGAATCCCAAGTACCCGGCCAGAATTGGTGTGATGCCGCGTGAGGGCGGCAATGCGGACGTGCGTTGGTTCGAGATCGAGCCGTGCTATGTCTTCCACCCGCTCAACGGGTACTCCGAGATGCGTGACGGTCAGGAAGTTGTGGTGATCGATTTGGTCCGCTACGACTCCATGTTCTCCGCCGATGTACTCGGCCCCAGTGATGCGCGTGGGCTGCTGGACCGTTGGGTCATCAACTTGACCAAGGGCACCGTCACCATGGAACGCCGAGATGATCGCCACCTCGAGTTCCCCCGCATCAACGAGGAGCTGACCGGAAAGAAGCACCGCTACGGGTACCTGCCCTGCATCGCGGGGGCATTCGAGTCCGACGGCAAGGTAGACGGCAGCCTGGTCAAGTTCGATTACCAGACGGGTGCCGACATCCGGACCACCCTTGATTCTCTTGCGTTAGGTGAGATGTCGTTTGTGCCGAATCCGTCGGGAACCGCTGAGGACGACGGTGTGCTCGTCGGGTTTGGTCTGAGCGCCGGGACGTCGCAGGGCAAGTTCGTGGTCCTGGACGCACAGACGCTGGAACTCGCGGCGACGGTGGACCTGCCGCAGCGTGTTCCGGCAGGCTTCCACGGCAATTGGGCTCCCCGCTGAGATCATGGACGGTCCGCTGCCGGAGTCGTTGCGCTACACGGACGGGCGGTACGTCTTCGAGCGAAGGCCGGGGCTGGACACGACCAAGGCGCCGCTGGCTGAGCGCCGTCGGTTCGCCGACGCGCTACATGCCTTGCACCGGCCATGGTTCGCGATCCGAGTACCGCGCGGCGTGGGCGTACTGACCACGATCGGGCGAAAGTCAGGGAGCCCACGCGTTACCTATGTCAAAGCGGTGCGCGACGGGAACAGGGCCTACTTGGCTGCGATTACCGGCCGGCACACCCTGTGGGTCAAGAACATTCAGGTCAACCCGTCGGTGAGTCTGCGGCTCACCGACGGGACGTACACCGGAGCCGCTCGGGTGATAGCGCCCGGCGATCCGGTGTACGAGGCGGCTCACGAGCGATTCTGTGGTGTCGTACACCCCTTCGACTACCTCGAGAATGTGTTCCACCGCAAGGGGCTGCCATCGCGCCGCAAGATTGTCGAATTGCATCGCGCCTGGTTCGAGGGTGGGACACCACTGGTTGTCGAACTCGACACACGAGCGTGACGGCGCCGGGAAATCGCACCTGAAACCGCGTGACGGCGTCACACTCGTGACATGGAGATCACCTCGGCCATCAGTGCCATCCTCGGGGCATTCGGGCTCTCGGGTGCTGCCGGGCTGAATGCCTGGCTGCCGCTGCTCGCGGTCGGCGCCGCCGACAGGCTCGGGTGGATCGAACTCGGCCCGTCATACGGCTGGCTGTCCTCCACCCCGGCGCTCATCGTCCTCGCGGTGATCTTTGTGCTCGATCTCATAGGCGACAAGATTCCGGCCCTGGACTCGGTCCTGCATGCGGTCGGCACGTTCATCGCGCCGGCGTCGGGGGCCATTTTGTTCACCGCCGAGACAAGTCTTTCCTCACACCTGCCACCCGCAGTGGCCGCGATACTCGGGGCCATCACCGCCGGCAGCGTCCACGCCAGCCGGACAGTTGCACGCCCCTTCGTCACCGGCACCACTGCGGGCGTGGGGAATCCACTGGTCTCGACCGCCGAGGACGGCACCTCGCTGGTCTTGACCATCCTTGCCCTGGCACTGCCGATTCTCGCGTTTGTCGTGGTGCTGGTGCTCATGGTCGCGCTCGGCTGGTTGACCTTCCGGGCGATTCGATGGGCGCGCGGCAAGCGCAGAACCGGCACCGCCAGCCCGTAGGTAGCCCTTGCGATAACGGCTATCGCAGGACGAATGTGGCTGGGGCTCATAGAGTGATGGGGACGAGAGAATGAAGGTGACATGAATCTGGCCGTTCGGCACGTCTTTATCGCTTGCGCCGCACTACTCGTAGCGCGGCTGACCATGCTGGACCACGGTCTGGCGGCGGTGTGGGGAGTAGACCGGGGTGACGATGCCCTCGGCACCATCGAGTGGGCGACTGTCGCGGGTGACGTCGTGGCAGTGGTGACATTGCTTGTGTTCGCCCGACTGGGCAATCACATTCGCCCGACGACCTTCCTGGCCGCGGGCCTGGTGATCCTTGGGCTGTCGACAGCCGGATCGTTGATACCGGGGTCGGCGACGCTACTTGCCTGGGTGATGCTGGTTTCGGCGCTGGGTGCGGGTCTGACCATGGTGGCGTCCATGCTGATCGTCCTGCATTCCACCCCCAGAAAGGGCCGGGGTCTGTCTCTGGGCTTCTGGGTGGCGATGTACCCGGTGGCGATGCTGGCGGGCGAGATCCTGGACATCAACTCACCGCAGAACTGGCGCCCGATCACCTACGGAATTCTTGCGGCAACCGTCGTGGTGCTGATCGTGGTGCTCACCCAGCCGCACCGTGAGTTCGTCGGTACCTTCGACACCTTCGACCTCGTCGGCGCCCTGCTGTGGCTGGTCGGGGTGTCCGCGCTGGCCTGGCTGCTGATCGACGAGGCGTCGCCGGTGCGCGCGGTAATCCTCGCGATCATCGCGTTGGCAGCCTTCGGTGCGCTCTTCGCGCAGACCCGCCGCCGCGGCTCGGCGGCCTTGATCGCGGCCGAGGTGCTCACCCGGCCGGTGGTGCTGGCAGCACTGCTGGCGATCACCGTGCTCACGTTCCTGGTGCGGTTCGCCGACTTCGACCACGCGGCGATGTGGTGGTCGCTCGATCGTGAGCAGGCGCCTTCGGATACGCCGGCGTTCGCACTCTTTGCCTCCGGACTGGTCTTGGCACCGGCTGCCGGATATCTCATCGATACGGGCAAGCGCACCCTCGTCGCGGCCCTGGGCGTGGCGCTGCTGGTGGCCGGAGTGGTGGCGATCGTGATCGAACTGCGGTCCGCGACCACCGAGGGAGGATTGGTGCTGGGCCTGCTGCTGTCGGGAGCCGGTATCGCGACGCTGGCCGTCTACCTCTTCTACGCGGTCTTCCACGGGGTCTCGCCGGTGCAACTGACCGTGGTCGGAGGCTTGGCCGTCACGGCATCCGCGTTGGGGGCCGTTCTCGGTGAGTTCGTTCGGCAGCGTGCGGAGATCGATCTGCTGACCGGATACGGCCTCACCCATCCAAGCGTCTTCGCCGATATCGTCGGTCTGATCGTCGTGCTCATCGCCCTGCTGGCCGGGGCGCTGCTCATCGTGGAGCGTCGGCGCCATGGCGTGGCGGACAGGGAGTCCGCGGACAAGTAGTCGGCAAGGCCTCGAGGACGGACTCGCGCGTGATCCAGGCGCAGCGCCTACTAAACGCGTAGTGGCTGGTTATCACAGTTAGCCAGTCGACGGACTCGTATGGACACAAACGCGATGCAGCTCCTGGGCATACGCTAAAGTGATCCGAACCACAGCCTGGCCGGGTTGGTGGTGAAGTGTGCGTGTTGCGGAAGGATCGCCTGGTGGGTGCAGAAGTCTCCGTTGAGGGTTTGACCAAGTCCTTTGGTTCACAACGAATCTGGGAGAACGTCACCTTGTCCCTGCCGCCGGGTGAGGTCAGCGTGCTGCTGGGGCCTTCCGGTACCGGTAAGTCGGTCTTCCTGAAGTCGCTGATCGGTCTGCTGCGCCCCGAGCAGGGCGCCATCTACATCGACGGCACCAACATCATGGAGTGCTCCTCCAAGGAGCTCTACGAGATCCGCAAGCTGTTCGGCGTGATGTTCCAGGACGGCGCGCTGTTCGGCTCGATGAACCTGTACGACAACACCGCCTTCCCCTTGCGTGAGCACACCAAGAAGAAGGAATCCGAGATCCGCGAGATCGTCATGCAGAAGCTTGACGTGGTGGGTCTTACCGGCCACGAGACCAAGTTCCCCGGCGAGATCTCCGGCGGTATGCGCAAGCGTGCCGGCCTAGCCCGCTCGCTGGTGCTGGACCCGCAGATCATCCTCTGTGATGAGCCGGACTCCGGTCTGGACCCGGTGCGTACCGCCTACCTGAGCCAGCTGCTTATCGATATCAATGCGCAGATCGACGCCACCATCCTGATCGTGACGCACAACATCAACATCGCCCGCACGGTGCCGGACAACATGGGCATGCTGTACCGCCGTCAGCTCGTCATGTTCGGCCCCCGTGAGGTGCTGTTGACCAGCGATGAGCCGGTGATCAAGCAGTTCCTGAACGGCCGCCGTATCGGTCCGATCGGTATGTCCGAGGAAAAGGACGAAGCCACCATGGCCGAGGAGCAGGCGCACCTCGACGCCGGACACCATGACGGTGGTGTCGAGGAGATCGAAGGCGTGCCGCCTCAGATCCAGGCCACCCCGGGTATGCCCGAGCGGGCCGCGGTCGGGCGTCGCCAGGCCCGGGTGCGCGAGATCATGCACCAGCTGCCGCCCAACGCGCAGGCCGCGATCCAGGACAGCTTCGCCGGCACCCACCAGTTCCGTGTGCACGACTTCGGCGACGAGCCCACCGGTGTCACCACCGCCACGCTGGCGCCGCCGCACGCCGAGCCGTCCACCCAGGCCATCGACACGAGCGACGACGACGCTCCCACGGGCCAGATCCCGCCCGTACGCGGGTAGTAGCAACCCGGCCAATGGCCGGGTTGATCGAGTGAGTGCGCCGTTGAGCGGGGAGACCGTGACGGCCACATCATGGTGGTGCGAGGCAGGCCGCCCGCGTGACACCGACGTCGTTGCCGAGGGCATACCGCATGCAGGTCATCACGGTCATTTGCCTGCGCCCGGTATGCGCTCGGCGTTGCGGAGAAAGAAACGCCGAAAATACTGGCGCTATCTCTTGACGGGCGGCGTGCGACGAGTCACTCTGTTTGGCAGCACGGACGTATGCGAATGCAGTGAGGCCGCCAGCCAGCACTGATCCGCGTAATTGACCGGGCAGTTGAAGGCTGCGCGATAGTACGCTATTGTTAGACGTTGCGCTGGCTGCCTCCTGCCCACCTTCCCTCGCCACGACGGTGTTCATTCGTGTTGTGATCGATCGGGTGTGTGTTTGGTCGTTGCTTGCGCAAAACATCGCAGATGCGCGGCAACACTGGAGGACCGATCTTGGCAGTCTCTCGCCAGACTAAGACCGATAACGCAACTACTAACTCCGTACCTGGGGCGCCCAGCCGACTTTCCTTCGCCAAGCTGCGTGAACCGCTCGCGGTTCCCGGCCTGCTGGATGTGCAGACGGAGTCCTTTGAATGGCTGGTTGGCTCACCCCGCTGGCGTGAGGTTGCGACTGCTCGCGGTGAGGTGAACCCGACCGGCGGCCTTGAGGAGATCCTCACGGAGCTTTCGCCGATCGAGGACTTCTCGGGCTCGATGTCGCTGTCCTTCAGCGACCCGCGCTTCGACGAGGTCAAGGCACCCGTCGACGAGTGCAAAGACAAGGACATGACGTACGCGGCTCCGCTGTTCGTCACGGCCGAGTTCATCAACAACAACACCGGCGAGATCAAGAGCCAGACGGTCTTCATGGGTGACTTCCCGATGATGACCGACATGGGCACCTTCATCATCAACGGCACCGAGCGCGTGGTCGTGTCGCAGCTCGTCCGTTCGCCCGGCGTCTACTTCGACGAGAACATCGACAAGTCGACCGAGAAGACCCTGCACAGCGTCAAGGTCATCCCCGGCCGTGGTGCATGGCTCGAGTTCGATGTCGACAAGCGCGACACCGTGGGTGTGCGCATCGATCGCAAGCGTCGTCAGCCCGTCACCGTGCTGCTGAAGGCACTCGGCTGGACCAACGAGCAGATCGTCGAGCGTTTCGGGTTCTCCGAGATCATGATGGGGACCCTGGAGAAGGACAACATCGCCGGTCCCGACGAGGCCCTGCTGGACATCTACCGCAAGCTGCGCCCGGGCGAGCCGCCGACCAAGGAGTCCGCGCAGGCGCTGCTGGAGAACCTGTTCTTCAAGGAGAAGCGTTACGACCTGGCCCGCGTGGGCCGGTACAAGGTGAACAAGAAGCTGGGTCTTGGCGGTGCCAACCCGGCTCTGGTGACTGCCACCACGCTCACCGAGGAAGACGTCGTCGCCACCATCGAGTACCTGGTGCGCCTGCACGAGGGCCAGACCACGATGACCGCCCCCGGCGGCCTCGAGGTCCCGGTCGAGGTCGACGACATCGACCACTTCGGTAACCGTCGTCTGCGTACCGTCGGCGAGCTGATCCAGAACCAGATCCGGGTCGGCCTGTCGCGTATGGAGCGCGTCGTGCGTGAGCGCATGACCACTCAGGACGTCGAGGCGATCACCCCGCAGACCCTGATCAACATCCGTCCCGTCGTGGCGGCGATCAAGGAGTTCTTCGGAACCAGCCAGCTGTCGCAGTTCATGGACCAGAACAACCCGCTTTCGGGTCTGACCCACAAGCGTCGTCTGTCGGCTCTGGGCCCCGGTGGTCTGACCCGTGACCGCGCTGGCCTTGAGGTCCGCGACGTGCACCCCTCGCACTACGGCCGCATGTGCCCGATCGAGACCCCGGAAGGCCCGAACATCGGCCTGATCGGTTCGCTTTCGGTGTACGCGCGGGTCAACCCGTTCGGCTTCATCGAGACGCCGTACCGCAAGGTGTCCGAGGGTGTCGTCACCGACGAGATCCACTACCTGACCGCCGACGAAGAGGACCGCCACGTCGTGGCACAGGCCAACTCGCCTGTGGATGCCGACGGCCGCTTCACCGAGGACAAGATCCTGGTCCGCCGTAAGGGTGGCGAGGTCGAGTTCGTCTCGGCGACCGAGGTGGACTACATGGACGTCTCGCCGCGCCAGATGGTGTCGGTCGCGACCGCCATGATCCCGTTCCTCGAGCACGACGACGCCAACCGTGCCCTCATGGGTGCCAACATGCAGCGCCAGGCGGTTCCGCTGGTGCGCAGCGAGGCCCCGCTGGTCGGTACCGGTATGGAGCTGCGTGCCGCCATCGACGCCGGCGACGTCGTCGTTGCGGAGAAGGCCGGTGTCATCGAAGAGGTGTCCGCCGACTACGTCACCGTGATGGCCGACGACGGCACCCGCCAGAGCTACCGGTTGCGCAAGTTCGCCCGTTCCAACCACGGCACCTGCGCCAACCAGAAGCCCATCGTGGACGAAGGCCAGCGGGTCGAGGTCGGTCAGGTCATCGCCGACGGTCCTTGCACCGAGAATGGCGAAATGGCCCTCGGTAAGAACCTGCTCGTGGCTGTCATGCCGTGGGAAGGCCACAACTACGAGGACGCCATCATCCTGTCCAACCGTCTGGTGGAAGAGGACGTGCTCACCTCGATTCACATCGAAGAGCACGAAATCGATGCGCGCGACACCAAGCTGGGCGCTGAGGAGATCACCCGGGACATCCCGAACGTCTCCGATGAGGTGCTGGCAGATCTCGACGAGCGCGGCATCGTCCGCATCGGCGCCGAGGTCCGCGACGGCGACATCCTCGTCGGCAAGGTCACCCCGAAGGGTGAAACCGAGCTGACCCCCGAGGAGCGCCTGCTGCGTGCCATCTTCGGTGAGAAGGCCCGCGAGGTTCGCGACACCTCCCTGAAGGTGCCGCACGGTGAGTCCGGCAAGGTCATCGGCATCCGCGTCTTCTCGCGTGATGACGACGACGACCTGCCCGCCGGCGTGAACGAGCTCGTTCGCGTGTACGTCGCGCAGAAGCGCAAGATCTCCGACGGCGACAAGCTGGCCGGACGCCACGGCAACAAGGGCGTCATCGGCAAGATCCTGCCCGTCGAGGACATGCCGTTCCTGCCCGATGGCACCCCGGTGGACATCATCCTGAACACCCACGGTGTGCCGCGTCGTATGAACATCGGCCAGATCCTGGAGACCCACCTGGGGTGGGTGGCCAAGACCGGCTGGAACATCGAGGGCAACCCCGAGTGGGCGCAGAACCTCCCCGAGGATCTGCAGTCGGCCCCGGCCGACACCCGCACGGCCACCCCGGTGTTCGACGGCGCCCGCGAGGAGGAGCTGACCGGACTGCTGTCCTCGACGCTGCCCAACCGGGACGGCGAGGTCATGGTGGACGGTGACGGCAAGGCACGGCTGTTCGACGGCCGTAGCGGTGAGCCGTTCCCGTACCCGGTGACCGTCGGCTACATGTACATCCTGAAGCTGCACCACTTGGTCGACGACAAGATTCACGCGCGTTCGACCGGGCCGTACTCGATGATCACCCAGCAGCCGCTCGGTGGTAAGGCGCAGTTCGGTGGTCAGCGATTCGGTGAGATGGAGTGCTGGGCCATGCAGGCCTACGGTGCGGCATACACGCTGCAGGAGCTGTTGACCATCAAGTCCGACGACACCGTCGGTCGTGTGAAGGTCTACGAGGCGATCGTCAAGGGCGAGAACATCCCCGAGCCGGGTATCCCGGAGTCGTTCAAGGTTCTGCTCAAGGAACTCCAGTCGCTGTGCCTGAACGTGGAGGTGCTGTCCAAGGACGGCGCCGCCATCGAAATGCGCGACGGCGACGACGAGGACCTGGAGCGCGCTGCCGCGAACCTGGGAATCAACTTGTCCCGCAACGAATCTGCGTCCATTGAGGACTTCGCCTAACCGATTTCTATCCCGCAAGGGGAAAGGGAGTTTACGTGCTGGACGTCAACTTCTTCGATGAACTCCGTATCGGCCTCGCGTCGGCGGATGACATCCGTAACTGGTCCTTCGGCGAAGTCAAGAAGCCGGAGACCATCAACTACCGCACGCTCAAGCCCGAGAAGGACGGCCTGTTCTGCGAGAAGATCTTCGGACCTACTCGCGACTGGGAGTGCTACTGCGGCAAGTACAAGCGCGTGCGCTTCAAGGGCATCATCTGTGAGCGCTGCGGCGTCGAGGTGACTCGCGCCAAGGTGCGCCGTGAGCGGATGGGCCACATCGAGCTGGCCGCCCCGGTCACGCACATCTGGTACTTCAAGGGTGTTCCGTCGCGTCTCGGATACCTGCTCGACCTGGCGCCGAAGGATCTGGAAAAGATCATCTACTTCGCCGCTTACGTCATCACCGCCGTCGACGACGAGCTGCGTCACAACGAGCTCTCGACGCTTGAGGCCGAGATGGAGGTCGAGAAGAAGGCTGTCGCCGATCAGCGCGACGCCGACCTGGAGGCCCGCGCCCAGAAGCTCGAGGCCGACCTGGCCGAGCTCGAGGCCGAGGGTGCCAAGTCCGATGTGCGCCGCAAGGTGCGTGACGGTGGCGAGCGCGAGATGCGTCAGCTGCGCGATCGGTCCCAGCGTGAGCTGGACCGGCTCGACGAGATCTGGACCACCTTCACCAAGCTGGCTCCCAAGCAGCTGATCGTGGACGAGGTGCTCTACCGCGAGCTGGTGGACCGTTACGGCGAGTACTTCACCGGTGCCATGGGTGCCGAGGCCGTGCAGAAGCTCATTCAGACCTTCGATCTCGATGCCGAGGCCGAGAACCTGCGCGAGACCATCCGCAGTGGCAAGGGGCAGAAGAAGCTTCGTGCCCTCAAGCGCCTGAAGGTGGTGGCTGCGTTCCAGAACTCCACCAACAGCCCCGGTGGCATGGTGCTCGACGCGGTACCGGTGATCCCGCCGGAGTTGCGTCCGATGGTTCAGCTCGACGGTGGCCGTTTCGCGACCTCTGACCTGAACGACCTGTACCGCCGCGTGATCAACCGCAACAACCGCCTCAAGCGACTGATCGATCTGGGTGCGCCCGAGATCATCGTCAACAACGAGAAGCGGATGCTGCAGGAGTCCGTGGATGCGCTGTTCGACAATGGCCGTCGTGGACGTCCGGTCACCGGACCGGGTAACCGTCCGCTGAAGTCGCTGTCGGATCTGCTCAAGGGTAAGCAGGGTCGGTTCCGTCAGAACCTGCTCGGTAAGCGCGTTGACTACTCGGGCCGTTCGGTCATCGTGGTCGGCCCGCAGCTCAAGCTGCACCAGTGCGGTCTGCCCAAGCTGATGGCTCTGGAGCTGTTCAAGCCGTTCGTGATGAAGCGTCTGGTCGACCTGAACCACGCGCAGAACATCAAGAGCGCCAAGCGCATGGTGGAGCGTCAGCGCGCTCAGGTGTGGGATGTCCTCGAAGAGGTCATCGCCGAGCACCCGGTGCTGCTGAACCGTGCACCAACGCTGCACCGCCTGGGTATCCAGGCCTTCGAGCCGCAGCTGGTGGAAGGCAAGGCAATTCAGCTGCACCCGCTGGTGTGTGAGGCGTTCAACGCCGACTTCGACGGTGACCAGATGGCCGTGCACCTGCCGCTGTCGGCGGAGGCGCAGGCCGAGGCTCGCATCCTGATGCTGTCCTCGAACAACATCCTGTCGCCCGCGTCGGGCCGCCCGCTGGCCATGCCGCGTCTGGACATGGTGACCGGTCTGTACTTCCTGACCACCGAGGTCCCCGGCGACACCGGTGCGCATGCTCCGGCCGCCAAGGACCAGCCGGAGACGGGTGTTTACAGCTCGCCCGCCGAGGCCATCATGGCCCTGGATCGTGGCGCGCTGAGCGTGCGTGCACCGATCCGGGTGCGGCTGACGCAGCAGCGTCCGCCGGCCGAGGTTGAGGCCGAGCTGTTCGAAAACGGTTGGCAGCCAGGCGATGCCTGGGTCGCCGAGACCACGCTGGGCCGCGTGCTGTTCAACGAACTGCTGCCCCACGGGTACCCGTTCGTGAACAAGCAGATGCACAAGAAGGTGCAGTCGGCGATCATCAACGACCTCGCCGAGCGGTTCCCGATGATCGTGGTTGCGCAGACCGTCGACAAGCTCAAGGACGCCGGTTTCCACTGGGCCACGCGTTCGGGTGTCACGGTCTCGATGGCCGACGTGCTGGTGCCGCCGCAGAAGGCGGAGATCCTGGACCGCTACGAGAAGGAAGCGGAGCGGATCGAAAAGCAGTACCAGCGTGGTGCTTTGAACAACCAGGAGCGTCGCGACGCGCTGGTCAAGATCTGGCAGGAAGCCACCGACGAGGTCGGTAAGGCGCTGGAGGAGCACTACCCGGCTGACAACCCGATCACCTTGCTGCCCAAGTCCGGCGCGACCGGCAACATGACCCAGGTGCGCAACCTGGCGGGCATGAAGGGTCTGGTGACCAACCCGAAGGGTGAGTACATCCCACGGCCGATCAAGTCCTCGTTCCGTGAGGGCCTGACCGTTCTGGAGTACTTCATCAACACGCACGGCGCCCGTAAGGGTCTGGCGGACACCGCGCTTCGCACCGCTGACTCGGGTTACCTGACCCGTCGTCTGGTGGACGTCTCGCAGGACGTCATCGTCCGCGAGCACGACTGCGGTACCGAGCGTGGCATCAACGTGACTATCGCCGAGAAGCAGGACGACGGCACGCTGATCCGCGACGCGCACATCGAAACCTCCGCGTACGCACGGACTCTCGCCGCTGACGCGGTGGATGCCGATGGCAACGTGCTGGTGGAGCGTGGACACGACCTGGGTGACCCGGCGATCGAGAAGCTTCTCGCCGCAGGCGTCACCACGGTCAAGGTGCGGTCGGTGCTCACCTGCACCACCGGTACCGGGGTTTGCGCGATGTGCTACGGCCGCTCGATGGCAACCGGCAAGCTTGTCGACATCGGTGAGGCGGCGGGCATCGTGGCCGCACAGTCGATCGGTGAGCCCGGTACCCAGCTGACCATGCGTACCTTCCACCAGGGTGGCGTCGGTGACGACATCACCGGTGGTCTGCCGCGTGTCACCGAGCTGTTCGAGGCGCGAGTTCCCAAGGGCAAGGCGCCAATTGCCGATGTCACCGGACGGGTCCGCCTGGAAGAGGGCGAGCGCTTCTACAAGATCACCATCATCCCGGATGACGGTGGCGAGGAAGTTGTCTACGACAAGCTCTCCAAGCGTCAGCGCCTGCGCGTCTTCAAGCACGAGGACGGTTCGGAGCGTCCGCTGGCCGATGGCGACCACGTCGAGGTCGGACAGCAGCTCATGGAGGGTGCGGCCGATCCGCACGAGGTGCTCCGTGTCATGGGCCCGCGTCAGGTGCAGGTGCACCTGGTCAACGAGGTCCAGGAGGTGTACCGCAGCCAGGGTGTGTCGATCCACGACAAGCACATCGAGGTCATCGTGCGCCAGATGCTACGTCGCGTGACGATCATCGACTCGGGCGCAACGGAATTCCTGCCCGGCTCGCTCACCGAGCGTGGCGAGTTCGAGACCGCGAACCGTCGCGTGGTGGCCGAGGGCAACGAGCCCGCGGCCGGCCGTCCGGTGCTGATGGGTATCACCAAGGCATCGCTGGCCACCGACTCGTGGCTGTCGGCGGCGTCCTTCCAGGAGACCACTCGCGTGCTGACCGATGCGGCCATCAACTGCCGCAGCGACAGACTGAATGGTCTGAAGGAGAACGTCATCATCGGTAAGTTGATCCCGGCTGGTACCGGTATCAACCGTTACCGCAACATCTCGGTGCAACCGACCGAAGAGGCGCGGGCCGCCGCGTACACGATCCCGTCTTACGAGGATCAGTACTACAGCCCCGACTTCGGCTCCAACACCGGTGCTGCGGTGCCGCTGGACGACTACGGATACAGCGACTACCGCTAGATCGCAAGCAGGAGAAAGGCCCCCGGGGTTACACCCCGGGGGCCTTTCCCTTTCGCCTTGCGGCGATCCACGCGCGCCGCAAGGCACTCCCGGCCACGACAACGAGAACCACAGGTGCGATGAGCCATTCGAGGAACGCGTCGATCGCGATGATCGGCCCGGCTGCCGGGCACCGATGGCGGAGCTCCGCGTAGAAGAAGCCCTGCACCGCGGTGAGTGCCGCCAGGCTTATCCAAAAGAACGCCCAGGACCGACTGACCGCGAGCCCCGGGCCGTTCGAATTGCACATGCTGAACGTGGTGATGCCCATCAGGGCAGCCACCATGGTTGCGGTGCTGTAGACGATCCACCAGCGACAAACGTCCAGACCGAGCTGTCCGGCGATGATCACGAACGGAAGTACCGCGGCGAATATCGGCAATGCCACGCGCCCAATGAACTGTGGGTTGAGCATGCCAGAAGCCTATGTACGTAAGAGAAGTCGGCTCAGCGCATAAATACCTAGCCAGTCCACGCAATTCCACGCGAGTTGTGGACGGTGTGTCCGGGTTTCCCGTGCAATAAGTGTCTGCTCACGCAATGATGTTCCGATGACCGTTGCCAATTCCGAATCCGAGACGCCCGACGCCGGTTACTCACGTGGCCTATCCGCACGCACGGTGCAGATGATCGCAATCGGCGGTGCGATCGGCACCGGCCTGTTCTACGGCGCCGGCGGTGCCATCGAGAAGGCCGGTCCGGCGCTCATCTTGGCGTACCTGGTGGCAGGTCTGGCCATCTTCGTGATCATGCGGGCACTCGGTGAACTGCTGGTCTATCGGCCGGTGTCGGGCAGCATCTCCGAGTACGCCGAAGAATTCATGGGGCGTTTCGCCGGATTCGCCAACGGTTGGACGTACTGGGCGGTGTGGGCCACCACCTGTATGGCGGAGATTACCGTCGCCGGGGTCTACATCCAGCGGTGGTGGCCCGGCATTCCGCAGTGGGTCACCGCCCTGGCTGTTCTGCTGATCCTGTTCGCGGCCAACCTGATATCGGTGAAGATCTTCGGCGAGGCCGAGTTCTGGTTCTCGATGATCAAGGTGACGGCGATCGTCGGCATGATCATCATCGGCATCGGTGTGCTGCTTCCCATCGCGGGCCTCGGCCCGGAGTCGGGCCCTGCCGTCGCCAATCTGTGGAACGACGGCGGGTTCTTCCCGACCGGATTCAGCCAGGCGCTCTTGAGCCTGCAGATCGTGGTGTTCGCCTATGTCGGTGTTGAGCTCGTGGGTGTGACGGCGGGGGAGGCCGAGAACCCGAAAGTCACCCTGCGCAAGGCGATTAACACCCTGCCGTTCCGCATCGGGCTCTTCTACGTGGGTGCGCTGATCGTCATCCTGTCGATTCAGGGCTGGCGGAACTACCACAAGGGCGAGAGCCCCTTCGTCGCGGTGTTCGAGTACCTGAACATTCCGCAGGCGGCGAACATCGTGAACTTCATCTTGCTGACGGCCGCCCTGTCCTCGTGCAACTCGGGCATCTACTCCACGGGCCGGATGGTGCGCAGCCTGGCGCAACGTGGCGATGCCCCAGTGGGTCTGCAGTCGCTGAGTTCACGGCACGTCCCGATGTTGGCCATCTGCTTCTCCGCGCTGGCCATGGGCATTGGCGTATTCGTCAACTGGCTGTCACCGGACAAGGCGTTCGCCTACATCACGTCGGTATCGACCATCGGCATCATTTTCGTGTGGGGCTCGATCCTGGTGTCCCACTTGATTTACCGGAAGCGGGTCGCGGCCGGCGAGCTGCCTGCCTCGGATTACCGGCTGCCGGGGGCGCCGGTGACGAACATTTTGGCGCTGGCCTTCCTTGCGCTGGTCGTGGTGCTGCTGTTCTTCACGGAGGATGGCCGTACCGCGATCCTGGTGGGCCTGGTGTGGTTCGCGATCGTGGTGCTCGGGTACTTCGTACACCACGGTGAGCCGGCCCAGCGTGAGAAACAAGACGCCTAAGCGCGGTCGTTATCGAGTCTGACCTCGACGCGCACTGCGTCCCCGGGCCCCTTGCCCAGCTGTTTCTGAATGTCCTTGCGCACCCCGAGCAGGTGCCTGCCGCCATACGGTGCCAGCGATCCTGTGTAGGTCACCGAGCCGTCGAACACGGCGTGCACCGGCACCCTGGCCTTGACTCCGAAGGTGTCGACGGCGGAGAACGGGAACTCGACGTAGGCACCGGGGCCCTCGGGCTGCTCGATCGTCGCCTCGAAGGTGATGGTGCCGGGGTCGCGGTAGTGCACCATGGCGCTTACGAACCGATGAGGTCGTCGATCTGGTTGATCGCCGACGATGCACCTTCGATGACGCCCATGTCCAGTACCTGTTGCAGTGCCTCGGCAGTCTCAAACGTGCTGACGTAGGTCGCCAGTGTGCGGCCGTCCTTTTCGGCGAACGTGTAGAGGTTCGTCGAGACCGGCATGTTGTCAACCGGATTCAGATCTTCGTCGGAGAAGCCATCCCTGAACGCGAAGCTGTTCGGTTCATCGATGGTCGTGAGCTCCCACCAGCCCGCATACCGTGCGCCGTCCGGTCCGGTCATGTAGTAATTCACCCGGCCGCCGGGCGTGAAGTCATGGTCGACGAACGTGGCCGGATAGCTTGGTGGACCCCATACCTTTTCGAGTTGACGCGGGTCGGCATAGATCTGCCAGATCCGGCTGATCGGCGCTTCGAACTCCGCGTCGATGGTGATGGTCAGGGTATCGATATCGTGAGTGACGTTGGTGACGGGCATGATTCAGTCCTTACCTGGTGTCTCGAGCGTCGATGATGGGTATGCGATGAGTTCGTCTATGCGGGCGATCCTGCCGCGCCAGAACTGCTCAAGCTCGGTGAGCATGGTGCCGACCGAGCGAACCGCTTCCACATCGCCGCTGGCCAGCTGTTCGCGGCCGTTGCGCCTTTTTGTCAGCAGCCCGGACTTCTCCAGCACGGCGACGTGCTTTTGCACTGCGGCGAAACTCATGTCGTAGTTCGCCGCAAGCGTCGAGACCGAGTGCTCGCCGGCCAACACTCGCCGCAGGATGTCGCGTCGGGTGCGGTCGGAGAGTGCATGGAACATGGCGTCCGCCCTGTCCTCATCCGAGTCGGTCACTATTCCAATCTACAACCATTTGGTTGTATGTCAAGAGTGTGATGTCGGCGGGGGGGCGACAGGTGTCACGAGAACGGTTGAATTACGTCGTATCGACTGGTGGCCACGGTGTCGATGTTGGTATGGGCTCCAAAGGCTTTGACGCTCTCGAGCATGGCCATCGCGCGTTGGCTCAGCTGCTGTTGATCCGCGGCGCCGTACCAGGCCAGTGGGTCGGTGAGGGCCGCCGCGGGGAACTGCTCGAAGACGATGGCTGAGATCGCGGGTGCGTCGGCCGTCACGGCGCGTACGACCAGGTTCTGTTCATATCCGATGGTCGACTGCAGCTCGAGCGCGTTGTGGGTATGCACGCCCTGCCACTGCTGACGCCAGGTGTCGAAGGGCATGTCGGCGGGCCTGCGCAGCAATGCGATGTTGGTGAAACCCGTTGAGCGCAATCCCGGTTCGGGCGCGGGGGCTGGCAGCGGCACCGACTCCGTCACTAGATATCCGTGTGCATTGGCCGATGCTGCGGCGAGGATTGCCTCGATCTCGCGTATCGCTGGACCATATGACTGCTGAACCCACACGCTGACGGCGGCGGCGAAGGGCGGGTCCAGGGTTACCAGACGCAGGCTCGCGGCACGCACTGCGGCGTCATGCACGCATATGGTCAGGCTATGCGGGCCCGTGGCCCGGATCTTGTCCACAACGTTCGTGCGTAGCTGCTCGGACCACTCATCGGTGGCGGCGTCGGGCGGTTGGCGCAGCACGAAGACGACCTTCTCCACGCCTTTCTTTGTAGCGCACGAGAGGCACACGGAACGGCATGTGAACAGATCTTGTGCGGTTGTCGTAGAAATGTAACACTGGACGCATGGCCGATACGCATGTCGTCACCAATCAGGTCCCCGCCCTGCGCGACTACAACGCCGCGACCAGTCCCGTGCTGATGGAAGCCCTCATTCGCGAAGGTGGTCAGTGGGGTGTCGACGAGGTTGTCGAGGTCGGTGCGCTCAACGGCACCGACCGCATGCAGCGCGCCGGCGAGTTGGCCAACCGGAACCGTCCGGTGCTGCACACCCACGACCGTTGGGGTCATCGCGTCGATGACATCGAGTTCGACCCGGCCTATCACGAGCTCATGCGGGAAGCAGTCGCTCACGGACTGCATGGGGCACCGTGGGCAGACGACCGGCCGGGCGCTCACGTCGTGCGTGCCGCGAAGACCGGCGTATGGACTGCCGATCCAGGCCACATGTGTCCCATCTCGATGACCTACGCAGTGATACCGGCGCTGCGTGCCAATCCCGAGCTGGCGGCCATCTACGAGCCGCTGCTGTCCAGTCGTGTCTACGACCCTGTGCTTTCGGTACCCGCCACCAAGGCAGGGCTGACCGCGGGTATGTCCATGACCGAGAAGCAGGGCGGCTCGGATGTGCGCGCAGGCACCACCACGGCCACGTCGAACGCCGACGGCAGCTATACGTTGGTGGGGCACAAGTGGTTCACCTCGGCGCCGATGTGCGATGTGTTTCTGGTGCTCGCCCAGGCGCCCGGCGGCCTGTCATGTTTCTTCCTGCCGCGGATACTGCCGGATGGCACCCGTAACCGGATGCGGTTGCAGCGCTTGAAGGACAAGCTCGGCAACCATTCCAACGCATCCTCGGAGGTCGAGTACGACGACGCAACGGCATGGCTCGTCGGTGAGGAAGGCAAGGGCGTCAAGACCATCATCGAGATGGTGAACATGACGCGGCTGGACTGCACCCTGGGATCGGCCACCAGCATGCGCGCCGGTGTGGCGCTGGCCATGCACCATGCTCAGCATCGAAAGGCCTTCGGTGAGTACCTCATCGATCAGCCACTCATGCGCAACGTGCTCGCGGACCTCGCCATCGAAGCGGAGGCCGCCACCATGGTCGCGATGCGGATGGCGGGTGCCACGGACCGCGCCACGCGCGGTGACGAGACCGAGTCCCTGTTACGCCGTATCGGCTTGGCCGCCAGCAAGTATTGGGTGTGTAAGCGGGCGACCCCACATGCCGGTGAGGCGATGGAATGTTTGGGTGGCAATGGGTATGTCGAGGATTCAGGACTGCCGCGTCTTTATCGTGAAGCGCCGCTGATGGGAATCTGGGAAGGCTCGGGGAACGTCAGCGCCCTGGACACGTTGCGCGCCATGGCCACCAAGCCCGAGTGCATCGAGGTGCTGTTCAAGGAGCTTGCGCTCGCCCAGGGGCAGGACGAACGGCTGGACCGCCATATCAACGGATTGCATTCGCAGCTCGGTGATCTGGATTCGGTCACCTACCGTGCCCGCAAGGTCGCCGAGGACATCTGCCTCGCGCTGCAGGGGGCGCTGCTGGTCCGCCATGGTCATCCGGCGGTCGCACAGACATTCCTGGCGACCCGGCTTGCCGGTGACTGGGGTGGTGCGTTCGGCACGCTCCCCACCGGACTGGACCTTTCGCCCATTCTGGAGCGGGCGACCGTCAAGTCGGGTAGCTAGCCGGTGGACACACTCAAGACGATGACCTACGAGGTCACCGACCGCGTCGCGCGCATTACCTTCAACCGGCCCGAGCAGGGCAACGCCATCATCGCCGAGACCCCACTGGAACTGGCGGCACTGGTGGAGCGTGCCGACCTGGATCCGCAGGTTCACGTCATCCTCGTGTCGGGCAGGGGAGACGGATTCTGCGGGGGCTTCGACCTCAGTGCCTATGCTGAGGCGAACGATGAAGGCACGGCGCAGTATTCAGGCACCGCACTAGACGGTGAGGTGCAGCTGCGCAACCACCTGCCGAACATCAACTGGGACCCCATGCTCGACTACCAGATGATGAGCCGGTTCACCCGCGGCTTCTCCTCGCTGTTGCACGCCAACAAGCCGACCGTGGTGAAGGTGCATGGGTATTGCGTGGCCGGTGGTACCGACATCGCCTTGCACGCCGACCAGTTGATCGTCGCTGCCGATGCCAAGATCGGGTACCCGCCCACCCGGGTATGGGGTGTGCCGGCCACCGGGCTGTGGGCGCACAAGCTCGGCGATCAGCGGGCGAAACGCCTTATGCTGACCGGAGATTGTCTGTCGGGTAAGCAGGCATACGAGTGGGGTTTGGCGGTCGAGGCGCCGGAGCCCGATGATCTGGACGAGCGCACCGAGCGATTGGTGGCGCGGATCGCCGCGATGCCGTTGAACCAGTTGATGATGGTCAAGCTCGCATGCAACTCGGTGCTCATCAACCAGGGCATTGCCAATAGCGCCATGGTGGGCACCGTCTTCGACGGCATATCCCGGCACACCGCGGAGGCCCACGCGTTCACGTTCGATGCCATGACGAACGGTTACCGGCAAGCGGTCCGGCATCGTGATGAGCCCTTCGGTGATTACGGCCGCAGGCCCACCGATCTGTAGCGATGACTAACCCGGTCGAGCATCACCCGATGACCGCGCGTTCGGTCATCCTGAGCCTGCTGCTGGGCGCACACCCCGCAGAGCTGTCTGTGCGCGAAATACGTTCACTGACAACCTTATTCGGTATCAGTGATACGACGGTAAGGGTGGCGCTGACCCGGATGGTCTCTGCGGGAGATCTTGCGCGAACCGAATCGGGATATCGGCTCGCCGAGCGTCTACAGGCCCGTCAGCTGCGGCAGGACGAGGCCTGCGATCCGCATCGGCGCTCCTGGGACGGAGACTGGACACAGCTGGTTATCACCAGCGTGGGGCGCGATGCGCGTGACCGCAATGACCTGCGAACTACGTTGCGACAAAGCCGTTTCGGAGAGCTGCGCGAGGGAGTGTGGCTGCGTCCGGACAATCTGGACATCGAGCTGCCGCCGTCGGTTACCGACCACGTCTGGGTGTTGCAGACCCGGACCGCGACCCCCGAAGCATTGTCCGCTCAGCTCTGGGATTTGCCCGGGTGGTCGCTCTATGCGACGTCCCTGTTGCGGTGGTGGGATCAGGCCGAGGCAATTCCTGCGCGATTTGTGCTGGCTGCGGCGATGGTGCGGCACCTGCTCGCCGACCCGGTGCTGCCGGATGAGTTGTTGCCGACGGACTGGCCGGCCGACGAAATACGTTCCCGTTATCGGGAGTTCAAGGATGAACTGGTGACACTGCGCGACAATGCCGAGATGGAGGAGGCCTCCCTGTGAGTGAGAATGCTGTTCGCGTAGAGAAGGCAGGACCGGTGACCACGGTCATTCTCAACCGCCCCCACGCTCGTAATGCCGTTGACGGCCCAACCGCCGCGGCGCTGCTCGCGGCGTTCGCCGAGTTTGACGCCGACCCGGAGGCGTCCGTGGCGGTGCTCTGGGGTGATGGCGGAACATTCTGTGCCGGAGCAGATCTCAAGGCCATGGGCACCGACCGTGGAAATGAACTGCACCCGCACGGCCCCGGTCCGATGGGCCCGTCACGGCTGCGGCTGTCCAAGCCGGTGATCGCTGCGATATCGGGGCATGCCGTCGCCGGTGGTATCGAGCTTGCGTTGTGGTGTGACCTTCGGGTGGTCGAGGAGGACGCCGTCCTAGGGGTGTTCTGCAGGCGCTGGGGCGTGCCGCTCATCGACGGCGGGACGATCAGATTGCCGCGGTTGATCGGGCACTCGCGTGCCATGGACCTCATCCTCACCGGGCGTCCCGTCGCCGCACCAGAGGCTCTGGACATCGGCCTGGCCAATCGCGTGGTGCCTCGTGGGCAGGCCCGCGCCGCTGCCGAGGCGTTGGCGGCGGAGATCGCGGCATTCCCCCAGCAATGTGTGCGAGCAGACCGCGATTCGGCGATCGCGCAGTGGGGGATGGCCGAGGATGCGGCATTGGACAACGAGTTCGGCAGCATCGAGCGGGTGGCGGCCGAGGCGCTGGAGGGAGCCGGCCGGTTCGCCGCGGGTGCCGGCCGCCACGGAGCCGGGGTCTGAGCTGTCTGAGCCCGGGGCGGTAGTAGCGCCGACACACTCAGACTTCAGGGAGACCCACGGGATACGGACGTACTGTGGACACCGTGAGTGTGCGGATGGTTCCGGTATCGGCCCTGGTTGTTGCCGCCGTGGTGCTGGCTGGCTGCTCGCCGCGGTCCTCCGGCGGTGACGACGACGGTGGCGGATCTCCCGATGTGCAGGTGACCACGGTTCCCGAGGTGAACAACGGGCCCGGTAAGGGTTTCAAACTCGGCGACTGCGGTGGCATGACTGATGCGGAAGTCACTGCAGCGGTGGGTAATCCAGCACTCAAGCGCGATGTGGACAGCCTGCTTGGCTGCCGGTGGTCCACC
Organism: Mycobacteroides sp. H001; assembly: GCF_001440005.1. Classification (NCBI taxonomy): domain Bacteria; kingdom Bacillati; phylum Actinomycetota; class Actinomycetes; order Mycobacteriales; family Mycobacteriaceae; genus Mycobacteroides; species Mycobacteroides sp. H001. Next base: position 230,064 of record NZ_LJYH01000030.1, read on the forward strand.
GGCCCCGGAACCGGAGATACGTCTTTGTCGCTGTACTGGTATCGGGGCAGCTCGGCACAGAAGGAGGCGTCCGTCGCGCGAAACCTCGGACACACGGTGGAATCGGTGACCACCAAGTCCTATCCCGGTTACCGCGTGAGCAATGTCGGGTTGTGTGAGCTGTCCGCGGGATCCGGGCCCGATTTCCTGCATTGGTCCCTGCAATCGGGAGACGTCAAGAACGACCCGTGCAAGGCCGTCGAGACCCTGATGGACTCACTGCTCAGCAAGGTAGGCAAGCAATGAAAAGGATTGTCGGCGCGCTTGCCGCAGCGGCGCTGCTCCTTGTCGGTCCCACCGGGTGTGCGCGCACTGTCGACGGTTCCGCCGTCGCTCCAGGAGAGTCACTGAACTCCAACGAGCGAGGTGAGAACGACAAGCTGGACCCCTACGGATTCGCTAACGGCCAGTGTGGTCCGCTCGACGAGAAGACGATCGTGGAGACCGTCAAGGCTGCCCAGGTCTACCAGAATTTCTTTGGGGCACTGTGCTATTGGGTCGCAGCCGATGATGCGGGAAATCTCATCGACCTCTTGTACGCCTACTACGAGGGCGGTGACGTCGACCGCGATCGCACGTCTGCCGACGGGATGGGACAGAAGACCGCCGACATTACGATCAACGGCCGCAAGGGGTTCACCAGCACTGGCCCCGGCGGGGGCTGCGGGGTGACGGTTCCGGCCGGTACCGGTTCGTTGACCTGGTGGGTTCAGTACCGCAAGGGCGGCGATAGTTGCACTGCGGCTCGCCAACTGGTCGAACACATCGTGCAGACGGTGTTGTGAGCAGCGGCTAGGAAGCCTTCTGAATGGTGTTGTTGCTTCCGTAGTTGTTGACCTTGGGTTCGCCCGTCTTGTAGGTCAGCTTGTTCCCGTAGCCGGTCACCGTCACTTCGGTTTTCAGCTCGTCGAACGTGACGGTGTTGGAGAAACCCGAGACGGTGACCTTGTCGCAGGCGCCGGTGATGGTGAGGGTGTTGTTGGCGCCCGTGATGTTCAGGCGCTTGCCCTCGTCGCACGCGGCGGTCGTGGTTTGGCCGAAATACCCGATCACCGTCTCATCCCCGATATCGACCTTGGCAGAGGTCGGTGTGGAGGGGCTGGACGAGGCCGAGGTGGACGGGGGAGTCCAGGTGCCGGGCGTCGGATTGCTCGAACCCGGTTTGATGGCACCGCAGCCCGTCAGTCCGAGGGCGACGAGGGCCAGGGCCAGGACCACATGATGGCGGGACATGACATCGATTATCCGGAGTTTTGGATGACGGCAGGGGGTTAGCCGGGAATGCGGTCGATGAAATTCATCATGCCCAGCTCGCGCCCGCGATCGATGACCGCCGGTTCACCGGACTTGTAGAGGACCTTCTGGTTGAAGCCGTAGACAGTGATGTCGTTGACCACGTTGTCGGCGATGATCGTGTTGGAGGACCCCTGCACCGAGATGGCGTAGCAGCTGCCGAGAGCGGTGATGACGTTCTGCGACCCGTTCACAAAGACGGTCGAATCGCTGCAATCGATAGTGGTCACGAGCCCGTACTGGGTGATGTGGGTGTCGCCGTTCTTCACCAGGCGAATGTTGTCTGCGAGGTCCGAACGGCCCGCCGGCGAGCTCGCCAACGCGGCGATGCCGACGGTCACCAGGGCGGCGACGAGTGCTCGCTGCCCCACGGAAACTAGAACGTGTGTCATTTCAGCGTCCAGGTCACTCGATGAGAATAAGCCACCGGGCGCCACGACAGACTCGATGGGCTGACAAACGCAAAGGTGACGGTGGGGGAGATAGGGTCATAGCAGGCCATCTGCTCCACAAGGCCGCACCAAAGAGCACTGCACTAGAACGACTCACCCCCAGAAGGTGGACCACACGTGACGACCGAGCCCGCAACCGCGCACCGCAGAAACCCTGCGCGGGCAACACGGCTCAACCGCGACACGGTCATCAACGCCGCGTTGTCCTTCTTGGATCGGGCCGGCTGGGATGCGTTGACGATCAATGCGTTGGCCGTCGAGCTCGGCACGAAGGGGCCCTCGCTCTATAACCACGTGGACAGCCTTGATGATCTGCGCCATGAGGTGCGTGACCGGGTGCTGGCCGAGATCGTGGGCATGCTGCACACCGTGAGCTCGGGGCGCACCAGCGAGGACGCGATCCTGGCGATGGCTGGCGCGTACCGCAGTTACGCACACCACCACCCCGGTAGATATGCGGCGCTGACCCGGATGCCGTTCCTGGATGCCGTGAACCGTCCGACCATCGACGCACGCGAGCTGGCCAAGCCGGCGACCGAAGCCATCGGCGTCTACGGACTCAACGAGGACACCGCTTTCCATGCGGGTGTCGAGCTGTGGGCCGCGATGCACGGCTTCGTCATGTTGGAGATGACGGGCTTCATGGCGGGCATCGAGATGGATCCCGATATCGCGTTTACGGAGATGGTGCACCGCTTCGCGTCGGGTCTTGCCGAGCGCAAGTAGGCAAGTTGCCCGCGCGTCGGTGAGTTGTCGATGACCTGCGCTTTGTCGCTGGTAGGCGAGTTTGTCTCACCGTGATCAGCCCTGGTATGGTAGGGCGCTGTGCCTGGCCGATGGCCACCACTGGGTTACCCAGCGGGGGTCAGATAGGGCGCCAGGTCAATTCGCATGCCCAGAGGGTGAAGGAGTTTTTCTTCGCGGCCGCGGTGCGTGCGACACGCCCGGCCTCGGGATACCGATACGGGCGAAAACCGCAGGACAACAGGGCCTTCATATGGGCTCGCAGTGCTAGAGCCCAGTAGTAGCTAGAGACAGAAAGCCGGTACATGCCAACCATCAACCAGCTGGTCCGTAAGGGTCGCCGGGACAAGATCGCCAAGGTGAAGACCGCGGCCCTTAAGGGCAGCCCGCAGCGCCGTGGCGTGTGCACCCGCGTCTACACCACCACCCCGAAGAAGCCGAACTCGGCGCTGCGGAAGGTGGCCCGTGTGCGGCTGACCAGCGCGGTGGAGGTCACCGCTTACATCCCGGGTGAGGGCCACAACCTGCAGGAGCACTCGATGGTGCTCGTGCGTGGTGGTCGTGTGAAGGACCTCCCCGGTGTGCGCTACAAGATCATCCGCGGCTCGCTGGACACCCAGGGAGTCAAGAACCGCAAGCAGGCTCGCAGCCGCTACGGCGCCAAGAAGGAGAAGAGCTAATGCCGCGTAAGGGCCCCGCGCCGTCGCGCCCCCTGGTCAACGACCCGGTTTACAGTTCGCAGCTGGTTACCCAGCTGGTCAACAAGGTGCTGCTCGATGGCAAGAAGTCCATCGCCGAGCGCATCGTTTACGGCGCCCTGGAGCAGGCCCGGGACAAGACCGGCACCGATCCGGTCGTCACCCTCAAGCGCGCCATGGACAACGTGAAGCCCGCCCTCGAGGTGCGCAGCCGCCGCGTCGGTGGTGCCACCTACCAGGTGCCGGTCGAGGTGCGTCCCGATCGCTCCACCACCCTGGCCCTGCGCTGGCTGGTGAGCTTCTCGCGCGCTCGTCGTGAGAAGACCATGGTCGAGCGGCTTGCCAATGAGATCCTGGACGCCAGCAATGGCCTGGGCGCATCGGTGAAGCGCCGCGAGGATGTCCACAAGATGGCCGAGGCCAACCGGGCGTTCGCGCACTACCGCTGGTGATCTGACGGGCCTCACTTCACGGCGAGGCCCGCCCAGTTCGTCCATCCCCAATTCGAAGCGAAAGAGCGGAAACTTCTGTGGCACAGGAAGTGCTGACCGACCTGAACAAGGTCCGCAACTTCGGCATCATGGCCCACATCGATGCCGGCAAGACCACCACGACCGAACGCATCCTCTTCTACACCGGTATCACGTACAAGATCGGTGAGGTCCACGACGGCGCAGCCACCATGGACTGGATGGAGCAGGAGCAGGAGCGCGGCATCACCATCACGTCCGCCGCGACGACCGCGTACTGGAAAGAAAACCAGCTCAACATCATCGACACCCCCGGACACGTCGACTTCACTGTCGAGGTCGAGCGCAACCTGCGTGTCTTGGACGGAGCCGTGGCGGTCTTCGATGGCAAGGAAGGCGTGGAGCCGCAGTCCGAGCAGGTGTGGCGTCAGGCCGACCGCTACGACGTTCCGCGCATCTGTTTCGTGAACAAGATGGACAAGCTGGGCGCCGACTTCTACTTCACCGTGAAGACCATCGAGGATCGTCTCGGTGCGCGCGCGCTGCCCATCCAGCTGCCGATCGGTGCCGAGAACGACTTCGAAGGCATCATCGACCTGGTCGAGATGAACGCCAAGGTGTGGCGTGGCGAGACCAAGATGGGCGAGAGCTACGAGACCGTAGAGATCCCCGCCGAGCTCAAGGACAAGGCCGACGAGTACCGCGCAGCGCTGCTCGAGGCCGTTGCCGAGACCGATGAAGAGCTGCTGGAGAAGTACCTGGGCGGCGAAGAGCTGACCATCGACGAGATCAAGGCTGCGATCCGCAAGCTGACCATCACGTCCGAGGCCTACCCGGTGCTGTGCGGCAGCGCGTTCAAGAACAAGGGCGTACAGCCCATGCTCGACGCGGTCATCGATTACCTGCCGTCGCCGCTGGACGTCGGTGCCACCACCGGTCATGTCCCGGGCAAGGAAGAAGAGCTCATTACGCGTGAGCCCAACACCTCCGAGCCGTTCAGTGCGCTGGCGTTCAAGGTGGCCACCCACCCGTTCTTCGGCAAGCTGATCTACATCCGTGTGTACTCGGGCAAGGTCGACTCCGGTGCTCAGGTGGTCAACTCCACCAAGGGCAAGAAGGAGCGTCTGGGCAAGCTGTTCCAGATGCACTCCAACAAGGAGAACCCGGTCGAGTCCGCCGCCGCGGGCCACATCTACGCGGTCATCGGTCTCAAGGACACCACCACCGGTGACACCCTGTGCGATCCGAACAACCAGATCGTGCTGGAGTCGATGACCTTCCCGGATCCGGTTATCCAGGTGGCCATCGAGCCGAAGACCAAGAGCGACCAGGAGAAGCTGGGCACTGCGATCCAGAAGCTGGCCGAAGAGGATCCGACCTTCAAGGTCAAGCTGGACCAGGAGACCGGTCAGACGATCATCGGTGGCATGGGCGAGCTCCACTTGGACATCCTGGTGGACCGCATGCGCCGCGAGTTCAAGGTCGAGGCCAACGTCGGTAAGCCGCAGGTGGCCTACCGCGAGACGATCCGCAAGACGGTCGAGAACGTCGAATTCACCCACAAGAAGCAGACGGGTGGATCGGGCCAGTTCGCGAAGGTGATCATCAGCCTCGAGCCGCTGGTGGATGCCGAGGACGGCGCCACTTACGAGTTCTCGAACAAGGTCACCGGTGGACGCGTTCCGCGCGAGTACATCCCGTCGGTGGATGCCGGTGCACAGGACGCCATGCAGTACGGCATCCTGGCCGGCTACCCGCTGGTGAACATCAAGGTCACCCTGCTCGACGGTGCGTACCACGACGTTGACTCGTCGGAAATGGCGTTCAAGATCGCTGGTTCGCAGGCTCTGAAGAAGGCCGCCCAGTCGGCCCAGCCGGTCATCCTCGAGCCGATCATGGCTGTCGAGGTCACCACCCCCGAGGACTACATGGGTGATGTGATCGGCGACCTGAACTCCCGCCGTGGCCAGATCCAGGCTATGGAGGAGCGCAGCGGTGCTCGTGTCGTCAAGGCACAGGTTCCGCTGTCGGAGATGTTCGGCTACGTCGGCGACCTTCGGTCGAAGACCCAGGGCCGGGCTAACTACTCCATGGTGTTTGACTCGTACGCCGAAGTTCCGGCGAACGTGTCGAAGGAGATCATCGCGAAGGCAACGGGCGAATAGTCCGCCGGAGCACCGCGCCCCTGGCGCAACACTGTAAGTAACAACAACAAGAGTCCAGGAGGACACAAGTGGCGAAGGCGAAGTTCGAGCGGACGAAGCCGCACGTCAACATCGGGACCATCGGTCACGTTGACCACGGCAAGACCACTCTCACTGCAGCTATCACCAAGGTGCTGCATGACAAGTACCCCGATTTGAACGAGGCGTCGGCCTTCGACCAGATCGACAACGCTCCCGAAGAGAAGGCTCGTGGTATCACGATCAACATCTCGCACGTGGAGTACCAGACCGAGAAGCGTCACTACGCACACGTTGACGCCCCCGGTCACGCTGACTACATCAAGAACATGATCACCGGTGCCGCCCAGATGGACGGCGCGATCCTGGTGGTCGCCGCGACGGACGGCCCCATGCCGCAGACTCGCGAGCACGTGCTGCTCGCTCGTCAGGTCGGTGTGCCCTACATCCTGGTCGCGCTGAACAAGTCCGACATGGTGGACGACGAGGAGCTCCTCGAGCTCGTCGAGATGGAAGTTCGTGAGCTGCTGAGCAGCCAGGACTTCGACGGCGACAACGCTCCCGTGGTGCGTGTCTCGGCGCTGAAGGCGCTCGAGGGCGACGCCGAGTGGGGCAAGACCGTTGCCGATCTGATGGACGCGGTTGACGAGTCGATCCCGGACCCGGTCCGCGAGACCGACAAGCCGTTCCTGATGCCCGTCGAGGACGTGTTCACCATCACCGGTCGTGGCACCGTGGTGACCGGTCGTGTCGAGCGTGGCGTGATCAACGTGAACGAGGACGTCGAGATCGTCGGCATCAAGGACACCACCACCAAGACGACCGTCACCGGTGTTGAGATGTTCCGCAAGCTGCTCGATCAGGGCCAGGCTGGCGACAACGTCGGTCTGCTGGTCCGTGGTGTGAAGCGTGAGGACGTCGAGCGTGGCCAGGTTGTGGTCAAGCCCGGCACCACCACCCCGCACACCGAGTTCGAGGGCAGCGTCTACATCCTGTCCAAGGACGAGGGCGGCCGCCACACGCCGTTCTTCAACAACTACCGTCCGCAGTTCTACTTCCGTACCACTGACGTGACCGGTGTTGTGACGCTGCCCGAGGGCACCGAGATGGTGATGCCCGGTGACAACACCGACATCTCCGTCAAGCTGATCCAGCCGGTGGCTATGGACGAGGGTCTGCGTTTCGCCATCCGTGAGGGCGGTCGTACCGTCGGCGCGGGTCGCGTTACCAAGATCCTCAAGTGATCTAAAGACGCCAAGAAAACGGCGCTCACCCTTCGGGGTGGGCGCCGTTTTCGTATTCTGTTCGGCGAGTGGGAATCTGGCGAGGGGTTTGGCCTGATTTACCTCGTGAGATTCCCGCTCGGCGGAATTAGTCAGCGGGCGAAGGCGTGCCCGGACGTGTTGTTGTCGTGCATCGTGTACGTCGAGGCCACCTTGGCGCGTTTCTCGATCAGCTCCGAGAAAAGGTTGTTCACCGCACTGGGATTGGGATTGAACGCGTCCAACTGCCGGCGCATCAGGCCGATTCCGGGCAGCCGATCGAAAACCGCGGATGCGTTGGCATTGACCGTGGCCGCCGTGCTGAACAGCCAGCCCGACAAGCGGTGGTTGATCCCTTCGAAGGTTGTGCCCTGGAAGAATTCGTCCATGGCCGCCGGTCCCATCAGCATGCTGCCGGGGCCCGCGAGCACTTCAGCGAAGATGCGCCGGACGGGTCCGGTCCGCGCTCCGGATATGCCGGTGGCCAGCGCCTCGATCAGCTCGACGCGCCAACGCGAGGCATCTCCGGAACGGGCCAGCAGGTAATCCAGATTGCGCATGGCGTCGATGCCGGTGCGTGGCAGCAGGTCTTCGGTGACGCCGAACATCAGCGCCCATCGCAGCAGGTAATGCCATACGTCATCGATTTCCCTTAGCGTGCAAGATCTTCCGAGTCGGTAGTCGACAAGGAGCGCTCCGAGCATTGCCTCGATGAATCCGCACATGGACGCGTTGGAGATGGGAGCGCCGTATTCGGCGAAGTTGTCCTCGCCCCAGGCGCTGCGCAGGCCCCGCCGCGCCAGTGCGTGCACCAGACGAACGCGCATCGTCAGCTTGATCTGTTCGGAGCCGGGTACCAACCCGTCACGGTCGAAGATCATGGAGAAGAACCGATTCGTCTCTGCCAGCCGTTGGGCGCTCTGATAACGGAACCGGCCGGTGGCACCGGTGGCTGCCGACACATCGGAGTTCATGACGGTGTCGAATACCGCGAAGGTCGCCATGACCGCGGTGGTTGCGGTGGTCACCTGGCGCGCCCGCAGCCGGCCCCGTTCCGCCTTGGCTGGATCCCACCATGGTGGCACGCGGTAGGCATCCGCGAACAGTGCACGCAGCGCCTCGGGAGGATCATCCAGGCTGTCGACGCCATGCTCGACGGCCTGTTCGAACAGTGCTCGGGCCCGAGCGGACCCGAGCTCGTGAAACAGCTCGGCGACGGCGTCCATCGGCTCGTCGCCCTGCCACATGTGATCGTCGAACAGGCGGGTCGCCGGGGTGGGGGTCACCTCGTCCTCGACGTCGAACCAGGGATCGAACAAATAGTGTCGGCAGTGGCGCCAGATCCACCCGAATTCGTTCTTGCCCTCGGGGATTGGGCGTAGATCCATGCCCGGCCGGAAGTAGTAGTCGAACGGGTGCGGATCGCCAGACAGTGGTTTGTCGACCACGGTGAGTTCGGGCATCCGGGCGCCTCCTGGTTGTTGACGTCGACATCATTGACAACGCGCATTGTCAATATTAGGCCGCGCGGGGAGAGCTCACAAGAGCGGACATCGCGGCTAGCTGGCGAAGGCGTGCCCGGAAGTGTTGGTGTCGTGCATCGTGTAGGTGGAGCTGACCTTGTGGAGCTTCTCGAGAACGTCGAAGACCGGGTTGATGAGAAGGCTGGGGTTCGGTATCAGCCTTCCGTACGTGACACGGCGGACCCAGTTGATTCCTGGTACCCGATCGCGGATGGCGGCGGTATGTCCGCCGGCTGTTGCGACGGCTTTGACGATCGTGCCCGGGAGTCGATGGGGTATCCGTTCGAACTGGGTGTCGCGTAGGAATTCGTCCATCGCTTGCGGCCCCATGAGAACCGAACCAGGACCGCCAATGACGGTCGAATACAGCAGGTCGCCTATTCGGTTCTGGAACCCGCCGGTAGTCAGCGAGGACAGGACTTCCACAAGTTCCACTCGCCATTTCGATGCTTCGCCGGATCGTGCCAGCAGGTAGTCGAGGTTGTGCATCGCCTCGATGCCAGACTTGGGGCACAACGTCTCTGTCACGCCGAATAACAACGCCCATCGAGACATGTAGTGCCACACATCATCGATCTCCTTGAGTGTGCACGGTCGGCCGAATCGTTGGTCGAGCACCAATCCACCCAGTGCCCCGGCCTCGATGAATCCGCACATTGACGAGTTGGGAATCGGCGCACCAAATCTCGCATAGTTATCTGGACCCCATGCGGATCGAAGACCCTTGCGGGCCAACGAATGTACAAGCCGCACGCGTAGGGTCAGCTTCATCTGTGGTGACCCGGGCCGCATGGCATCCCGATCGAACAGGGTGGCGAAGAACCTGCCGGTCTCGATCTGTCGTTGCGGACCCTGGTCGCGGAATCTTCCGGTGGCGCCTGTCGATGTCGAAACATCGGAGTTCATGACGGTGTCGAATACACCGAATGTGGCCATGATGAGGAAGGTGGGGACGGTGGTCCGATACAGCCGTTGTCGTCCGCGTTCCGCCTTGGCGGGGTCCCACCATTCGGGCACTCGGTATGCGTCCTCCAGAAGGGCGCGCAGTTCGTCCGGCGGGTCGTCCAGGGAATCAATGCCATCGGTGATGGCCTGCTCGAACAGGGGGCGTGCGCGTGCCGAGCCCATCCGTTCGAACATGGCCACCACGGCATCCATCAGCTCGTCGCCCTGCCACATGTGATCGTCGAACAGGCGAGTCAGTGGCGTGGGGGTGACATCGTCTTCGACGTCGAACCAGTTGTCGAACAGCACGTGTCGGCAGTGACGCCAGATCCAGCCGAACTCGTTCTTGCCCTCGGGAATTGGGCGTAGATCCATGCCCGGCCTGTGGTAGTAGTCGTACGGATGGGGATCGCGGGCCGACGGGCTGTCGACGGCGGTGAGCTTGGGCATGGTGAATGCCTCCTATCCAGCAATGTCGGCATCGTTGACAACATGTATTGCCAATATTAGAGGCTGGCTGGATCCCGCACAAGATGCCGCGCAGGTGGAGGATGATGAGCGCCATGAACGTGGTCGGACGCTTTCTGAAAATCCTGGCCTTCTCGTTGATCTGCGGGATCGTCGGGCCGATATTCATCGTGATGTATTACGTGATCGACCAACCCGCGACGAGTTGGATGCTGTACAGCGGCGTCGGTATCACCATCGGGATCGTGGTGTTGGCGTTCGTGCTGACATTGGTCTTCACTCGAACCGATGAGGCTCGTAAGCTGTTGGAGGCCAACGGTATTCTCGCGCTTGCCGACGTAATTGCGGCCAATGAGACCGGCATGAGGGTGAACGATCAGCCGGTCATCAAGCTGACGCTTCAGGTGCACGGGGACGGGATCAGCCCGTTCCGCGCCGAGACGAGGACCCGGGTGTCGGTGCTGCAGGTGCCTGCCCTCTCGCGCGGCAAGCTCGTTGTGCTCGTCGCGCCCGGCACCGAGCAGTTTCAGATCGATTGGCAGCGCACCGCGTTACTCAGCGGTCAGGTACCGGCCAAATTCACCAGCTCGTCGCAGGGTCGCGAGTATGACCTGACCGGCCAGGCCGGCCCACTCTTCGAGATCATGAAGGTTCTCAAGGCCAACGGCATTGGCACCGATGGAGTGGTGGACATCCGTTCTAATCCGGTTGTCCGCCAACAGATTGACGCCATTCTACGCAAGACGGAGGGAGCTGAGCGGGCCTCGTCGGCCGACCCTGGCCCCGGTGGCTCCGTATCCGACCGGCTTGCCGAGCTCGATCGGTTGAAGCTGGCATCACTGGTGTCCGAAGCGGAATACAACACCAAACGTGCGGAGATCCTCGGCGATCTCTAGGCCGATGGCGCGGCCCAGGGGATGATGGCGCGCACCTCGATCGCCTTGCGGTGGTTCACGCTTCCTGATGACAGTGTTCATTTGTCCGCTGAGCGGTCCTGAATCTGGAACACGTTCTAGTGCTGCTGCTAGCCTGGCTTCAAGTGCAAAGGAGCAGACATGGCGGATCAGCCCTTGGCTGGAAAAGTGGCCTTCGTAACCGGTGCGGCTCGTGGGCAGGGACGGCAGCACGCCGTCCGGCTGGCCCAGGCGGGCGCGGACATCGTTGCGATCGACGTGTGTGCCCCCGTGTCGGAGTATGCGGGGTACGAGGCTGCGACACCGGAAGATCTCAAGGAAACGGTGCGGCTCGTGGAGGCTGCCGGGCGCACGATCATCGCCGAGCAGGCCGATGTCCGCAACGGTGCGGCACTGCAGAGTGTGGTCGAGGAGGCCGTTGCCCAGTTCGGGCACATTGACATCCTCATCGCCAATGCTGGAGTGCTCAGCTGGGGCAGGTTGTGGGAGATGCCCGACCAGCAGTGGGAAGACGTCATCGACACCAACCTCACCGGCACGTGGAAGACCGTGAAAGCCGTTGTGCCGACAATGATCAAGGCCGGAAACGGCGGTTCGATCGTGATCGTCAGCTCGGTGTCCGGGCTCAAGGGCACTCCGGGTAACGGCGCCTATGTCGCCTCGAAGTTCGGCCTGACCGGACTCACCAAGTCGTTGACGATCGAACTGGCCGAGTACGGCATCCGGGTCAACTCGATCCATCCGTACGGGGTGACCACGCCGATGATCACCGGCGACGCCATGATGAAGTTACTGGCCGAACATCCCAATTATCTGCCGAGTATTGCGCCGATGCCGTTGTCGCCCACCAAGATGCTCGAGCCCGATGAGATCTCCGATGTGGTGGTGTGGCTGGCGGGCGACGCCTCCGGCACGTTGGCCGGTGCTCAGGTGCCCGTCGACAAGGGACACCTGACCTACTGAGACAGCTCTAGCCCGGCATCACCACGACGGGAACCGGGCTGTGCCTGACGATCTTGGTTGCGCGGGACCCCAGGAAGACGCGGGCAACCGTGCTGTGGGGGCGGCTGCCGAGTACCAATAGCTCGCCGTCGAGCCACTCGGCGTTGTCCAAGGCGTCGTCCCAGCTGTCGCCGGTGACGACCTTGAGCTCGACCTCGGATTCGATCACTCCGTCCTGACGCAGTCCGGCCAGCGCCTCTTCGGACTGGGCGACCCAGCTGGCGAGCACCGCGTCCTCGGCCTCGGGGCCCACCCCGGCCGTCAGCATGGTGCGGCCGCGTACGGCGAAGGTGACCACGCGAAGCGGCGCGTGCAGACGTTGTGTCAGCCGAACCGCTTGGTGTACAACGTCAACCGCATCCTCTGTGCCCGGGTATCCACAGGTGACCCGGCTGACCGTGCCGGCCTTCGAACCGCGGTAACCGCGGGGGCTGATGGCCAGGGGCACGGGGGAGGAGTGCAACAGCCGGTCCCCGGTCGAGCCCAGCACCACTTGCCCGAGGCTTCCTTCCGAGGCGGAGCCCACGACGAGTACATCCGCGTCAGAGGCCTCCACCGCTTCCAGCAGCCCGCCGGACACCGAGCGGTGAGCCACGTTGTGGAATGTGACATCGATTCCGGCGCTGATCTTTTCGAGGTACGCGGCGGCCTCGGACTTCGAATCGTCAGAGAGCTTCTGAGCCCATTGCGCGTACTCGGCGTCAATTTTGGCTTTCGACAGTGTGGTCCACGGCTTCGGTACCACAGTGGTGACCGTCAGCGAGGTCTCCAGAACGCGGGCAGATTCGACAGCCAGGTGCAGGGCGCCCTTGCCGCCCTTACCCGAGAGATATCCGACGACGACGGTCATACCGGTTCCTTCTCGGGCAGTTCGGCTGGGTCGTTGGGTGCGTCGTTCAGGGCGCTGTGGTGCCGTCCCCACGCCAGATAGAACACCAGCACTACGGCAACCCAGGACCCGAACGCGATCCAGGTGACCCAGGGCAGGCTGAACAGGATGTAGCCGCAGGCGATCACGGACAGAACCGGAGTGACCGGGTAGCCGGGAACACGGAAGGCGCGCGGCAGCTCAGGCTCTCGGACCCGCAGGATGATGACACCGATCGACACCACGATGAACGCGGTGAGGGTGCCGATCGACACCATGTTCGCGAGGCTGTTCAGCGGTACGAAGGCGGCCATGAGGCCCACGACGATCGCGACGATGATCGTGTTGTTCACCGGTGTCAACGTGCGGGGATTGACCTGTGCGAAGACCGAGGGCAGCAGGCCGTCGCGGCCGATGGCGAACAGGATGCGGGTCTGGCCGTACATCGAGACCAGGGTGATCGAGAAGATCGAAATGACTGCGCCGACCGCGAGGAATGTACTGGCAGAGGTACTTCCGGTGACCTTGTCCAGAATCAGGGCCAGGCCAGCGGACTGTCCCTCGAACTCCCGCCACGGCTGTGCGCCGAGTGCGGCAAGGGCGACCACGAGGTAGAAGGCGGTGACGATGAGGAGTGCGGCGATGAGCGCGCGCGGCATCGTGCGTTGCGGGTCCTTCACTTCCTCGCCGGCGGTGGACACCGTGTCCAACCCGACATAGGTGAAGAAGATCGTTCCGGCCGCGGCGCCGATGCCGCTGACGCCGAACGGCGCGAAGTCGGAGAAGTTACCCGCCTGAAACGCGGTGAACGCGATGATCGCGAAGACCGTCAGAACGGCGAGTTTGAGCAGCACCATGACCGTGTTCACGAGTGCGGACTCGCTGGTTCCACGGATGAGCAGGATCGCGCACATGACAATCAGGACCACGGCCGGCAGGTTGAGCCAGGCATGCGGCACTCCCGGATCGACGTTGTCCCAGGGGGCGGCGCTGATCGCGTGCGGCAGATGCGATCCGAAGACATTGACCAGAAGCTTGTCGAGGTACTGGCTCCAGCCCACCGCGACCGCGGCCGCTGATACGCCGTACTCCAGCAGCAGACAGGCGGCCACCACCATCGCTGCCAGCTCGCCCAGCGTGGTGTACGCGTAGGAGAACGAGGAACCCGATACCGGTACCGCGGAGGCCAACTCGGCATAACAGAGCGCTGCCAGTCCTGCGGCGAGACCAGCGACCAGGAACGAGGCCATCACCGCGGGGCCTGCCTTGGGCACGGATTCGGCCAAGATGAAGAAGATTCCGGTGCCCACCGTGGCGCCGACGCCGATCATGGTGAGTTGGAATGTCCCCATCGATTGCCTCAGATGCCCGCCGGCGCCGTGGGCAGTGGGGGCCCCCGACGTGGGACGGCGCCGCAGCAGCTGCTGGGCAAGGCTGGGTGACGAGGGTGCCATTGTGCCTCCTGGGGCCGGGCGAAACCTACCGGCTTTTGGCCAGCGCATCAGCGAACTGGTCTATTGCCCAATCGATTTCGTCCTCGGTGATGACAAGGGGTGGTGCAAACCGGAGAGTCGCGCCATGCGTGTCCTTCACTAAGACGCCACACTCTGCCATGCGCAGACTGATTTGTCTTCCGGTTGCCAGATTCGGATCGATGTCGACCCCGGCCCACAGCCCCAGTGAACGCACCTCGGTGACGCCGTGGCCGATCAGAGCATCCAGGCGTCGTCGCAGATGCCCACCGTGAACCGCCGCCCGCCGCTGGAACTCGCCACGCTCGAGGATTGCCACGACTGTCGATCCGATGGCTGCGGCCAACGGATTTCCACCGAAGGTGGAGCCGTGTTCGCCTGGATGCAGCACGCCAAGCACGTCGACGTCGGCGACCACGGCAGAGACCGGGACCACGCCACCGCCCAGCGCCTTACCCAGTAGGTAGACGTCCGGGACCACGTTCCAGTGGTCACACGCGAACATCTTGCCGGTGCGCGCGAGCCCGGCCTGGATCTCGTCGGCGATGAACAGCACATTGTTCTCGGTGCACATTGCACGGACCGCCGGCAGGTAGTCGTCGGGCGGAATGATGATGCCGGCCTCGCCCTGAACCGGTTCGAGCAGGACAGCGACGGTGTTGTCGTCGATCGCCCGTGCCAGTGCGGCGATGTCGCCGAACGGAACCATGCGGAAGCCGGGTGTGAACGGGCCAAATCCGCCGCGGGCTGTCTCGTCGGAGGAGAAACTTACGATGCTGATGGTCCGGCCGTGGAAGTTGTTGTGAGCCACCACGATGTTGGCCTGTCCGGCGGGCACTCCCTTGACGTCGGTGCCCCATTTACGGGCGACCTTGATGCCACTTTCCACCGCCTCGGCCCCGGTGTTCATCGGCAGCACCATGCCCTTACCGCAGAGGCGGGCGAGGTCGCGACAGAACCTGCCGAGACGATCCGAATGAAATGCGCGGCTTACCAGGGTCACCGTGTCGAGCTGAGCGTGGGCGGCCGCGAGAATCTCGGGGTTGCCGTGGCCGAAGTTCACCGCCGAGTAGGCGGCCAGACAATCCAGATAGCGCTTGCCGTCCACGTCTTCGATCCACGCGCCCTCGGCGCAGTGGGCGACGACCGGTAGCGGCGCATAGTTGTGTGCGCCGTACTGCTCGGCCAACTCGATGTATTCGGCGCTCTTGTATGAGTCGGGTGACATGCCGGGGGCCTCCGTGACGGTCACGAGTGCAGCTCCAGCGTGCAGCATTTCACCGAACCGCCGCCCTTGAGAAGCTCGGAGAGATCGATACCGATCGGTTCGAATCCGGCGGTGCGGAGTTGTTCGGCGAACCCGGTCGCGGTGGCGGGCAGCATGACGTGGCGACCGTCGGACACCGCGTTCATCCCGAGCACGTAGGCGTCGGTCGAGCTGGCGATGATCGCGTTGGGGTACATGAACTGCAGCCGGGCTTGCGAGGCCTCACTGAACGCCTGCGGGTAGTACGCCACGGTCTGCGGATCCAGTACGGCCAGCGCGGTATCCAGGTGATAGAACCGCGGATCGACGAGCTCCAGTGTTACCACGGGAATGTCGAGCATTCGCGCCACTTCCACATGAGACCGGACGTCGGTACGGAAACCCGTGCCGGCCAACATGACATCGCCCGCCAGCAGGAAGTCGCCCTGACCTTCATTGGTGTACCGGGTATGCATGGCGCGCAGTCCGTGCACACGCATCCATTCGGCATGTGCGGCGGATTCGCCGGCGCGTTCGGGGTGGGTAAACCGTGCGACAACGGCGTTGCCCCGCAGCACGACTCCGCCGTTGGCCGCGTAGACCATGTCCGGTAGGCCGGCTACGGGAGGCAGGATGTCCACCGTGTGGCCCAGGCGTTCGTAGGTGGCGCGCAACGTATCCCACTGGGCGGCGGCCAACGTCGGATCGACTGGATTGGATATGTCCATCCAGGGGTTGATCGCGTATTCGACGGTGTAGTACGTCGGCGGCACCATCACGTAGTGACGCGTCGTCGGTGTTCTGTCTGGCTGCTGGATGGGGGAGCCGGCCGGGTGTCCACCCTCGTGCACAACGGTCATGCGCTGAGCGTAGGAGAGGCAATTGCCGCAATCAATCTCTATGCGTTGCGTAGGAGGCCGCGATTCATTGCGTCCAGAACGGAAATTTGGCATTCTATTGCAGACTAGGCGGATCGCTGGAGGAGGAACGTGAATGGCCGAGCTCGATGCTACCGATGAGCGGATCGTGACGCTGTTGATGCGCAATGCTCGAGCGACGTTCGCCGAGATCGGTGAGGAGGTCAATCTGTCGGCCCCGGCGGTTAAGCGCCGTGTCGACCGGCTGGTTGCGACGGGGGTGATCAAGGGATTCACCACCGTGGTGGACCGTGCTGCCGTCGGCTGGAACACCGAGGCCTACGTCCAGGTCTACTGCCAGGGCACCATCACGCCGGAAGCCTTGCGGCGGGCGTGGATCGACATTCCCGAGGTCGTCAGTGCCGCGACGGTGACCGGAACCTCCGATGCGATGTTGCGGGTGCTGGCACGCGATATCCAGCATCTCGAGCGTGCGCTGGAACGCATCCGTGCCAGTGGGGACATCGACCGCACCGAGAGCATCGTGGTGCTTTCCAACCTGGTGGACCGGGCGCAGGTCCAGGGGTAAGAGGCAGAGGCGATAGGCCTGACATCGCCCGTGTCCAGTCGTGTAAGAAGAAACCCATGAGCGATGCGGATCGAGGGGTACTGATCATCGGTGGCGGGCTGGGGGCGGTACGAACCGCCGAACAGTTACGCCGCGCCGAGTTCTCCGGGCCGATCACCATCGTGAGCAGCGAGGCGCACTTGCCCTACGACCGTCCGCCGCTGTCCAAGGACGTCCTGCGCGACGCGGAGAAGACAATCGATGCGGTAGTGCTCAAACCGCGAGAGTTTTACGACGAGAAGCAGATTGAACTGCGACTCGGTGCCAAGGTGGTCGCGCTGGACCCTGCTGCCCGGACGGCCACGCTGGATGATGGCAGCACCCTGGAGTACGGAGAGGCCGTCATCGCGACCGGCCTCGTTCCCCGGCGTATCGCTGCCTTCCCCGAGCTGGACGGCATCCACGTCCTGCGTACCGCCGATGACAGCTTCGCGCTGCGAGGCGACGCTGCGAAGGCGCGGCGAGCGGTGGTGGTCGGGGCCGGATTTATCGGGTGTGAGGTCGCGTCCACATTGCGTGCCAACGGAGTTGACGTGGTTCTCGTCGAACCGCAACCCGCTCCGCTGCTGGCGGCGATCGGACAGCAGCTCGGCGACCTGGTTGCCCGGCTGCATCGCAATGAGGGCGTAGACGTTCGGGTGGGAATAGGCGTAGACGCGGTCGAGGGAGACGGACGGGTTCAGTCCGTCACCTTGTCCGACGGCACGCGCCTGGACTCCGATCTCGTCGTGCTGGGTATCGGGAGCCGGCCCGCCACGGACTGGTTGGACGGGTCGGGTGTCGAGGTCAACAACGGCGTGGTGTGCGATGCGGTGGGCCGTACCGGCACCCCGCATGTCTGGGCGCTGGGCGATGTCGCCGCGTGGGCGGATGCTGACGGCCGCCCTAGCCGGGTGGAGCATTGGAGCAATGTCGCCGATCAAGTCCGCGCGCTCGTACCCGCCTTACTCGGTCAGGAACCAGCGGCCAATGCTGCTGCCGTGCCGTACTTTTGGAGCGATCAGTACGACGTGAAGATCCAGTCGCTCGGACATCTCGGCGACGCGGATACCGTGCATCTCATTTCCGATGACGGCCGGAAATTCCTGGCATATCTGGAGCGCGACGGTGTGCTCACCGGCGTCGTCGGCTGCGGGATGGCCGGCCCGGTGATGAAGATGCGGGCCAAGATCGCCGCGGGAACGCCCATCGCCGACGTGCTGGAGTAGCGCCTGTTCCTTCCGCCCGCGAGCTCAGCCCAGCCCGCGCAGGCCCACTTCGGCGGCATCGAGGCCCTTGCCGAGCAGTGTGGTGAGCGTGGCGGACTCGTCGGCGAGCCATTGTTCGTAAGCGGCGAGTGCCACTCCGAGCAGGGTCCAGGCAACGGTCTGCGGTAAGAGGGTGCCGGGATCGGTGCCGGTGCGTGCGGCCACGAACTGCGCGATGACGTCGCGCCAGCCGGTGTACATCAGCATCGAGTAAGCCTGTAACGCAGGGACTTCCAAGATCAGCCGCATCCGCATGCGGTGGCGCGGGGTCTCATCGGCCGGAAAGTCGTTGAATGTCAGCAATGCCTGGCGCAGGGCAGTGCTGATATCCACCGTGTCCGGTGTCTTCTCCAGCAGTGCGCGCATCACCTCAAGGTGGGAGTCGAAGTCTCCCCACACGATTGCGTTCTTGGAGCTGTAGTAACGAAACACCGTACGCCGGGCGATGCCGGCCGCTGCGGCGATGTCGTCGACGCTCACGTCGTCGAAGTTGCGCTGCGCGAACAGTGCCATGGCAACTGCCGTGATCTCATCCCGGGTTGTCGAAGGGCGCCGTCCCACGCGCGCCGGCTGCGCACTCATGCCGAGAACTGTGCCATTTCCTGCCACCCTCTTCCCTTTCTGCACTCGATGCCATTATTATCGTGATCGTTGCCACAGTCCAGACTCACAAGGGAGTGAACAGATGGCCGAGCCCACCACTGTCGCCGGACAGACCACCGACACCGAGTTGGTGCAGGAATCGCTGGTCGAAGAGGTGTCGATCGACGGGATGTGCGGCGTCTACTGAGACGCCCTACCTCGATGAGCGCCATGATTGACGAGGCGCCCGCCGGTTTCGATTGGACCCGGCCCTGGCAGTTGCATCCCCAGGTGTCGTTGCGCCCCGAGCCGTTTGGGGCGCTGCTCTACCACTTCGGCACCCGCAAGCTGTCCTTCCTGAAGAACCGCACCCTGCTGCAGATCGTGCAATCGCTTCCCGACCACACCAGCGCTGAGAATGCTTGGCGCGCCGCCGGTGTCGAAGACGGCCAGGCCGCTGCGTACCAGCGGGCACTGGCTGTGCTGGCGGATTCGACGATGATCGTGACCCGAGAGGACGCTTGATGAGCGCTCCCGCTGTACCCCGCCTGGTGGATCAGTTCGAACAGGGACTGGATGCTCCCATCTGCCTCACCTGGGAACTGACTTACGCCTGCAACCTGTCCTGTGTGCACTGCCTGTCATCGTCGGGCAAGCGTGATCCGCGCGAGCTGTCCACCGCGCAGTGCAAGGGCATCATTGACGAGCTTGAAGGCATGCAGGTGTTCTACGTGAACATTGGTGGCGGGGAACCTACTGTGCGCTCAGACTTTTGGGAGCTTGTCGACTATGCGACCGAGCACCATGTGGGGGTCAAGTTCTCGACCAACGGTGTGCGCATCACCGAGGAGGTGGCGGCGCGGCTGGCCGCGAGCGATTACGTCGATGTGCAGATCTCGCTGGACGGCGCGACCGCAGAGGTGAACGACGCCGTGCGCGGCGCGGGATCGTTCGCCATGGCGGTACGCGCGCTGGAGAATCTGGCTGCCGCCGGCTTCAAGGACGCCAAGATCTCGGTGGTGGTCACCCGTCACAACGTGGACCAACTCGACGAGTTCGCGGATCTGGCGGCAAAATACGGTGCAACGCTGCGGATTACACGGTTGCGGCCTTCCGGGCGCGGTGCCGATGTATGGGACGAACTGCACCCCACCCCTGCGCAGCAGCGTCAGCTGTACGACTGGCTGGTGCTCAATGGTGAGCGGGTGCTCACGGGTGATTCCTTCTTCCACCTGTCGGCGTACGGTGATGGCTCCGGTGGTTTGCCAGGCCTGAACATGTGCGGTGCTGGCCGGGTGGTGTGCCTGATCGATCCGGTAGGTGATGTCTACGCGTGCCCATTTGCCATCCACGATCGGTTCATGGCCGGAAATGTGGTGTCCGATGGTGGATTTGATGAGGTGTGGAAGCACTCACAGTTGTTCAACGAGTTGCGCGAGCCACAGTCCGCGGGTGCGTGCGGTAGCTGTGGGCATTATGACAGCTGCCGGGGCGGCTGTATGGCGGCGAAGTTCTTTACCGGGTTGCCCATGGATGGGCCCGACCCGGAATGCGTACAGGGCTACGGCGAGGCGGCCCTGGCCGCAGATCGCGTCGTGCCCAAACCCAGTGGAGACCATTCGCATTCGAAGGGTAAGCGCGGCCCGGCCTCGGGCCCAGTTGCGCTGACCCTGACTCGCCGGCCCCCATCGCGCGCGTGCGACGAGAACCCCCTTTCCAACGTACGAGCAGGACGGTAGATGGCGCGCAACACATGGTTCGAGACGGTCGCGATTGCCCAGCAGCGGGCCAAGAAGCGGCTGCCGAAGTCCGTCTACAGCTCACTGATCTCGGCCAGTGAGAAGGGGCTGACGGTCAGCGACAATGTCGAGGCGTTTGGGGAGCTTGGATTCGAGCCCCACGTCGTCGGCATTCAGCCGGACCGTGAACTGTCGACAACAGTGTTGGGGCAAGAGATTTCACTGCCGGTGATGATCTCGCCGACCGGCGTTCAAGCGGTGGATCCCGATGGTGAGGTGGCTGTGGCGCGGGCGGCCGCCGCGCGTGGAACCGCCATGGGGCTGTCATCCTTTGCGAGCAAGCCCATCGAGGACGTGGTGGCTGCCAATCCGAAGACGCACTTTCAGATCTACTGGCTGGGCGGACGCGACGATGTGGCTCAGCGCATCCAGCGTGCGAAAGATGCTGGAGCGGTGGGGCTTATCGCCACCCTGGACTGGAGCTTCTCGCACGGTCGCGACTGGGGGAGCCCGTCCATACCCGAGAAGATGAACCTGCGGTCGATGATCCGGCTGGCGCCGGAAGTGGTGACCAAGCCCGGCTGGCTGTGGTCGTTCGGCAAGGGCATGAACATCCCGGACCTGCGGGTGCCGAACCAGGCGGCCCGTGGCGAGGCCGGGCCGCCGTTCTTCGATGCCTACGGGCAGTGGATGGGAACCCCGGCGCCCACCTGGGATGACGTGCGATGGATGCGTGAGCAGTGGGACGGTCCGTTCATGCTCAAGGGTGTGATGCGCATCGATGACGCCAAACGTGCTGTGGATTGCGGAGTTTCAGCGATCTCGGTGTCAAATCACGGTGGTAACAATCTCGACGGAACGCCTGCCTCGATCCGCGCATTGCCCGGCATCGCAGCGGCTGTCGGCGGTGATGTCGAGGTGCTGCTCGATGGTGGCATCCGGCGGGGCAGCGACGTCGTCAAGGCGTTGGCCCTTGGTGCGCGCGCGGTGATGATCGGGCGGGCGTATCTCTGGGGCCTCGCGGCCGCCGGTCAGACCGGTGTCGAGAACGTCCTGGACATCATGCGCGGGGGCATCGACTCGGCGCTGATGGGACTTGGCAAAAAATCTGTGCACGAACTATCGCCAGATGATCTTTTGATCCCCGAGGGATTTGCCCGGGGCCTCGGGCGGCACTAGTTCAGCGCAGCGCGAATCGAACGCGGTGACGGCGTCGTCGATGTGGCGGCAGGGACTGGCGTGACAATCGGTACGAAATAGCGCCTAGCGCATAAGCCGACGGCCAGCAAGGATGTAAAGACCTCGATCGTGTGCGCCAACTTTGGATGCATTTGACGTGAATTCGGCCTACCATCGGCGGGTGGCTGTTCCGACTGTCTTGAGCACCGCCATCTCTCCGGAGCTCGCAGACGAGGCCATTACGCTGTTCACTCCGCTCGGCTCAACCGAACAACACGGCCCGCACTTGCCGCTGGACACCGACACCCGCATTGCCAATGCTGTGGCTACCGCTGCGGCGGGGGAGCTGGCCGCCGATACGGGTGACGGTCGGACCGCCCTCGCTCCGGCCATCGCGTACGGATCCAGCGGAGAACATCAATCCTTCGCTGGAACGATCTCGATAGGGACCGAGGCGCTGACTCGGGTCCTCGTTGAGTACGCCCGGTCGGCCACACAGTGGTGCCGGCGCATCGTTTTCGTAAACGGTCACGGCGGGAATATCGAGGCGACGGTCTCCGCGGTGCGACTGTTGCGTTCCGAGGGGCGCGATATCGCATGGTGGGCGTGTGCGGTCGAAGGCGGCGACGCTCATGCGGGACATGTGGAAACGTCTCTGCTGCTGCATATTTCACCAGAGAACGTGCGTCGTGAGGAAGTGCTCGCCGGAAATTCGGCACCGCTGCGCGAACTGATGGCGCCTATGCGTGCGGGCGGAGTAGCGGCGGTGAGCGCCATCGGTGTGCTCGGAGATCCGACCACCGCCAGCAGCCAGGAAGGCGCACGGATGCTCGCGACGATGACTCGACAATGCGCCGACGCGGTGCGCCGTTGGACACCCGACGCGGACGGGCGGCTGGTATGACCACCAGTGACGAGCCGGCGCAGGGCGTGTCCGCACCGCACGGACGGTTACCCGACGGATTCGCGGTACAGGTGGATCGGCGCGTTCGCGTTCTCGACGAGGGCTCGGCGCTACTGGGTGGCTCCCCAACCCGGCTGCTGCGATTGGCTCCGGCCGCGCGGACCCTGCTTTCCGGTGGACGGCTCGAGGTCCGTGACGCGACCAGCGCGCAGCTTGCCCGGACGCTGCTGGATGCGACCGTCGCTCATCCCCGGCCCACGGGTGGACCCGGATATCGAGACGTGACCGTCGTTATTCCTTGCCTTAACAATGGATTTGGCCTTCGACGGCTGCTACGGGCGTTGCGCGGGATGCGCGTGATCGTCATCGACGACGGTTCCACCATTCCGATCCTGGAGTGCGATCTGGAGGGCATGCACTGTGACGTGACGGTGGTACGTCACGACGAGAGTCAGGGCCCGGCAGCGGCCCGCAATACGGGGCTGAAGCTGGCGACCACGGATTTCGTCGCCTTCCTTGACTCGGATGTGGTGCCCAGGCGCGGCTGGCTGGAGGCACTGTTGGGGCATTTCAGTGATCCGGCTGTTGCTCTGGTCGCCCCCCGGATTGTGGGATTGGTCTTGAGCGACAACGCGATTGCTCGCTATGAGGCGGTCAGGTCCTCGTTGGACCTTGGCCTTCGCGAGGCGCCCGTCGTTCCGTACGGCCCGGTGTCGTATGTCCCCAGTGCGGCGATCGTGGTTCGCCGGGCCGCGATAGACGAGATCGGTGGGTTTGACGAATCGCTGCGATGCGGTGAAGACGTGGATCTGTGCTGGCGGCTGATCGAGGCGGGGTCTCGGCTTCGGTACGAACCGGTGTCCCATGTGGCTCATGATCATCGACTGACACTTCGAGAATGGTTCGCGCGCAAAGCATTTTACGGAATGAGCGCTGCGCCGCTGTCGACGCGCCACCCCGACAAGGTGGCGCCGATGGTCATCTCGCGATGGACACTGCTGGTGTGGATTCTGGCGGCGGTGGGTTCTGGGATGGGCTATCTGGCTGCTGCGGGCATGGCCGCGCTCGCGGCCGGGCGTGTCGCGCGGACATTGCGGGGAGTGGACACCCCACCGCGTGATGTCCTTCGAGTGGCCACCCAGGGCGTGGGCGGTGCCGCGTTGCAGATCGCGTCCGCGTTGTGCCGCCATTACTGGCCATTGGCGTTGGTGGCCGCCGCGCTGTCGCGGCGCAGTCGCCAAGTGCTCGTGGTGGCCGCCATTGTCGACGGCGTGGTGGATTGGATGAAGCGCAACGACAACTCGGCGTCTCCCGATGATCGCATCGGTCTGCTCGAGTACGTATTGCTGAAGCGTCTTGACGACATCGCCTATGGGATTGGCTTGTGGTCGGGGATCGTGCAGGAGCGCGATCTGGGTGCGCTTCGACCGGAATTACGGCCCTGAGTAGGCCGATCCACGCGGATGCGCTCATTGTGGGCGCGGGCAGCGCGGGTTCGATTCTGGCCAGCCGCCTTTCCGAAGACCCGTCGTTTCGTGTGGTGCTCGTGGAGGCCGGGCCGGCGTCCTCCGCCGATGAGGACGGTGTGCGCGATGGGTACCGTCTGCCGATCGGCCCGGACAGTCAGATAGCCACCTATTACTGGGCCACGCTGACATCCACCGGTGATCAGGCTGAGTTGGTGCGCGGATCGGTGGTGGGCGGCTCCGGCGCGATCAACGGCGGTTACTTCGTGCGGGGCCGGCCCGCGGATTTCGATGGATGGTCGGTGCCGGGGTGGGCCTGGGTGGATGTGCGTGATGACTTCCGCGCGATGGAGACCGATCGCGACTTTCGGGATGATCCGCTACACGGCTCATCGGGACCCATACCGATCGGGCGCAGGCACGAACAGAGTACCGCTGGAAGAGAACTGGCGGATCTCGCCGTCAAAGCCGGCTATCCGGCGGTGGCAGACCTCAACGGCAAGGCCGGTGTCGGGGTGGGATTGGTGCCACTCAACATCGACAGCGGCATGCGGATCGGGCCGGCGCGTGCGTATCTGGAGGGAGCGGGCTGGCGCCCCAATCTCGCGGTGTACTCAGGTACTCGTGTATTGCGGGTGCTGTGTGGTGGCGGGCGCGCCTCCGGCGTGCAGGTGGCGGTGGGGAGCTCGGTGCGGACTCTGACTGCTGATCGAATCATATTGAGCGCGGGTGCGATTGAGAGCGCCAAGCTGCTACTGCTCTCCGGGCTTGGACCGGCCGATGACCTGCGCGCCGTCGGGGTCGAGCCCACTGTCGACCTACCCGGTGTGGGGACCCGCGTGATGGACCACGCGGAGTGGGTGCTCGACACCGGCGATGGTGGGCAGCCGGGCTATCCCGTACTGGACACCGTCTTGCACACCGACCGTCAGACGGGCCTCGAGATACGCCCGTACACAACAGGATTCGCCGCCATGGCAGGTGCGCAGGTGAATGGCGCCGATGCCAGGCAGATCGGCGTAGCGTTGATGACCCCGAGGTGCCGGGGTCGAGTCGAATTACGTTCGGCCGATCCTGCAGCGCCGGTGTATATCGACTTGAGGTATGACAGCGAGACCGCAGATATGGATCGCTTGCGGGACGGAGTCCGTCTGGTGTCCGAGCTGTATGGTCGGCGGTTCGGTGGTCCGCGGTGGTCCACGTCGCAGCATCTGTGTGCGACCGCACCCATGGGTAATGACGAGGACAAGTACGCGGTCGTCGACAAGTACTGTCGTGTCAGGGGAATCGACGGGCTCTTCGTCATCGACGGGTCAATCATGCCGACCATTCCGAGCCGCGGTCCGGCGGCCACGATTGCGATGATCGGGCATCGGGCGGCCCAGTTTGTTGCGTGGTCGTAACGAGGGTGCGAATCTTGGCGTCTACCGCACATGTACACGCCATCGGTCGCACAATTGGACGATGTCAACTCCCGATGACACCGTCAGTCCACATCCGGAGGCCGCGCACGATCATGCGGGTGTCCAATCGCATCTCGAGGGTGCCGACTATCTCGCGCGGCGGCAGCTGAGGTCGGGGACCGCCGGCTGGGTGCTACTGGCCGGGCTCGGCGTGAGCTACGTGATCTCCGGCGATTACGCGGGCTGGAACACCGGCTTGAGCAAGGGAGGTTTCGGTGGCATGGCCATCGCGGCGGTTGTGATCGCCGCGATGTATCTGTCGATGGTGCTCAGCATGGCAGAGATGTCGTCGGCGCTACCCACCGCGGGTGGTGGTTACACCTTCGCCCGGCGTGCCCTGGGCCCATGGGGTGGATTCGCAACCGGGACGGCGATTCTCATTGAGTACGCGATAGCTCCGGCCGCCATCGCCACGTTCATCGGAAGTTACGTCCAATCACTGCATCTGTTCGGGCTCAAGGACGGATGGTGGATCTACCTGGCTGTGTACACGATCTTCATAGGGATTCATCTCAGTGGTGCGGGCGAGGCGCTCAGGACGATGTTCATCATCACCGGGATCGCGCTCGTAGGCCTGATCACCTTTGCGATCGGCGCCGTCGGCCGATTCGACGCGAAAAACCTGACCAACATTCCTGTGGATGAAACGGCAACGGGCACATCGGCATTACTCCCCTATGGGTATTTAGGAATCTGGGCGGCGGTGCCGTTCGCGATCTGGTTGTTCCTGGCGATCGAGGGCGTGCCGCTTGCGGCCGAGGAAGCGCGAGATCCCGCGAAGAACATCCCACGCGGCATCGTGATGGCGATGCTGGTGCTTGTTGTCACCGGGACGGTCGTGCTGTTCCTGGTGCCCGGCGCGGGCGGTGCCGAGGCGATGGGACAGTCGGGTAATCCCTTGGTCGAGGCGCTGGGAACCACCACGGTCGCTAAGGCGGTCAACTACATCGGGCTGGCCGGCCTCATCGCCAGCTTCTTCTCGATCGTGTACGCCTACAGTCGGCAGACCTTTGCGTTGTCCCGTGCCGGTTATCTGCCGACCCGGCTATCGGTCACCAACAGCCGGAAGGCTCCCGTGCTGGCATTGATCGTGCCGGGAGTCATCGGATTCCTCTTGTCGCTCAGTGGCAAAGGCGCGATGTTGCTCAACATGGCGGTTTTCGGTGCAGCGCTGAGCTATGTGCTGATGATGGTCAGTCACATTGTGCTGCGTGTTCGCGAGCCCGAGATGCAGCGGCCGTACCGAACCCCAGGCGGCATCGCCACCAGCGGGTTCGCACTGGTGATCGCGTGTGCGGCGGTAGTGGCGACTTTCATCGTCGATACCACCGCGGCTTTTGCCACGTTCGGGGTGTTCATCCTGTTTATGGCGTACTTTGGGCTCTATAGCCGACACCACTTGGTCGCAAACTCCCCGGACGAAGAGTTCGCGGCGCTTGCAGAAGCCGAGAACGAATTGAAATAGGCACATTATGAGCACTTTTCGCCACACCGCAGGGCCGGTCACCTACCAGTTCGGATCGCTCGCCGAGGTTCTCGCGAAGGCCTCGCCGCCCCGATCCGGCGACGAGCTCGCGGGCTGTGCGGCGCAGTCGGATGCCGAGCGGGCCGCCGCACGCTGGGCGCTTGCCGAGGTGCCGCTGACGACGTTCCTCTGCGAGGAGATCGTCCCGTACGACACCGACGAGGTCACCCGGCTCATCATCGACAGCCATGATGCGGAGGCCTTTGCCGTCATCTCACACCTCACTGTCGGCGATTTCCGCGACTGGCTACTGGAGACGATCACCAAACCGCATGGGGCACAGTCGCTCAAAGATGTTTCCGCTGGACTGACCCCTGAGATGGTGGCAGCCGTCAGCAAGCTGATGCGTAATCAGGACCTCATCGCAGTCGGCGCTGCGGTACGTAACCACAGCGCCTTCCGCACCACCATCGGTCTACCGGGCACTTTGGCGACTCGATTGCAGCCCAACCATCCCACCGACGACGCACGGGGTATCGCCGCCGCCACCCTCGACGGCCTGCTGCTGGGATGCGGTGATGCCGTCATCGGCATCAACCCCGCGACGGACTCCCCGCACGCCGCGGCCGACCTACTGCGCCTCATCGACGACATCCGATTGCGATTCGATATCCCCACACAATCGTGTGTGCTGGCACATGTGACCACCACGATGGAACTCATCGAACGAAATCTACCGGTGGACTTGGTATTCCAGTCGATTGCCGGGACCGAAGGCGCCAACGAGAGCTTCGGGGTCAACCTTGCACTGCTGCGTGAGGCGAACGAGGCCGGGCGGTCGTTGGGGCGCGGCACCGTGGGCAACAACGTCATGTACCTGGAGACGGGGCAGGGATCGGCGCTCTCTGCCGGAGCCCATATCGGGGTGGGCGGCGTTGCCGTTGATCAGCAGACACTGGAGGCCAGGGCATACGCGGTCGCGCGCGAGGTGGAGCCGCTGTTGGTTAATACCGTCGTGGGATTCATTGGGCCGGAATATCTTTACGACGGCAAGCAGATCATCAGGGCCGGGCTGGAGGATCACTTCTGCGGCAAGCTGCTGGGACTTCCGATGGGGGTGGACGTCTGCTACACCAATCACGCCGAGGCCGATTCAGATGACATGGATGTGCTGCTGACGGTGCTCACCGCCGCGGGGGTTGCATTCGTCATCGCCGTGCCCGGAGCCGATGACGTCATGCTGGGGTATCAGAGCCTGTCCTTCCACGATGCGCTGTTCGCGCGCCGTACATTCGGCCTGCGGCCGGCGCCGGAGTTCAACGAATGGCTTGAGCGCATGGGGATGCTGGAGCGTGACGGTGGGCTGCGTGAAATCGCGGTCAGCGACTCGCCATTGCGAGCGCTGTTATGAACGATGTCGCGAGCAACGGTGCCGCACACGATATCTGGGACACGCTGCGTCGATCCACGCAGTCTCGAATCGGGTTGGGGCGCAGCGGTGATGCGTTGCCGACCACTCGAGTGCTGGAGTTCGGGACCGCGCACGCGGCCGCCCGGGACGCGGTGCACACGCCCCTGGATGCGCGCGCCCTGGCAGGACGCATCGACGGACTCGGGTTGGGTACGCCGCTGTTGGTGACCAGCCGGGCCGGCGATCGATCCGAGTACCTGCGCCGCCCCGACCTGGGGCGGGCGCCCGCCGACGGCGCACTGGATGTGCTCTCCGATTCCAACGCCGATATCGGCATCGTGCTCGCGGACGGTCTATCGCCGCGAGCCCTCGACGACCACGGGGTGCAGCTATTACAGGCGCTGCACCAGCGGCTTCGCGGGTACTCGATCGCGCCACTCGTCATCGCGACGCAGGCGCGGGTGGCGCTGGGGGATCACATTGGTGCCGCGCTGGGCGTCGATACGGTGCTGGTGCTCATCGGCGAACGTCCGGGGCTGTCGGTGGCCGACAGCGTCGGGATCTACCTCACGCACAATCCCATGGTGGGATGCACTGATGCACAACGTAATTGTGTATCCAATATTCATCCTCCGGAGGGGCTGGGTTATGACCAGGCGGCGCAGGTCGTCGCCGCTCTGGTGGCGGGGGCGCGTGAGATCGGCCGTTCCGGCGTTGACCTCAAGGACATGACGGGCGCGGGTAACCAGATCGAGGGGGCCGGTCCCGCATTGCCCACGTAGCGGGAGGCCCTCCGGGGCCAACCGGGTGGTTGGTTACCATCGGCTGATGGCCCTCGACCCTCGCACGCCGGTCCTCGTCGGTACCGGACAGGTCAACCAGCGCACAGACGCCGACAGCCCGTTCTCCGAGATCCCCGAGCCCATCGATCTCATGGAGCGAGCGGCCCGGCTGGCCGCCGAGGACGCAGGGGCTCTGGACCTGCTCACGGCCGTCGACACGGTGTCGGTGGCGAACATCTTCTCGTGGAAGTACCGCGACCCCGGTGCGCTCCTCGGCGAACGTCTGGGTGCGGCGCCCAAGCGGACGTTCTACACCGGTCCCAGCGGCAACTCGCCGCAGCTGTTGGTCAACCACGCGGCTGCCGACATTCTGGCCGGGGACGCCGATGTGGTTCTCATCGGTGGGGCCGAGATGTGGCGCTCACGCAACAAGATGATGGCCACGGGAGTGCAACCGTCGTGGACCACTCAAGACGAATCCATCGCCGAACCAACCATTCTCGGCGGCCGGATGGATCAGGTGGGCGGCGCCGAGACCACCATCGGCCTCATCTCTCCCGGCCACGTGTACCCACTGTTCGAGCAGGCGATCCGGGTTGCCAATGGTGTGTCCGTCGCGGAACATCGGACCGCCATCTCTCAGCTGTGGCAGCGGTTCAACGCGGTGGCCGTACACAACGCTCACGCCTGGTCCAACGACGCGTACACCGCCGAGGAGATCGCTACACCGGGTCCCGACAATCGGTGGATCAGCTCGCCCTACACCAAGCTGATGAACTCCAACAACATGGTCGAGCAGGGTGCGGTGCTGCTGCTGACCTCGGTAGAAACAGCGCGGCGGCTCGGAATTCCGGAGGACCGCTGGATATTTCCGCTCGCGGGCAGCCAGGCCAATGACACCTTCGCGCTCAGTGAACGCGATGAGCTGCACCGGTCTCCGGCCATCCGCCTCGCGGGAAGACGTGCGTTCGACATCGCCGGGCTGAGCACAGACGATGTGGACCTGATCGACATCTACTCGTGTTTCCCCTCGGCGGTGCAGGTTGCAGCCACCGAGTTGGGGCTGGCGCTCGATGATCCCGCGCGGCCGCTGACGGTCACCGGTGGGCTCACGTTCGCCGGTGGTCCCTGGTGCAACTACGTCACCCACTCCATCGCCACCATGGCAGAGCGGCTTCGTGAACTCCCGGGTGCGAAAGGGCTGATCACGGCCAACGGCGGATACCTGACCAAACACGCGTTCGGAATCTACGGAACCGAGCCGCCCGCATCCGGGTTCAGGTACGAGGACGTGCAGGCAGAGGTCGATCAGGAGCCCAAAACTGAGGCAGCCGACGGGTATTCGGGGGCGGCGACCGTCGAGGCCTGGACAGTCAACTACGGACGAGACGGATCTCCATTCCAGACGTTCGTGAGCGTCCGCACGCCCGCGGGGGCGCGTACCTTCGCCAAGATCGAAGACCGGGATGCGGCGGCGCAGATCGCGGATACCGATATCGCAGGCGCGTCAATCGAAGTCGCGACAGACGGTTCGGCCCGGCTCAGTTAGCACCGGCCGCTACCGCAAGCTGTAGCGGATGGGCAGGTGCTTGATGCCCCCGACGAATATGGTGGACATCCGCTCGACATCCCCGTCGATCTCGATGGATTCCAGCCGGGGCAGTAGTGCCGAGAAGAAACTGTTGACCTCCATCCGCGCCAGCGCGGCACCCAGGCAGAAGTGCACGCCGAATCCGAACGCCAAGTGTTTGTTGGGATCTCGACTCACATCGAAGGTGAACGGATTACCGAAGGTGTCTTCATCGCGATTACCCGAGGGGTAAGAGAGCAGCACCGAGTCACCCTCAGCAATGGGGACGCCGCGAATCTCGGTATCGGCCGTCGCGGTTCGCATGAACTCCTTGACCGGCGTCACCCATCGGATCATCTCGTCGACTGCCAGCGGCATGAGATCGGGATTCTCGCGCAGCCGTGCCAGCTGGTCCGGATGCTGCAGCAGGGCTTCGAGCCCACCGGCGATGGTGGCGCTGGTGGTGTCGTGCCCGGCGGTGGCGATAATCGTGTAGTACGAGGCGGTGTCGACGTCGCTGAGCAGCTCACCGTCGACCTTCGCGTTGGCGATCGTTGATGCCAGGTCATCGGTGGGGTTCTCGCGGCGGGACGCGGTCAGACCGCTGAAGTATCCGAAGAAGTCCAGCAGGGCCAGCAGCTGCTCCTCCGGAGTGGCGCCGCGCTGGAACTCGGTGTCATCGCCGCCGAAGAGCTCCTGGGTGAGCTTGAGCATCCGGTCGAAGTCCGATTCGGGAATCCCGAGCAGAGACATGATGACGTACAGCGGGAAGTGCACCGCGACGTCCTGTGCGAAATCGCAGGTGCCGCCGGCATCCATCAATTTGTTCACGTAGCGGGTGGCCAGTTCGTCGGTGCGGAGTTTCATGTCGCGCATGGCCTTTGGCCGGAACCAGTCGGCTCCGATGGCGCGCAACACTCGATGCTTGGGATCGTCGATATGCACCAGGGTCTTGAGCTCGATCCCCATGGCCGCCTGCTTGTCCAGCTCGGCCTCTTGCTCGAGGTTCATCAGCAGCGGACGCGGTTCGTTGATCCAGAGCGTGTTGTCGCGCTCGACGTCCATGATGTCGTCGTGCTTGGTGACCGCCCAGAACGGTCGATAGTTGTCGGTGACAACTCTCGCCACGGGTTGTTCACGCCGTAACAGGGTCAGCGCGTCGTGCAGGCGGGGCTCGTCGGCATAGGCGGTCGGATCGGCCAATACTCGGCCGGCTTCCTCGATTTCAGACAGTGCGGTGGCCATAGCCGGAGTGTGCGCGCGGCACACCATAGATTTGTCTATAACGGCAAAATTTGGCCGCCGAAGGTGTTTAGGCGGGGGTCACCCAGGTGGTGATCTCTGCCTTCACCACTTCCTTGCCGTCACGATCGGTGATGCTGATCGGCACCACCACATCGGTGCCTTCGGTGATCGAGGCGAAGTCCAGGCCCTCCAACGTGGCGACGGCTCGTAGCGAGGTGGTCGCCTTACTGAGGTACTGCACATTCATCGCCTTGGGAATCCACCGATGTGAGGACGGGGTGGTGGCCTCCATCAACATGCCCATCGCGACCTCGGCCAGGTTGCATGCGGCGATCGCATGGAATGTCTTGAGATGGTTGTAGACGAAGTACCACTTGGGGGCGGTCACCTCGCAGTAGCCCGGCTCCATCCGGTGCACATGCGGCACCACGGAGGCGAAGTAGGGGACACGGGCCATCATGGCGGCGGAGAACAGGGCGGAGCCGCCGGGCTTGTTCTGCAGACGCTGCCAGGCCTTATAGGTCGGAGATGCACTCACAGCACGTACCTTACTCGAAAGTAAGATGACTGCGAACCCGGCCGCCGACTCCTCCTCGATTCACGGCCAGAGCCGGGTGCGCTCCCATCCGTCGTCAGTGCGCTGGTAACTCAGCCGCAGGTGTTTCCGGTCGGGGGAGCCCTGCCAGAACTCCACCTGCGTGGGCCGTACCGAGTACGACACCCACTCAACCGGTGCCAGCTCCGGGTCGTCTGCCAACTTCCGGTGGGCCTTGTCGAGCTCGGCGTCGATTTCCGCGGCGTCCGCCAGGGGCTGGCTCTGCCGCAGCGTCAAGGCCATGGCGCGGGATCCCATGGGCCTGCTCAGGAAGTCGGCAGCGCTCGCCTGCGCACCGTCGTCGACAACCGTGCCCACCACTCGCACCTGCCGCACCACCGCCGGCCAGTGAAAGGTCAGCGCCGCGACAGGATGCGATGACAGATCGCGGCCCTTCTGACTCGCCGAGCTCGCCGCGAAGTGCCAGCCGTTCTCGTCGATGGCCTTCACGATCAGCACCCGTGCGCGCGGTGCACCCTGCGCGTCGACCGTCGAGATCGTCATCGCGTGCGGTTCGGGAACGCCTGCCTGCGCCGCCTGCTCGATCCATTCGGCGAACAAGGGGAGCGGTTCGTCAGGGGCGCCGTCGATGTTGAACGGTGGGGCACTGCCGGAGAGGACGGGCAGTGCCCGCAGAAATGAACGCCCTCCGTGGGCTTCTGACCAGCGCACGTCACGACCTCCTCAACGGATCTTGTACTAGCGTTCCAGAGGTCCCCGGATGCGCAGGTCAGGGGCTCGCAGTTGCCGCTGCCGGGTGGGTGAACCAGGGATTTGGCCGCAGCCGCGGGATAAGGCATACTGTTCGGGTTGCCGTGAACCGGTTGCAGTGCCTTGGGTCGACCATGGTGCGCTGCGAACGGGGACGGCGAACCACAAGCGCCCTTACGGGCGCGTCGGCCCAGTCCAAGCGACGAGAATTTTCGACGCGGACGACTGCGCGCGAGGGCGACACGCCCGACCGCGGGGGTCGGTGAACTACGACAGGTAAACAGCGGCGGTATCGGGTGGTGCGCTTCGGCGCGCTCCGGACCAGTGATAGTAGAGGTAGGAAGCGTGGCGGGACAGAAGATCCGCATCAGGCTCAAGGCCTACGACCATGAGGCCATTGATGCCTCTGCGCGCAAGATTGTTGAGACGGTGACCCGTACCGGCGCGAGTGTCGTTGGACCTGTGCCGCTGCCAACCGAGAAGAACGTGTATTGCGTTATCCGGTCGCCGCACAAGTACAAGGATTCGCGCGAGCACTTCGAGATGCGCACCCACAAGCGGCTCATCGACATCCTCGACCCGACGCCGAAGACGGTTGACGCGCTTATGCGCATCGACCTGCCGGCCAGCGTCGACGTGAACATCCAGTAGGAGAACCAGAAACCATGGCAAGAAAAGGAATTCTGGGCACCAAGCTGGGTATGACACAGGTGTTCGACGACAACAACCGGGTTGTCCCGGTGACCGTCGTCAAGGCCGGACCCAATGTGGTGACCCGCATCCGCACCCCCGAGCAGGATGGCTACAGCGCCGTTCAGCTGGCGTTCGGTGAGATCAGCCCGCGCAAGGTGACCAAGCCGGTCACCGGTCAGTTCGCTGCCGCGGGTATCAACCCCCGTCGCCACCTGGCCGAGCTGCGTCTGGACGACGAGGCCGCTGCCGCCGAGTACGAGGTCGGCCAGGAGCTGACCGCCGAGATCTTCAGTGACGGCGCGTACGTGGACGTCACCGGAACCTCGAAGGGTAAGGGCTTCGCCGGAACCATGAAGCGTCACGGCTTCAGTGGTCAGGGCGCAAGCCACGGTGCGCAGGCCGTGCACCGTCGTCCCGGCTCGATCGGTGGCTGCGCCACCCCGGGTCGTGTCTTCAAGGGCACGCGGATGTCCGGACGTATGGGTAGCGATCGCGTCACCACGCAGAACCTGGTGGTGCACAAGGTTGATGCTGAGAACGGCGTACTGCTGATCAAGGGTGCCATCCCCGGACGTAAGGGTGGCCTGGTTGTGGTCCGCACCGCTGTCAAGCGAGGTGAGAAGTAGTGTCTGAGGATTTTTTGAAGATCGCAGTCAAGGCTCCGGGCGGCAAGACGGACGGCTCCATCGAGCTGCCGGCCGAATTGTTCGACGCCCCAGCCAATATCGCGCTGCTGCACC
Organism: Mycobacteroides sp. H001; assembly: GCF_001440005.1. Lineage (NCBI taxonomy): Bacteria > Bacillati > Actinomycetota > Actinomycetes > Mycobacteriales > Mycobacteriaceae > Mycobacteroides > Mycobacteroides sp. H001. Next base: position 264,920 of record NZ_LJYH01000030.1, read on the forward strand.
AGGTGGTGACCGCTCAGTTGGCCGCAGGCCGTCAGGGCACCCACTCCACCAAGACGCGTGGCCTGGTGTCCGGTGGTGGCAAGAAGCCGTACCGCCAGAAGGGAACCGGCCGTGCCCGTCAGGGTTCGACCCGTGCCCCGCAGTTCACCGGTGGTGGCATCGTCCACGGCCCGCAGCCGCGTGACTACAGCCAGCGCACGCCCAAGAAGATGATCGCCGCCGCCCTGCGCGGTGCGCTGTCTGACCGGGCTCGCAACGGCCGGATCCACGCGATCACCGAACTGGTTGCCGGACAAGAGCCCTCGACCAAGAGCGCCAAGTCGTTCCTGGCCGAGATCAGCGACCGCAAGCAGGTACTGGTGGTGCTGGGCCGCGACGATCTGACTTCGGTCAAGAGCGTCCGGAACCTGCCGAACGTGCATGTGCTGGCCTACGACCAGCTCAATACCTATGACGTGCTGAAGGCCGATGACGTGGTGTTCAGCGTCGAGGCCCTCAACGGCTTCATCAACGCCAAGAAGAAAGAGGAGGTGTCGGCCTGATGGCAACCATCGCTGACCCCCGCGACATCATCCTGGCCCCGGTGATCTCGGAGAAGTCGTACTCGTTGATCGAAGACAACGTGTACACCTTCATCGTCCACCCGGACTCGAACAAGACGCAGATCAAGATCGCCATCGAGCAGATCTTCAGCGTCAAGGTCTCCTCGGTGAACACCGCCAACCGGCAGGGCAAGCGCAAGCGCACCCGCACCGGTTTCGGACAGCGCAAGAGCACCAAGCGCGCCATCGTCACCCTGGCACCGGGTAGCAAGCCGATCGACCTGTTTGGAGCCCCCGCGTAGTCGGGGAGTAGAGGACTAGAGAAGACATGGCTATTCGCAAGTACAAGCCGACGACCCCCGGTCGCCGCGGCTCGAGCGTCGCCGATTTCTCGGAGATCACTCGCTCGACTCCCGAGAAGTCGCTGGTTCGCCCGCTGCACGGCACCGGTGGCCGTAACGCCCACGGCCGCATCACCACTCGTCACAAGGGTGGCGGCCACAAGCGTGCCTACCGGTTGATTGATTTCCGTCGCCACGACAAGGACGGCGTCAACGCCAAGGTCGCGCACATCGAGTACGACCCCAACCGCACCGCGCGTATCGCGCTGCTGCACTTCCTGGACGGCGAGAAGCGTTACATCATCGCGCCGGTCGGGCTGTCGCAGGGTGACGTGGTGGAGTCGGGCGCCAACGCCGACATCAAGCCCGGCAACAACCTGCCGCTGCGCAACATCCCGACGGGTACCACCGTGCACGCCGTGGAGCTGCGTCCCGGTGGTGGAGCCAAGATGGCCCGCTCTGCCGGTGCCGGAATCCAGCTGCTGGGCAAGGAAGGCGCTTACGCCTCCCTGCGTATGCCCAGCGGTGAGATCCGCCGTGTCGACGTGCGCTGCCGCGCCACCGTCGGCGAGGTCGGCAACGCCGAGCAGGCCAACATCAACTGGGGTAAGGCCGGCCGTATGCGGTGGAAGGGCAAGCGCCCCACCGTCCGTGGTGTCGTGATGAACCCGGTCGACCACCCGCACGGTGGTGGTGAAGGTAAGACCTCCGGTGGTCGTCACCCGGTGAGCCCGTGGGGCAAGCCCGAAGGCCGCACCCGCAAGCCCAACAAGGCGAGCGACAAGCTCATCGTCCGTCGCCGGCGCACCGGCAAGAAGCGCTAGGAGTAAGCGATGCCACGCAGCCTCAAGAAGGGCCCGTTCATCGACGACCATCTGCTCAAGAAGGTCGACGTACAGAACGAGAAGAACACCAAGCAGGTCATCAAGACCTGGTCGCGTCGGTCGACCATCATCCCCGACTTCATCGGCCACACCTTCGCGGTGCACGACGGGCGCAAGCACGTCCCCGTCTTCGTCACCGAAGCAATGGTCGGTCACAAGCTGGGTGAGTTCGCCCCGACGCGGACCTTCAAGGGTCACATCAAGGACGACCGAAAGAGCAAGCGGCGCTAATGACTACAACGACTGAATACCCATCGGCCAAGGCCGTTGCACGGTTCGTGCGGGTCTCGCCGACCAAGGCACGCCGGGTCATCGACCTGGTGCGCGGCAAGTCGGTAACCGACGCCATCGACATCCTGCGGTGGGCGCCGCAGGCAGCCAGCGAGCCGGTTTCCAAGGTCATCGCCAGCGCTGCTGCCAACGCGCAGAACAACGACGGCCTGGATCCCTCCACCCTTGTGGTGACGGAGATCTTCGCCGACGAGGGCCCGACCGCTAAGCGCATCCGTCCCCGCGCGCAGGGTCGTGCATTCCGGATCCGCAAGCGCACCAGCCACATCACCGTGGTGGTGGAGAGCCGTCCCAAGTCCGAGAAGGGTGGTAAGGGCGGAACCTCACAGGCCGCCGCTCGCGCCCGCCGGGCCGAGGGCTCGAAGGCTGCCGCCAACAAGACCACCGCTGAGGCGAAGGGAGGCTCGCGCTAGTGGGCCAGAAGATCAATCCGCACGGTTTCCGGCTCGGTATCACCACCGACTGGAAGTCCCGCTGGTACGCCGACAAGCAGTACGCGGACTACGTGAAGGAAGACGTGGCGATCCGCCGCCTCCTGGCCACTGGCCTGGAGCGCGCTGGCATTGCCAAGGTGGAGATCGAGCGCACCCGTGACCGGGTTCGCGTTGACATCCACACCGCACGTCCCGGCATCGTCATCGGCCGTCGTGGCACCGAGGCCGACCGCATCCGCGCCGACCTGGAGAAGCTGACCAAGAAGCAGGTGCAGCTGAACATCCTCGAGGTGAAGAACCCCGAGGCCGAGGCGCAGCTGGTTGCCCAGGGTGTCGCCGAGCAGCTCTCGAATCGTGTGGCGTTCCGTCGCGCGATGCGCAAGGCCATCCAGTCGGCCATGCGTCAGCCGAACGTCAAGGGCATCCGGGTGCAGTGCTCCGGTCGTCTTGGCGGTGCTGAGATGAGCCGCTCGGAGTTCTACCGCGAAGGCCGGGTGCCACTGCACACGCTGCGCGCCGACATCGACTATGGCCTGTACGAGGCCAAGACGACCTTCGGCCGTATCGGTGTGAAGGTCTGGATCTACAAGGGCGACATCGTCGGTGGCAAGCGCGAGCTCGCCGCCTCGGTGGCCGCGCCTGCCGGTGACCGTCCGCGCCGTGAGCGTCCGGCCGGTGCCCGTCCGCGTCGTAGCGGCGCCTCGGGTACCACCGCGACGAGCACCGAGGCCGGCCGTGCCGCCGCTGAAACCCCGGCCGGAGATGCTCCGGCCGAGACAAGCACGGAGAGCTGAACATGCTGATTCCCCGTAAGGTCAAGCACCGCAAGCAGCATCACCCGAAGAAGAAGGGCACCGCCTCGGGCGGTACCACTGTTGCCTTCGGTGACTACGGCATCCAGGCGCTGGGCCACGCATACATCACGAACCGGCAGATCGAGTCCGCTCGTATCGCCATCAACCGGCACATCAAGCGTGGCGGCAAGGTGTGGATCAACATCTTCCCGGACCGCCCGCTGACCAAGAAGCCCGCCGAAACCCGCATGGGTTCCGGTAAGGGTTCGCCGGAGTGGTGGGTTGCGAACGTCAAGCCCGGTCGTGTGCTGTTCGAGTTGAGCTACCCGAACGAGGAGACCGCGCGCGAGGCCCTGACGCGCGCGATCCACAAGCTGCCGATCAAGGCGCGCATCATCACACGAGAGGAGCAGTTCTGATGGCAGTGGGAATTTCCGCTGGCGAACTGCGGGAAAGCACCGAAGACGAGCTGATCACCAAGCTGCGTGAGTCCAAGGAAGAGCTGTTCAACCTGCGCTTCCAGATGGCCACCGGTCAGCTCGCCAACAACCGTCGGCTGCGTGCGGTGCGCCAGGAGATCGCGCGCATCTACACGGTGATGCGTGAGCGCGAGCTCGGATTGGCCGCAGGACCCGATAGCGAGGACAGCAAGTGAGCGAGACCAAGAAGGCCGCCGGGCCTAAGCACACCCCGGCCACCGAGCAGCCGCGTGGGCGTCGTAAGACCGCCATCGGCTACGTCGTGTCGGACAAGATGCAGAAGACCATCGTGGTCGAGCTCGAGTCCCGTAACCGGCACTCGCTGTACGGCAAGATCATCCGCACCACGTCGAAGGTCAAGGCCCACGACGAGAACGGTGACGCCGGTGTCGGCGACCGCGTCTCGCTGATGGAGACCCGTCCGACCTCCGCCACCAAGCGGTGGCGCCTGGTCGAGGTTCTCGAGAAGGCCAAGTAAGCAGATACGCATAAAGCGCGCCGTTCCCGAAAGGGGCGGCGCGCTTTTGCGTTGGGGTGCATTGCGCCGAGTGCATACCGCACGCAGGTGAATCCGGCGATTTGTCTGCGTGCGGTATGCGTTCGACGACTAGCGCCGCAGGAAGTCCACGACCGTCTGCTCGAAGGCCTGCTTGGCTTCGATCATCACCCAGTGGCCGCTGTTGGGGAAGATGTGCAGCTCGGCGTTGGGGATGAGCCGCATCGGCACGATCGCCATGTCCGGCGGGCTGACCCTGTCGTCGCGGCCCCAGGTGAGCAGGGTCGGGCACTTGATCTTGTGCATCATCGCCCAGTACGGCGCGATGTCGGCGTTCGCGAGGAACTGCTGTTGCATGGCAAAGGCTTTGGAGCCGTACATCAGCTGCGCGGTTTTGTGCGCGTCCGGGTTGATCGCCGCTTCCCAACGCTCCTCGATGAGTTCCTCGGTGACCACGGCGGGATTCCACACCATCGAGTTGAGCCAGCGGACCAACTTGTTGCGATCGGGGTTGTCGGTGAACTCCTGTAGCAGGCGCAGGCCCTCGCTGGGGCTCGGGCTGAAGATGTTCGGTCCTACGCCGCCGATGGTGACGAGTTTGGCGATGCGATCGGGGTGCTTGATCGCCAGGTTGATGCCGACGACCCCGCCCATCGAGTTCCCGACGATGGCGGCGGATTCGATGCCGAGGCCGTCCATGAACCGGATGACCGAGGCGCCGGCCGTCAGGACCGGGTGCCCCTGCACGGCGTCGCTGACGCCGAACCCGGGGAACTCCAAGACGTAGGTGTGGAAATGCTTCGCGAAAACCTCGAGGTTCCCGCGGTAATTGCGCCACCCGGTCACGCCGGGCCCCGAGCCGTGCAGCAGGATCAGCGGCTCGCCCTCCCCGGCCTCGTGGTAGCGCAGCACACCCTCATCGGTGGCCAGTTCCTTCTTGGTGCCCTCGTATGTCACGTCCACGACATAAGAGTAGAACGTGTTTCAGTTTCCGGTGACGGCGGTGCCCGCTGAGTGGGTGATCCGCGCACGTGCCGTCCGGGCGCGGATCAGGAGTGAGTAAGGGCCCGGTAAGAGTCATTTCGGATGGTGCCAACCTCTGTAAATGTGTGGGCCGACCTGTCTACGCTGGACGAATGAACCGATACGTCAAGCGTGGATCGGTCGGGGTTTCGATATTCGCGGTATCCGCGGCAGCCGCCGCGGTGCTCACCGCACAAACGGAGAGCTCTCCCACCGCCAGAGCGGCGGGCTGTCCGGATGTGGATGTGTCCTTCGCGCGCGGGACCAACGATTCGCCGGGCCTCGGCGATGTCGGCAAGGCCGTCACCGACGAGATCGTCGAGCGGCTCCCGGGCAAGAGTGTCGACATCTATGCGGTCAATTACCCGGCCAGTTTCGATTGGGTCCGTGCCGGCGACGGCGCCAATGACATGAGCTTCCACGTCCAGGAAGTCGCGCGAAACTGCCCGAACACTCAGTTCGTGCTTGGCGGTTTCTCTCAGGGCGCAGCCGTCGTCGATGTGCTGTTCGGCAAGAACGGAACAGGTCTCACCTTCAACAACCCGCTCCCGGCCGACCTCGAAAAGCGCGTCCCCGCAATCGTATTGATCGGGAATCCGAAAAATTGGCAGGTTGCCGGCATGAATCTGGACCTGGAGATCCGGGACGATCTGCGCAGCAAGGTCATCGACATCTGCAACCCCGGTGACGGGATCTGTGATCCGGCAGGCGGCGGACTCGGCCCGCACATGCAGTACAAATCCGACGGATCGGCCGACCGGGCCGCCGATTTCGTCATCGGCCGGCTCAACGCGGTGGCCGCCAGCAGTAGCGCCACGACACCCAGCGGCAGTTCGACGAGCGGCCCGGCGTCGACGTCCAAGAGCGCCAATCCGTTGAGCGCGACGACCTCGCCCGCTGTCACGACGCCATCGCCCACCACATCGGCACCGCAACCCTCATCGTCCACGCCGAAGCCGGTGGCGGCATCGCCGACGCGCAAGGCGCCGGCGTGGATGATGCCGTCGACCGATGGTCCGGCAGCCGACGCTCCGGCTGCGGTGGCGTCGACCAGCAGCATCACCGCGCCCGATCCCGCCCGCCACGGCCCTCCGCCGGGTCCGGCATCCGGTGGTCAGTAAGCCTGCATGACTGTTTCGAGTACCCACACGCCAACTCCATCGGGCCGGGCCGACACTCGCCGCGCCATCTGGAACACCGTCAGAGGATCCTCCGGGAATCTCGTCGAGTGGTACGACGTCTACGTCTACACCGTCTTCGCGATGTACTTCGAGAAGCAGTTCTTCGATGAGACCGACGAGAACTCGACGGTCTACGTGTACGCGATCTTCGCGGTCACCTTCATCACACGGCCCCTGGGGTCGTGGTTCTTCGGCAGGTTCGCCGACCGGCACGGCCGCCGTGCCGCGCTGACCATCAGCGTCTCGCTGATGGCGGCGTGCTCCATGGTGATCGCCCTGGTGCCTTCGCGTACCAGCATCGGAATGGCCGCACCGATCGTGCTGATCCTGTGCAGGCTCGTCCAGGGCTTCGCGACGGGAGGCGAGTACGGCACGTCGGCCACCTACATGTCCGAGGCGGCCACCCGCGAACGGCGCGGGTTCTTCTCGTCGTTCCAGTACGTGACATTGGTCGGCGGCCATGTGCTTGCCCAGTTCACGCTGCTGATCATCCTGACCGTCTTCGACAAGGATCAGGTTCACGAATTCGGTTGGCGCATAGCCTTTGCCGTAGGAGGTGTGGCCGCGATCGTCGTGTACTGGCTGCGGCGCACCATGGACGAATCGCTCAGCGAGGAGCAGCTCGCGGCCATCAAGGCCGGTGCCGACACCAGCTCCGGGTCGATGCGCGAGCTGCTCACCCGGTACTGGAAACCGCTGCTGCTGTGCTTCCTCATCACCATGGGCGGCACTCTCGCGTTCTACACGTACAGCGTCAACGCACCGGCAATCGTCAAGACCGCCTATAAGGACCAGGCCATGACTGCCACCTGGATCAATCTGGCGGGGCTGATCTTCCTCATGCTGCTACAACCCATCGGCGGACTCATCAGCGACAAGGTGGGCCGCAAGCCGCTGCTGCTGTGGTTCGGCTTTGGGGGAGTGGTCTACACGTATGTCCTCATCACGTATCTGCCCCAGACGCGGTCGCCGATCGCATCGTTTTTGTTGGTGGCCGGGGCTTACGTCATCCTGACCGGATACACCTCGATCAATGCGCTGGTGAAATCCGAGCTTTTTCCGTCTCATGTGCGCGCGCTCGGCGTAGGGGTCGGCTATGCGCTGGCGAATTCGGTGTTCGGCGGGACCGCGCCACTGATCTATCAGGCGCTCAAGGAGCACGGTCAGGTGCCGCTGTTCATCGCCTACGTCACGGTGTGCATCGCGATATCGCTGGTGGTGTACCTGGTCTTCCTGAAGAACAAGGGCGATACCTATCTGGACCGCGAGCAGGGCTCGGCCTTCAATCGGTAGCACCCCGTCGAGACCGAGGTTGTGGCGAGAATGTGCGAGACGAATCCGCCAGAACCAAGGTTTCGGCGAAGGGAGTCGGCGAGGGGAGCGGGTGCGGTGGCTCGGATTTGTATCCGACCTGCGGGTTCACCTACACTAGGGCGGTTGTCTTGTGGGTGCTTGGCGCCCCGGGGCAGGTAGGCATTCCCACCAGGTGAAAACCCGGGGATGGCGCGCGCCCTGAAGACAACATGACCGCGTGTGTCGGGTCGGAATCCGGCACACATCCACTTCCAGGTCACGTAGGAGAGACCAGTGATTCAGCAGGAGTCACGGCTGAAGGTCGCCGACAACACCGGTGCCAAGGAAATCTTGTGCATCCGCGTGCTCGGTGGCTCGTCGCGACGCTATGCCGGGATCGGGGACATCATTGTGGCGACCGTCAAGGACGCCATCCCCGGAGGCACCGTCAAGCGTGGTGACGTCGTCAAGGCCGTCGTAGTCCGTACCGTCAAAGAGCGTCGCCGCCCGGATGGCAGCTACATCAAGTTCGATGAGAACGCCGCCGTCATCATCAAGGCCGACAATGACCCGCGTGGTACCCGCATCTTCGGGCCCGTCGGTCGCGAGCTTCGCGACAAGAAGTTCATGAAGATCGTTTCGCTCGCCCCGGAGGTGCTGTAAATGAAGGTGCACAAGGGCGACACCGTTCTCGTCATCGCCGGCAAGGACAAGGGCGCCAAGGGCAAGGTCATCGCGGCCTACCCGGAGCGCAACCGTGTCCTCGTCGAGGGCGTGAACCGCATCAAGAAGCACACCGCACAGTCGGCAAATGAGCGTGGCGCGCAGTCCGGTGGGATTGTTACCCAGGAGGCCGCCATCCACGTGTCGAACGTGATGGTGATCGACTCCGACGGCAAGCCCACTCGTATCGGCTACCGCATCGACGAAGAGACCGGCAAGAAGGTCCGCATCTCCCGCCGCAACGGGAAGGACATCTGATGACCACTACCGAAAACGCACAGCCCCGTCTGAAGACTCGCTACCGCGAAGAGATCAAGACCGCGCTGAACGACGAGTTCAAGTACGCCAACGTGATGCAGATCCCGGGCGTCGTGAAGGTTGTCGTCAACATGGGTGTCGGCGACGCTGCGCGTGACGCCAAGCTCATCAACGGCGCCGTCACCGACCTGGCCGCGATCACCGGCCAGAAGCCGGAGATCCGCAAGGCTCGCAAGTCCATCGCACAGTTCAAGCTGCGTGAAGGCATGCCGATCGGTGCCCGCGTCACGCTGCGCGGCGACCGCATGTGGGAGTTCCTGGACCGTCTCGTGTCCATCGCACTGCCGCGTATCCGCGACTTCCGCGGTCTGTCGCCCAAGCAGTTCGACGGCAAGGGCAACTACACCTTCGGTCTCACCGAGCAGTCGATGTTCCACGAGATCGACGTGGACTCCATCGACCGCCCGCGGGGCATGGACATCACCGTCGTCACCTCGGCGACCAACGACGACGAGGGACGGGCCCTGCTGCGCCAGCTCGGCTTCCCCTTCAAGGAGAACTGATATGGCAAAGAAGGCTCTGGTCAACAAGGCCGCCAAGAAGCCCAAGTTCGCCGTGCGCGCGTACACCCGGTGCAACCGGTGTGGCCGTCCGCATGCCGTGTTCCGCAAGTTCGGCCTGTGCCGAATCTGCCTGCGGGAGATGGCACACGCCGGCGAGCTGCCAGGCATTCACAAGAGCAGCTGGTAAGCCACTGATCAATAGGCCGGGACTCATCGAGTCCCGGCCTATTGTCGTCTCTCCGGCGGTCCGGACCTTCAGGCCATTACGCTTGCGCCCGTGCCCGAGAAGCGAGACATGACGCGGTTGCTATTGGCTGTGCTGATGCTCCTGGCAGCCGTCGTGGCATGCAGTCCCACCACAGCCGCGGACCCGACGATCGTCAACACCCGTGCGGGCGCGGTGCGTGGCCACATCGACGACGAGGTGCGTGTCTTCACCGCTATTCCGTATGCGGCACCGCCGGTCGGCCCGCGACGGTTCACCGAGCCAGAACCCGTCGAGCCGTGGTCGGACACCCGCGATGCGACGGGCCCGGGCGTCGAATGCCCGCAGCCTGGGGCCGAGAGCGATCTGACCCAGAGCGAGGACTGCCTGGTCCTCAACGTCACGATGCCGCGCCACACCCAGGGGAAGGTGCCGGTGCTGGTGTGGATTCACGGCGGTGCCTTCATCGCCGGTAACGGTGTCGGCTACAACGCGCGAAAACTGGCCGCCCAGGGCGGGATTGCCGTCGTCACCATCAATTACCGGCTGGGGACGCTGGGATTCCTGGCCGCGCCGGGCCTGTCCGAGGTGATCGGCAACTACGGATTGCTGGATCAGGAGGCGGCGCTGCGCTGGGTGCGTGACAACATCGCCGCGTTCGGTGGTGATCCCGGTCAGGTAACCATCGGTGGCCAATCGGCGGGCGGCGTATCGGTATGCGATCTGATGGTGGCGCCGAAGGCCTCCGGGCTGTTCCGGTCGGCCATCATGGAGAGTGCACCGTGCCAGGCTCAGGCCCCCGTCTCGTCCGCCGTCCGTGACAGCACCGCCTATGCGGCCGACGTGGGTTGCCCGGCCGGGCCCGGTTTTGCCGCGTGCTTGCGCGCGTTATCGGTTGATGCGCTGCGGGATTCGCCACAGTTCACCGGCATCGGACTGCCGGTGAGCCCGGTGACCGGGACACCGGAGCTTCCGGCGCCGCCACTGGACGCGTTCACCAGCGGCCTGTCGTCTCCCGTGCCCGTCCTCATCGGCAGTAACGCCAACGAGGCCACGGTGTTCGAGGCCCAGCAGTATCAGCACAAGCCCGTGCCCGGCGCCGAGGAGTATCAACGTGCGCTGGAAAGCAAGTACGCGGACCGTGCCACCGAACTCGGACGGCGATATCCCTTGTCTGCCTACGGCGGGAACGTGCTCGCCGCGCTGGCGGCGATCGACACCGACAACAGCTACGCGTGCCCGACCCTCGACATGGCCGAGGCCCTGGTCAGGAAGGCGCCGGTGTACGCCTACGAATTCGCTGACCCCGCCGCACCGGTAGAGCAGCAGTATCAAGGCGCGCCGTTGCCGTTGGGCGCCTCGCACGGTTCGGAATTGGGTTATCTGTTCGATCTGTCCAGACCGTTGAGTCAGGAATCGGCGGCCCTGTCTACGCAGATGATCACCTACTGGGCACAGTTCGTGAAGACCGGGAATCCCAACGGCAGCGGTCAGCCGGAATGGCCCAAATATGTGCCTGGAGGTGCGTTCCTGCGTCTGGCGCCACCGGCGCCCAAGCCGATGGCGGGCTTCGCCGACAGCCATCAGTGCGGGTACTGGCGGTAGCCGCCGCTGCAGGCCGATCTGGGAACGCTCGTCATCTAGACTCAGCCGGTGGTTGACCGCCGGCGAGATATTCAAGGTTTGCGGGCGGTAGCCGTTCTGCTGGTGGTCGCCTATCACAGCGGTCTGCCGGTTCCCGGTGGATTCATCGGCGTCGATATCTTCTTCGTCATCTCCGGATTTGTGATCACCCGTCTGCTGCTGCGCGAGACTGACCGGACGGGCCACATCGATCTGCGTCGCTTCTATGCGCGCCGGGTACGCCGTCTGCTGCCCGCGCTCGCCCTGTTGATCGTCGTGGTGCTGCCGATCGCCGCAGTCATCCAAAGTCCGCTGGGGTCAATGCAGGTCGCGGCACGAACGGCCGCCGCCGCGGCCCTATTCGTCTCGAACGCGGTGCTTTTCCTGGAGCCCTCCGGATACTTCGCGGCGCCGGCGGCGATGAATCCGTTCCTGCACACCTGGTCGCTGGCGGTCGAGGAGCAGTTCTATCTCATCTTCCCGGCCACGATGGCGTTGGCCGCCTACGTGGCGGCCCGTCGGCGGGCAAGTCGCTTGGTTGTCACCTTCTCACTGCTTCTGGCGCTGTCGGTGGCATCGCTGCTGCTCGCGATCTACCTGACGGCCAGCGATGGTCTCCCGTTCCATGCGCACAATGCGGCCTTCTCGTTCTACAGCTCGCCTACGCGCGCATGGGAGTTCGGGGTTGGTGCGCTGATCGCCTTGGGGGAGAGCCGGATACGCCGATGGGATACCCGAGTCGCGGTACCGATAGCGGCGCTCGGCGCGGCCAGCGTCACCTGGGGCGCCGTTGCGATATCCGCGGCAGACCCCTTTCCGGGAGTTAATGCGCTGGTCCCGGTGCTGGGCGCGGGCCTGCTGATCATCGCTGGGACCGTACCGTCGCACCAGCCTGTCGGCTGGTGGCTGTCGTCGGCGCCGATGCAATGGATCGGGGATCTGTCCTACAGCTGGTACCTGTGGCACTGGCCGCTCATCGTTTTCGCCAACAATCTGCTCGGCGCCGAGCACCGATGGCTGGTGCCCTGCGTGGGCGTGCTCTCGTTGCTTCCGGCCTGGTTGTCCAAACGGTATGTCGAGGACCCGATCCGGACGGGACGGAAACTGGCCGATCTTCGCGCGCCGCGACTCGCGGCGGCGTCGGTCGGCGTGGCGGTCTTCGTTTCGGCTGTGACATTCGGTGCCGCGCAGATAGCCACACCGGAGATTCGCGACGCGCGCGCGCAGCGGGCAGCCCATCTGGATGTCGGCAGAGGGTGCGTCGGCAACATGCCGGATGCCGAAAAGACCCGTCTGGACTGTCTGTGGCCCCAAGGCGCGGATGTCGATTCGCGGTCGGTCGTCCTCGTCGGCGATTCCAATGCCGGACAGTTCGCCGAGGCACTCGTCCCGGCGGCGACGCAGCAAAACCGGTCGATGCTTCTCGCGACAAACGCCGCCTGCCCTTTCGTGGAGCTCGTGCTGGATCCGTCGCCGCCCGGCTGCACCGACTTCGTACAGCGTTGGACGAGTGCGCTGGCAGACGTCCGCCCGGGCCTGGTGGTGATCGCTTCCGCCTCCAGTGACTACTTCCTGGCCGATCAACATGTGCGGTTCCGGCTTCCGGATACGCAGGAATGGATCACTGATGACGCCGGTAAGGGCCGGTTGTGGCAGCTGGGCATGGCCGCGGTGTTGCAGAAGCTGTCCGGGGCGCGTGTCCCCGTCGTGGTGGTGCGTACCTTGCCGCATTTCGTGAACTGGGATCTGTACAAGTGCCCGGGGTACGAGGTCTGGCTGTCGCCCACCCGGTGCGGTCGCTCCGAGGCGCTGGCAGAAGTTCAGCGCCAGCAGAACACGGCTGCGACCGCCGAGCAGCGTGCCGCCCAGGGGCTCGTCGGGGTGTCCACCATCGACCTGGGGCCGGTGGTCTGTCCGGATGGCGTATGTCGCACCAACATCGATTCTCGGTGGGTGGCGCGCGACGGCGGACACATCACCGTGGGCGAAGCTCAACGGCTGCAGCCGGAATTCGCGCGTCTCATCGCTGAACGCGCCCGCCCGTGAGTCGACACGCGCGCCGTCACCGGTGGTGTCCCGGCACACCTTCGGCGGCTCGTCCGATTCTGACTCAGCAACCTTCGCCGCTGTGCCAGCGAGTTCCGGTGAACCGGCGCTCACGCCTCTGTCGAATGCGGCCCGGGTAGTCGGACACTTTGCTATCGATTCAGCGCCTGGTGTGTGTCAGCAGGCCAGGAACGTTGCAGGGCTGTGGCCTGTGCTGGAGTTCTCTGCGCAGTGTTGCGCATCTCGCAACGAATGGCTGAGTTAGCGGCGGCGGTCCAGCTGGTATACCTTTGTGAGGCCACATTGCTGATAGTCCGGCAGTGGCTCGACAAACTCGCTGATCTGGAGGGTTGGTTAGCGAGAGGGGTCGAAGAAATCATGTCTGAGCAAATATGACGAATGGACACACCGATGCAGGTCTCGCAGGGTCGACGAGAAATCAGCAAGGCGCGGTTGCGCACCACCGGCGTCGCGGCGCTCGCAGCGCTGGCGCTTGTGGCGCTTCCCGGTGTGGCCAGCGCGGATCCCGGGGTGCTGCAGTCCACTGATCAGCTGGGGCTGCGCTTCGAGACGAGCAGCACACCTCAGCCCGAAGGGGCAACCACCACCGTCACAGTGCGTGCTGCGGATGGGAAGGTCGTGCAGACGATCTCCGAGCCCTTCAAGGGCTTCCTCGGCAACGCCGATGTCGAGTTGCTCGACATCGACCAGGACGGGCGTGACGATCTGCTGGTTCAGGTGGATGCGCGCGTCAAGGACGGAAAATGGGCGATCTGGCACGCGGTGGGCACCAACCCCAAGTTGTCGCGTGTCGGAGTGGTCGACGGGCATCCCGAGGCTGCCGGACCGGGCCTGATCAGGACGCAGACCGAACAGGGCACGTTCTTCTACACGATCAAGGGCAACGCACTGGCCACCGCGCCCGCACCTGCGGCCTAGCCTCGCGGTCTTATGCCGCTTGGTTAGCCAAATGCGCTGTGGTGCACTCTATTAGGTATGCCTGAGGCTCTGCACCCCGTCTTCCAGCCGCGTTTCCAGACCGTCCTCGCACGTAACCCGGGGGAGGCGGAATTTCAGCAGGCTGTCTACGAGGTGATGGCCAGTCTTACCCCGTTGGTCGGCAAGACGCCGGACTATGACCGCTGGTCGATCCTGGAACGCATCTGCGAACCCGAGCGGCAGATCATCTTTCGGGTCCCATGGATCAGGGACGACGGTGCTGTCGAGATCAACCGCGGCTATCGGGTGGAGTTCAACTCCGCGCTGGGCCCGTACAAGGGCGGTCTGCGTTTTCATCCGAGCGTGAACCTGTCGATCGTCAAATTCCTCGGCTTCGAGCAGATGTTCAAGAACGCGCTCACCGGCCTCCCGATCGGCGGCGGCAAGGGCGGATCCGATTTCGATCCCAAGGGGCGTTCCGACGCCGAGATCATGCGCTTCTGTCAGTCCTTCATGACCGAGCTGTACCGGCACATCGGCGAATACACGGACGTGCCCGCCGGTGATATCGGCGTGGGTCAGCGTGAGATCGGGTATCTGTTCGGGCAGTACAAGCGCATCACCAATCGCTACGAATCGGGCGTGCTGACCGGTAAGGGGCTGCCCTGGGGCGGATCTCAGGTGCGTACCGAGGCCACCGGTTACGGCGTCGTACTTTTCGCGCAGGAGATGCTCGCGATGCGTGCGCAATCTCTGGCCGACAAGACGGTCGTGGTGTCCGGCGCGGGGAACGTCGCGATCTATGCCGTCGAGAAGGCCCAGCAGCTGGGCGCGAAGGTCATCGCCTGTTCCGACAGCGACGGCTACCTTGTCGACGAACGCGGCCTGAATCTCGAACTGCTCAAGGAGATCAAAGAGGTCCGGCGGGGCCGGCTCTCCGAGTACGTCCAGGAGCGCGGTGGCGGAGCGCGTCAGGTCACCGACGGCACGATCTGGGAGGTGCCCTGCCAGGTCGCGCTGCCGTGCGCCACGCAGAACGAGCTCGACGGCAAGGACGCCCGCAGGCTCATCGAGAACGGCGTGCAGCTGGTAGCCGAGGGTGCCAACATGCCGTGCACTCCCGAGGCGGTGAAGTACTTCCAGGACGCGGCGGTGCTGTACGCCCCCGGCAAGGCCTCGAACGCCGGCGGAGTGGCGACGAGTGCACTGGAAATGCAGCAGAACGCCAGCCGTGACTCGTGGTCGTTCGAGCAGACTGAAAGCCGCCTGCAGTCGATCATGCGGTCCATCCACAGCACCTGCGTGGAAACGGCGGATCACTACGGCGACCCCGGAAACTATGTGACAGGCGCCAACCTCGCCGGATACACCCGCGTCGCCGATGCGATGGTGGCCCTGGGCGTTATCTGAGAACCGTGTTCGGCGGTTCGGCCCCGGCCGTGCATGTGCTGTGTTATCAGTGACATATGCGCAGGTACAGCGCGCTGGCGCTCGCGGTTGTCACGGCATTGGGCGGTGCCGCGGTGGCGCACGCCGACCGGCTCGAGCCGGTGCCGCTGTACGGCACTTACGACACCTACCTGGACCATTCGCGGCAGACATTCGAGGGCAGGCCCGACGCCTCGGAGCCCTCGACCCAGGCCGCGAGCTTCACCACCACCTGCGGCGCGCAGGGCTGTGTCGCGCATTGGTTGCGGCTGGCCGAGCTTGCCGACAATCCCGATGCGCCCGCACTGTTCGACTACCGGTGGAATGACGATCGATGGGAATCGGCCTCGGACTATCCGTTCCACTGCAGCGATGGCGGCGCGGTGATCGCGGCCCGGTCCGACTTCCTGATCCCGAACGGCGATGGCAGCTTTTCGGGCGAGCGCACGTTCACCGTGGGGGCGCCGGGATGCCCCGACGACGGACCGGGCACCTACTGGCTGCCGTTCACGCTGACACCGACCGGCTGACCTGCCGCCGTCGATTTGGTCGGTACGTCCAGGTCACCTACACTTGACCGGTTGCCTGGGCTGTGTTTCGCCTATGGCCGGTCGGTATGTGCTTTCAGACTCCATGGATCGCACTATCGATGCACGACCCCTGACCGAACCCGGTCAGATACGGAAGATCACTTCGCAGTAGGCCCACCACGGGATGTACCAGGCCCTTTACGGGAACCAGTACGAGCGTGCTGTATGGGAACCGCGGCGAGAAAGGTTGATGGACTCTGTCATGACTATGACTGATCCGATCGCAGACTTTCTGACACGTCTGCGCAATGCCAACTCGGCATACCACGATGAGGTGACCCTTCCGCACTCGAAGATCAAGGCCAACATCGCCGAGATCCTCAAGCGCGAGGGCTACATCACCGATTACCGCACCGAGGACGCCCGCGTGGGCAAGAGCCTGGTTGTCTCGCTCAAGTACGGCCCCAGCCGTGAGCGCAGCATCGCCGGACTGCGCCGCGTGTCGAAGCCCGGTCTGCGTGTGTACGCAAAATCCACCAATCTGCCCAAGGTTCTCGGTGGCCTGGGCGTGGCGATCATCTCCACGTCCACTGGTCTGCTCACCGACCGCCAGGCGGCCCGACAGGGCGTGGGCGGCGAAGTCCTCGCGTACGTCTGGTAGGGGAGGACTAGAAACATGTCGCGTATTGGAAAGCAGCCAGTGCTGGTTCCCGCCGGAGTGGACGTCAACATCGACGGCCAGAACATCTCCGTCAAGGGTTCCAAGGGCACTCTGGAACTGACAGTGAGCGAGCCGATTGCGGTCTCGCGCAACGACGATGGCGCCATCGTGGTGACCCGTCCCGATGACGAGCGGCGCAACCGCTCGCTGCACGGGTTGTCCCGCACCCTGATCGCCAACCTGGTGACCGGTGTGACACAGGGTTACACCACCAAGATGGAGATCTTCGGCGTGGGTTACCGCGTCGTCGCCAAGGGATCGAACCTGGAGTTCGCGCTCGGTTACAGCCACCCGGTGCTGATCGAGGCGCCTGAGGGCATCACGTTCGCGGTCGAGACCCCCACCAAGTTCTCGGTCAGCGGAATCGACAAGCAGAAGGTTGGCCAGATCTCGGCCAACATCCGCCGCCTGCGTCGCCCCGACCCCTACAAGGGCAAGGGCATTCGCTACGAGGGTGAGCAGATCCGCCGCAAGGTCGGAAAGACAGGTAAGTGACCATGGCTCAAACTGCAACTTCAAAGACAGCCGAGGGCCGGCAGCACGAGCCCGTCGGCAAGAGTGTCTCGGAGGTGCGCCGCACCTCGCGTCTGCGCCGCCACGCACGTCTGCGCAAGAAGGTGTCCGGCACGGACGCACGGCCGCGTCTGGTCGTCAACCGTTCGGCCCGCCACATCCACGTGCAGCTGGTCAACGATCTCACCGGCACCACCCTGGCGGCGGCCTCGTCCATCGAGCCCGACGTGCAGGCAGTGGACGGCGACAAGAAGGCGCGCAGTGCTCGGGTCGGTCAGCTGATCGCCGAGCGTGCGAAGGCTGCCGGCGTGGACACCGTGGTGTTCGACCGCGGTGGCTACACCTACGGTGGCCGGATCGCCGCACTCGCCGACGCCGCCCGCGAGAACGGGTTGGTGTTCTGATGTTCGTGACTTTCAACGGAAGGAATGCATGATGGCGCAGCGCAATTCGGGCGCTCCCGACAATGCGGGCGGCGCCAACGAGGGTCGCGACGGCGGCCGTGGACGCCGTGACAACCGCGACGACCGTCGTGGTGGGCGTGACAACGCCGAGAAGAGCAATTACCTGGAGCGCGTGGTCACCATCAACCGCGTCTCCAAGGTCGTCAAGGGTGGTCGCCGGTTCAGCTTCACCGCACTGGTGATCGTCGGAGACGGCAACGGTCTGGTGGGCGTCGGCTACGGCAAGGCCAAGGAAGTTCCGGCCGCCATCGCCAAGGGTGTGGACGAGGCTCGCAAGAACTTCTTCCGCGTTCCGCTAATCGGTGGCACCATCGTCCACCCGGTTCAGGGCGAGGATTCCGCCGGTGTCGTCATGCTGCGTCCGGCCTCGGCCGGTACCGGTGTGATCGCCGGTGGCGCTGCCCGCGCGGTGCTTGAATGCGCCGGCGTGCACGACATCCTGGCCAAGTCGCTGGGTAGCGACAACGCCATCAACGTGGTGCACGCAACCGTCGCGGCGCTCAAGCAGCTGCAGCGCCCCGAAGAGGTTGCGGCCCGGCGTGGTCTGCCCATCGAGGACGTGGCACCGGCCGGCATGCTCCGGGCCCGCGCCGAGTTCGCAGCTGCGGCAGCACAGGGAGGCAGCCATGGCTGACGTGAAGATCACCCAGGTGCGCAGCACCATCGGAGCCCGATGGAAGCAGCGCGAAAGTCTGAAGACACTGGGTCTGCGCAAGATTCGCCAGACCGTTGTCCGTGAGGACAACGCGCAGACCCGCGGCCTGCTCCAGGTGGTTCGCCACCTGGTCACCGTCGAGGATGTGAAGTAAGCAATGACCATCAAACTGCATCACCTACGCCCGGCCCCGGGCTCCAAGACCGAGCGCACCCGCGTCGGCCGTGGTGAGGGGTCCAAGGGTAAGACCGCGGGTCGCGGCACCAAGGGCACCAAGGCACGTAAGAACGTGCCGGTGACCTTCGAGGGTGGGCAGATGCCCATCCACATGCGGCTCCCGAAGCTCAAGGGCTTCAAGAACCGCTTCCGCACCGAATACCAGGTGGTGAACGTGGCCGACATCGAGCGGCTGTTCCCCGAGGGTGGCGACGTCACCATCGAGGCCCTGGTTGCCAAGGGCGCGGTGCGCAAGAACGAGCTGGTGAAGGTGCTCGGCAACGGAGACCTCAAGGTCAAGGTGTCGGTGACTGCCAACAAGTTCAGCGACTCGGCTCGCGAGAAGATCACCGCCGCAGGCGGATCGGTCAACGAGGCCTAGTAACCGCTTTCCAGAAAGGGCGTCCACCTTCGGGTGGGCGCCCTTTCTGTTTCGCCGAGCGCATACCAGGAGCAGAGCTATCGCGGGAACTGCCTGTGTGCGGTATGCGCTCGGTGAAGCAGAGGCTTATATCTGCGGACGTGTGCCCAGCACATCCCGAAACAGTGCCCGACGTAGCGCCAGTTCGCGGGGATCGCTGAACAGGTGAAAGCCCAATCGGTTCATCACGTAGGCGAATCCGATACCGGTGTCGGGGTCGGCAAAGCCGAACGATCCACCGAGCCCGGGGGTTCCGAATGCCTTCCCGGACGACCCAAAGACGCAGTCCCGAAACGGTTTGCAATACCCCAGTGAGAATACCGAGTCGACATGCAGCACCTTGTCGCGAATGCCTCCGCTAGGAGGGACGGCGGGCTCTGTCACCGTTTCGAGAGTGGCCGGTGTCAGACCGAGTTCGGCCCCGCCGGTTGCCGCGCAACCATATGCGCGAGCCACCGAGCGGGCCGAGCCGATCCCGTTGGCGGCGGGCATCTCCACGGTGCGCACCTTCTCTTGGTTGAAGTCGGTCATCGCATCGATATCGTTGGGCAGGTTGGCACTTCGGCCGGTGAGGCCGCGAGGATTCAGAAGTCCCAGTACAAATCGGGGCGGCATGGTGTTGAGGTGCAGCAGTGCTTCGTGCCGCTTCCAGCCATGGAGTTCGGCCACTCGGCCGCGGTCCACCGAGGCGGGCAATCCGATGTGCAGATCCAGGCTCAGCGGAGCGGCGATCTCGTCGGCGAAGAAGCGTCCTATGGTGCGGCCGGCAGGGTCGGTGCGACGGATGAGCTCGGATTCGTACCACCCCAGGGTGAGTGCGTGGTAGCCATGTCGGGTTCCCGGCGTCCATGCTGGTTTTTGGGCGGCAAGCACCGCGGAGACCTTGGTCGGGTCGGTCAGGTCTGCCAGCTTCAGCGGCGCGTCGAGTGCGGGCAACCCGGCCTGGTGGGACAGCAGTTGACGCACCGTGACATTGGCTTTCCCGGCCTGCGCGAACTCGGGCCAGTAGTCCGCGACCTTTGCGTCGTAGTCGAGCAGCCCGCGCGATGCGGCGACGGAGACAGCAAGGGATGCAACACCTTTGGTGGTGGAAAACATGTTGACTATGGTGTCTTCACGCCACGGGTCCTTGGTGAGGCCGTTGCGGTAACCACCCCATAGGTCGACGACCTTCACACCGTCGCGGTATACGGAGAAGGCGGCACCGATTTCGTCTCCGCGCGCGAAGTTGGCGCGGAATGCATCGGCGATCTTGCCGTACCCTTCATCGGCATCGCCGCCGATCAGAGCGGGTGACACCGTCATCTTGAGCGTCATTCGACAGTCATACCATCGGGCACGCGGGCCGGACGGTGATTCAGTCGTCTAGGTCAGTTGGGGGATGACCTCAGCGGCAAGACGTTCCATCTGCTCGCGATCGTCGGCCACGTCGTGACCGACGGGATTGAGCAGGATCATCTCCGCACCCGCGTCGGCTACCTCACGCAGACCGGCAGCGACCTGGTCGGGAGTGCCCCACACCGGCACCGCGTTGATGCCTTTCATCTCGCCATAGATCCGGCGCAGCCCTCGCTCGACGCGGGCACGGGCGAGGTCCTGGTCGTCATCGACCATCAAGTAGACGCGCTTGCCGATCGGGAATTGAGCCGTGTCCCTTCCCTGGCTGCGCAACGCGCTATGAAGCTGCGTGACCTCTTGTGCGAAGGCGGCCGTGGTGGAGGATCCCGCGCCGAGGAACGCATCGCCATGGCGCACCGCTCGGGCCAGTGCAGCCGGAGCATGCCCGCCGAACCAAATAGGTGGATGCGGACGCTGAACGGGCTTGGGCTCGATCGCCAAATCGTCGACATCCCGGAAGCGCCCATGAAAGGAGATGCGTTCTTGGTGCGACCACGCCAGTTTCATTAGATCGAGCCCCTCGGTGAAGCTCGCAATGAAGGTGGCCTTGTCCACACCGAATGCGGCGAAGTTTCGGAAGCCGCCACCAGGGGCGATTCCGACATCCAGGCGCCCGTGACTGAGACGGTCCACGGCGGTGATTGCGGAGGCCAACTGTAGCGGATCATGTTGTGAGGCAACGAGTACCGCGACACCAAGACGCAAGCGTGTGGTACATGCCGCCGCATATGCCAGTAATTCCAGGGGAGCAATGATCGGTGCAGAACCGATGGTTTGTTCCAGAGTCCAGCCGCCGTCGAAGCCAAGCTCCTCGGCACGTTTCAGATAGGAGCGGACGCCCTCGGCGTCGAAGCTGCCGGTATCGAACTGGGGAATGGAGATCGAGAACCGCATTCCCTCACGGTACGTGCGGTTAGCGTTTCCGGTAGATGTCGGCGACCCAGGCCTGTTTGCAGAATCGGTCCTGGGCGGCGGGCGGGTCCACCCCCGCGTCCGTCAGGGCCTGATTGGTCTTCTCGGCTTGCCCCGGGGGAACGTCGTCGTAGTTGAAGGAACACAGCGTGTTTCCGTTGGTGTACCAGGTGCGGGCGGGGTCGGGGGGATCCGGCCAGTCCGCTGCCTGTACGTAGAGCGAGCCGAGTCCCAGGACCTTGTCGTTGACGAACCGGTAGAGGGAAACCCTGCCCGATCCGGCCCCGGTGCTGGCGTAGAACGCGGTGAAGTGTTCATCGGTAGTCCGGAAGTCCGGATAGCCGATCACCTGTCCCGCTTGGGCGAACTTCCCCGAATCCTTGTTGGCCCGCCACACATTCAGGACATCGCCATCGGAGCCGACGGTGTCCACCACGATCAGCTCATCGCGGCCGTCGCGATCCAGGTCGGCGAGGAGCGGGGGAGTTCGTTCCGGTTTGTTGACGGGAACGGTAAAGGTCTGTCGCTCAGTTCCGTTGGGCTCGTAGACCTTGACGGTGATCGGTGGCGTGCCCAGCACCTCGAATGTCAGCTTCGCCGAATCCTTGGACCGCAGCACGCAGTCCAGCGCCGGGTCTGGGTCGGGTTCGACAGCCTGTGGCTTGATCGACGAGCACAGCGGTAGAGCGTCGAGCCGACTCGGCGCCGAGCTCGTCGGTGTTCCGGAGTGGTGGATGCCGCCATGTGTGCATGCCGCGAGCGTCAATCCTGCGCCGAGAAGTACGGTGGCGTGCCACTTTGTCATGAGCACCTCACCGCGTGCCCTGCCGGTACAGCGTTGGTACCCACGGCTGCAGGCAGAAATGTTCCGCGGCTGTGGCCGGGTCGACGCCGGCTGCGCGTAACGCATCCATCCGTGACCCCAGCGCTCCCGGCGGGTCGTCGGACACGTTCATCGCGCATTTGACGTTGGCGTTCAGGCGCCACTTCGGATCGTCGAGAGGCTTGTTGTCGACGCGTCTTTCGGTATCCAGCAGCGCCAGCACCGCCAGCTTGTTGTCGACGAACCGGAACAGCGCTGCCACGCCGGCGTCGGCGCCGTTGCGCGAGAAGATTCCGATGAATCGATCGGATGTCAGCCAGAATCTCGGGACGCCGAAAATCGTTCCGGTCATGTCGAATTGATCGGAGTTGGGCCGCGAGCGCCACACATCCATAAGGTCGCCCGCCGGGTCGCCGGTTGCCCTGACCACCAGCAGCTCCTCGCGCTTATCCTGATCCAGGTCCTGCAGGAAGGGCACGCGCTGCTGGAAGATCGAATTGGGGACGCGAATGGATTGCAGCTGTGCACCACTGCCGTTGAACACGCGGATGGTTCCCGTGGGAGTGCCCAGCACCTCGAAGATCACCCCGCTGCCGTCCGAGGTGCGAATTGTGCAATCCAGTGCCGGATCCGGTTGTGGATTTCCGGGTTGGGCCGCGACGGTGTCGCAGGCCGGCAGCCCGGCCAATCGTCCGGCGTTCTGGTCGGCGGGCGGTGGCGCGTGCTTGGCGTTGGCGATGGTGGTGGCCATCAGCTGATCTAGCAGGCCCGCGTCCACCGGATCGGTGCCTTCCACCTCGAACACCACCGAGCGCACCCTGGCGAGCAGCACACGTTGTCCGCGCACCCCCGACGACTGTTTATCGGCGGAGGTGTCATCAAGGTCGGTGCTGGCGCTGGTGTAGACGTAGGTCTGCACTCCGTCGACGATCGGTCCGGGCGCGAAGGTGTCGGTGACGTGCCGATTACGCACCTCCGGCTTGGCGAATGTCGGAAACGCCCTGTCGTACTGGCCGCATTTCTTGATCCAGTCGGTGGTCAGTGCGAATACGTCGGTGTTTTCGCGTTCACGATTCACCGTGACGACGATGCGGCCACCGGCAGGATCTTCGTGCAGCGTCGATGCCGCGTAGTAAAGGTTCCAGTCCGAGCCGTCCGGTGTCCTCGAGAAGGATTTACCGAACGGTGTGTAGAGGCATTCGGGCGGGCGGGTTTCACCGTCCGTCTGGCCATGCATACCCAGCCCGGAGCCGTCATCGGCGGCGATATCCGGTGTGCGAGTGTCCCCTTGTCCAGGAAAGTCCGCGGCCACGGGCAGTAGACCGGAAAGCTCGGCATTGTTCCGCCCACCCAGATCGGTGTGGTTGGGGTGAAACTTGCCGCGATACTCGGGAAACAAACCCGGATAGTTGCGGGCGGGGGAGGTCGTCGTCGATGACGTCGATTGCGATGGGGTCAGTTCGCGTGACCCGGACGTATCGATACACCCCGATACCGTGGTGACCGCGAGTACCGCAGCGACCTGAGCCAACAGCTTCTTGGCCGTTGTCTTCTGTACACGTGTCATCGTTGCCCCTCCGCCAGCGAATGGTTCAGACCCTACGCGCCGAGCAGAACAGCAGCACGGATTTGTAGCCGCGAGCGTTGCCGCATTCGTCGGTACGCTCAAGGCATGTTCGCCTTTACCACGCCCACGGACGTCAACGACCTGCTGGCCAAGGTCGACACCGCACGTCACCGGGGAGTACCCCGGGACTGCATCCTGGAACTCGATCTGCTCGAGGTGCCGCCGGAAACCGCCAGCTTCGATCCGCTGGGCCTGGTCTTCTCCGGAGCGAGCAGGCCGTTGTCGCTGCGGCACACCATTGCCGCCATCCACCGTGCGATCGACGATCCGCGGGTGGCCGGCCTCATCGCCCGGGTGCAGATCCCGCCCGCCGCTGCCGGAGCCGTCCAAGAGCTTCGGGCCGCCATCGAGGCGTTCAGCGCGGTCAAGCCGAGCGTGGCGTGGTCCGAAACCTACCCGGGCACCCTGGCCTACTACTTGGCGTCGGCCTTCGGCGAGGTGTGGATGCAACCATCCGGCACCGTGGGACTCATCGGATTCGCGGCCAGCGGAACCTTCCTGCGCGGTGCACTCGACAAGGCCGGGGTTGAGGCGCAGTTCCTCACGCGCGGTCAGTACAAATCGGCGGCCAACCTGTTCACCGAGGACGGCTACACCGAGGCGCAGCGGGAAGCTGACGGGCGGCTGTTGGAAAGCCTGTCCGAACAGGTTCGCGACGGTGTCGCCGCATCGCGCAAGCTCGACCCGGCAGAGGTGGACGCCCTGGCAGACCGGGCGCCGCTGCGGCGCACCGATGCGGTGACCGCAGGCCTGGTCGACCGCATCGGATATCGCGATGAGGCGTATGCGCGCATCGGTGAATTGACCGGTGTGCACGCCGATAAGGAACCCCCGCTGCTGTATCTGGCGCGCTACGCCCGGGCCACCCGGCCACAGGTGCCGAGCCTGCCCGCCCTGCCCGGGCGGCCGTCGCGGCGGACCATCGGCGTGGTCACCCTGGCGGGACCGATCGCGAGTGGCCGCAGCGGGCCCCGGCTCTTTCCGCCCGGACCGGCCAGCGGAGGTGACGTGATCGCCGAGGCGCTGCGCGACGCGGTCGCCGACGATTCGGTGGCCGCCATCGTGTTGCGTGTGGACAGCCCCGGCGGCTCGGTCAACGGCTCGGAAACTATTTGGCGAGAAGTGATCCGGGCGCGTGAGGCGGGCAAGCCAGTGGTGGCGTCCATGGGTGCGGTCGCCGGATCCGGCGGTTACTACGTGGCCATGGGTGCCGACGCGATCCTCGCCAACCCGGGCACCATCACCGGATCCATCGGGGTGATCACCGGAAAGTTCATCACCCGTGGGCTCAAGGAGAAGCTCGGGGTCGCCTCGGACACCTTGCGCACCAACGCCAACGCTGATGCGTGGTCGAGTAACGAACCGTTCACCGACGAGCAGCGCGATCTCGTCGAGGCCGAGATCGACATGCATTACGAAGACTTCGTGCAGCGGGTCGCCGACGGGCGAAACCTCAGTGTTGACGCCGTGAAAGCGGTTGCGCAGGGCCGGATCTGGTCGGGCAGGGATGCGCTGGCGCATGGCTTGGTCGATGAACTCGGCGGGTTCCGCGAGGCGGTGGCCAAGGCCAAGAAGCTCGCGGACATAGATCCCGATGACGACGTGCGGATCGCGAGCTTCCCGAGTTCACCGCTGACGGCGATGCTGCGGCAGCGGACGTCCTCGCAGCCCGCCGCCGCGGCCGTCACCGATGCGGTGCTCGGGCGGGTGGCGCAATTGGCCTTGGAAACGGTGCAGCGCGCCCAGCGATCCATTGGCGGCGCCCAGACCATGATGTTGGGCGACTACCGCTTCTAGTCGCACCGCACCAGCATGTTCCGCCGGGACGGGGGCTGACACCGACTAACGTGTCGAGTGCAGCTGCCGGCGGAAGGGCGTGGTGTGAACACCGAACTGACCGTATTTCAGAGACGTGTGCTCGCTGTCCTCACCGCGGTGGGTATCGCGGTGGGTATCTATTTTCTGCGCGGCTATTTCATCCTGATCGTGGTCGCCGGGGTAGCCGCGTATCTGTTCACGCCGGTGTACCGGCGCCTGGGTCGGCGATTCGGCTCGGGTGTGGCCGCGACCCTGACGCTGTTGTGCGCGCTGGGGTCGGTCGTGGTCCCGGTCGGTGCGCTGGTTTACGTTGCGACCGTACAGATCACCCGCATGGTCGACAGTGTCTCCAACTGGGTGGACGACACCGATATGACCGCACTCGGGCAAAGGGCGTTCGCGGTGGTCAACGACGTCCTGGCCCGGATCCCATTCGTGCACGTGCAGTTGACCCCGGACAGCCTGCGGCAGTCGATCGCATCGCTGGCGGAGAACGTCGGGCAAGGGGTGCTGCAGGTGCTGCAGAGCGCGGTCGGCAGCGTCGCATCGGCGGTCGCGGCGTGCATCATCTTCCTGTACGTGTTCGTCTCACTCCTGGTCAAGCAGGACAAGGTGCTTAACCTGCTGCGGCAGCTCAATCCGCTGGGGGAGGAGATCACCGACCTGTACCTCGACAAGATCGGTGCCATGGTGCGCGGAACCGTCAAGGGGCAGTTTGTGATTGCGATGGCGCAGGGTGTCGCCGGTGCCGCGTCGATTTATGTCGCCGGGTTCCGGCAGGGTTTCTTCTTCTTCGCGATACTGCTGACGGCGTTGTCGATCATCCCGCTCGGGGGCGGCATCGTGACGATTCCGTTCGGTATCGGCATGATCCTCTTCGGCCACCCGGTCGGCGGACTGTTCGTCATCGCCTGGCACCTGCTGGTGGTCTCCAACATCGACAATGTGCTGCGCCCCTTCCTGGTACCGCGCGGAGCACGTCTGGATCCCGCCCTGATGCTGCTGGCGGTCTTCTCGGGTATCGCGGCCTTCGGCTTCTGGGGAATCATGCTGGGCCCGGTGCTGATGATCGTCATCGTGACCACGATCGACGTGTATCTGGCCGTCTATAAAGGGGTTCCGTTTGAGAGCTCCGATGCCGACGAACCCGAGGCGCCGAGGCGGGCCTGGTGGACACGGTTGCGTTCGCGGGTGGCGAGCTAGGGCGTGTCTGACAAATGTTTCGGGTGTTTCGGCTGAGACTTAGGCCATGTCACGGTTCCAGCTGCTCACCGATGCTCAATGGTCGTTGATTGAAG
>NZ_LJYH01000031.1:0-24508 GCF_001440005.1 Mycobacteroides sp. H001
TGCATTCATCGTGAAGTACACCATTGGCCTGCGCATCAGCGACGAGGGAGAAGCGGCCGGAGCCGACGAATCCCAACACGCTGAAGGCGCATACGACTTTGTCGCACTGGGAAGTGGTTCGGTCATCGGCCGCCACAGCAGCGGCAGGGAGGAATGAGGGACATGAAGCTGGTCACCGCGATCGTCAAACCGTTCACGCTGGAAGATGTCAAGACTGGCCTGGAGCAGGCGGGCATCCTCGGCATGACGGTCAGCGAGGTGCAGGGCTACGGCCGGCAGAAGGGCCACACCGAGGTATACCGCGGCGCTGAGTACTCGGTGGACTTCGTGCCGAAGGTTCGTGTCGAGGTAGTGGTGGACGACAGCGCTGTCGACAAGGTGGTGGAGGTCATCGTGACCGCCGCACGCACCGGCAAGATCGGCGACGGCAAGGTCTGGGTGAGCCCCGTTGACTCGGTGGTGCGGGTACGCACCGGCGAGCGGGGCGCCGATGCCCTCTAACACTTAGGACGGTAATCACATGGGCGCCGCAACGGACCTCGTGGCCGCCAGGGCGCAGCTGCTCGGTGATAGCGGCCGGCTGAATGCCGGCGCGATTCGCGAGGCGATGACCGACCTCAATGAGCTTTGGCTGACAACCAAGGCCGCTGAGGTTGGCATCACCGACTCCAGTGGATTTGCCATCGTGGCACTCGGTGGGCTTGGTCGCCGCGAGATGCTGCCG
Source organism: Mycobacteroides sp. H001 (assembly GCF_001440005.1). Lineage (NCBI taxonomy): Bacteria > Bacillati > Actinomycetota > Actinomycetes > Mycobacteriales > Mycobacteriaceae > Mycobacteroides > Mycobacteroides sp. H001. The sequence continues at coordinate 725 of NZ_LJYH01000031.1, forward strand.
CACTCGGATTTGGATCTGGTGCTGCTGCACGACGAGAACATCTCGACGGAGACTCTCAGTGAGGTCGCAGACGGCCTGTGGTACCCGTTGTGGGACGCCAATATTCGGCTCGACCACAGTGTCCGCACGGTGGCCGACACCCTGCATGTCGCCGGGCAGGAGATGTCGGCGGCATTGGCGCTGCTCGATGCCAGGCATATCGCCGGGGACGCGCAGTTGTCCAGCCTGATGATCGGGGGCGTACGCCAACAATGGCGTTCGCAGATCCGGACCCGACTCGACGAGTTGATCGAGTACACGCAGGCACGATGGCGGCGCAGCGGCGAGATCGCACACCGGGCCGAACCCGATCTGAAGTCCGGCCGCGGCGGTCTGCGCGATGTTCAGCTACTTCGGGCGCTGGCCATCGCCCAGCTCACCGATAGCGGGCTGGCGAAGTCGTTCGATGGCGCGCACGCAGTAATCCTGGATGTGCGCACTGAACTGCACCGAGTCGCCGGACGGGAGCGTGATCAACTGCTGGCTCAGTTCGCTGACGAGATCGGTGCGGCGCTGCGTATCGGCGATCGGTTTGATCTGGCCAGAATGCTGTCCGACGCCGCCCGCACCATCAGCTATTCGGTGGATGTAGGGCTGCGGACGGCCGGTAATTCGATTCCCCGGCGGGGCATTTCGGTACTGCGGCGCACGGTCCGGCGTCCGATCGACGAGGGTGTGGTGGAGCATGCCGGGGAGGTGGTGCTTGCCCGTGATGCTCGTCCCGAGCGCGACCCGTCGCTGATCCTGCGGGTGGCGGCGGCATCGGCGACCACGGGACTGCCGATCTCCTCGTCCACGTTGAGTCGGCTTGCCGAATCGGCACCGGAGCTTCGTGCGCCGTGGCCACGGGAGGCGCTCAAGGATCTGCTGGTGCTGCTGGAGGCCGGTCAGCCTGCGGTCGCCACCATCGAGGCGCTGGACCGAACCGGGTTGTGGGGCAGGCTCTTCCCTGAATGGGGGCCGGTGCGGGATCTGCCGCCACGCGACATCGTGCACATCTGGACCGTCGACAGGCACCTTGTCGAAACAGTCGCGCGGGCGAGCGCCTTCACCACCCGGGTGTCTCGCCCCGATCTGCTGGTTCTCGGTGCGCTGGTGCACGACATCGGCAAGGGCCGCGGTGGTGATCACAGCGTTGTCGGGGCGGATCTGGCCGTGCAGATCGGCACCCGGCTGGGGCTGTGGCCGTCCGATGTGGACTTGCTGTCCAAGATCGTGCGTTATCACCTGCTGCTGCCCAACACTGCCACCCGGCGTGATCTCGGTGACCCGGAAACCATTGACACCGTGGTCAATACACTCGGCGGCGATCTGCTGCTGCTGGAGTTGTTGCAGCAGCTTGCCGAGGCGGACTCGCTGGCCACCGGTCCGGGGGTGTGGGGTGACTGGAAGGCGTCGCTGATCGGGGAGTTGGTGCGCAAATGCCGGATGGTGATGCGTGGTGAATCGCTGCCCGAACCCGATCCCATTGATCCGGAACTGCTTTCGCTGGCGGCCGATGGTGGGGTTCAGGTACGCCTGGTGCCTGCGGGGTCGCCGCACATGTACACCGTGAGCATGATCGCGCCCGATCAACGCGGACTGCTCTACAAGGCCGCCGGGGTGCTGTCGCTGAATTCGTTGCGGGTGTTCTCGGCCTCGGTGGCCAGCCACGCCGGCTCGGCCATTAACACCTTCGAGGTGTCGCCGCGGTTCGGATCACCTCCGGCGGCGGGGCTGCTGCGCCAGCAGCTGATCTCCGCTATCGACGGCGATACCGACATCATCGCGACGCTCGATGAGCGCGAACGCGAGTCAGCGCAGTTCTCCACCGGCCTTGTCGGGGATGCGACACCCGCGGTTCCCACCAATTACGTGCCGGCGCCGCCGCGCATCCGCTGGTTCGAGCCCGCCGGGAACCTCGACCAGCAGATCGTGGAGATCCGCACCTCCGATGCGCCCGGGCTGCTGGCGCGCATCACCGCGACGCTGGAACGACACGGCGTGGACATCGCATGGGCCAGGGTCAACACCCTCGGTTCTTCGGTGGTCGACACCTTCTGTCTCAGCACCGGTCCCGAGCAGGCAGTGCTGGAGGCGGCCATCGCCTCGGTGCTGCCTGTGGCCGCACCTGAGCCGAAGAAGGCCGCCAGCTAGCCCAGGCAAGCGATCTGGCAGTGGTTGGCAGCGCCGCGGGTAGTGATGGCAGCAGGTCACAGGCGATTGTCGGGGCATGGCATTGCTTGAGGATCGGATGAGCGGCGGGCACCCGTCGAACGTGCACCCCCGTGTGGAGCTTGTGAAAGATGCCTTCGCCACGATGGCGGCCCTGGATCTCAACGGCTATCTGATGTTCTTCTCAGATGACGTCGAGCACGTGCTCGCGCCCCTTCCGAAGATCACGGGCAAGAAGAGTCTCAGGCCTGCCTTGGCGCGGGGCTTCCGGGCGTGTGTTTCCGGACTCACCGTGTCGCCGCTGAGTGTCGTGCAGCAGGGCGACTCGGTGATCAGTGACCGCGTCGACATCGCCAAGTTAGGGCCCTTGTGGGTGCGGTTCCGGATCAAAGCCACCATGAAGTTTGTCGACGACAAAGTCGTCTTCTGGCGCGACAGCATCGACTACCTCAGCCTCATCGGGTGGAGCCTGCGTGGCGTTGTCGGCATCCTCATTCCGTCGCTGCGCCCGCAACCTCCAGCCACCGGGTAGGCCGGGAAGGCCGGCGTATCCAGATTGCCTGCCACGACGGATGCACAAAAGGGGCCGCCAGCTAGGCTGGTCGACGTGTTTGAATCGCTGTCTGACCGGTTGACCGATGCCCTTGCTGGCCTACGGGGCAAGGGACGTCTGTCCGACGCCGATATCGACGCGACCTGCCGGACCATCCGGCTGGCGCTGCTGGAAGCCGATGTCGCGCTGCCCGTCGTGCGCACCTTCATCGGTCGCATCAAAGATCGCGCCAAGGGGGCCGAGGTCTCCGGGGCGCTGAACCCCGCCCAGCAGGTCGTCAAGATCGTCAACGAAGAGCTCATCGGCATCCTGGGTGGGGAGACCCGCCAGCTGGCGTTCGCCAAGACCCCGCCGACGGTCATCATGCTTGCCGGTCTGCAGGGTGCCGGTAAGACGACCCTCGCCGGCAAGCTCGCTAAATGGCTTAAGGGACAAGGACATACCCCGCTTTTGGTGGCCTGCGACCTGCAGCGCCCCGGTGCCGTGAACCAGCTGCAGGTGGTCGGTGAGCGTGCCGGAGTTTCCGTCTACGCCCCGCATCCGGGTACCGCGGACGGCGGGCTGGAGGTGGGCTCCCTCGTCGGCGACCCCGTCGCGGTGGCGCGTGACGGTCTGGCTCATGCCAAGGCTCAGCACTTCGATGTGGTGCTCGTCGACACCGCCGGTCGTCTCGGTATCGATGCCGACCTGATGGGCCAGGCCGCCCGGATCCGCGATGCCGTCGATCCCGATGAGGTGCTGTTCGTCCTCGACGCCATGATCGGTCAGGACGCGGTGAGCACCGCCGAGGCCTTCCGTGCCGGTGTCGGGTTCACCGGTGTCGTCTTGACCAAGCTCGACGGTGACGCCCGTGGTGGTGCCGCGCTCTCGGTGCGCGAGATCACAGGCACCCCGATCCTGTTCGCGTCCACCGGCGAGAAGCTTGAGGACTTCGACGTCTTCCACCCGGACCGGATGGCTAGCCGCATCCTGGGCATGGGTGACCTGCTGTCCCTCATCGAGCAGGCCGAGCAGCATTTCGACGCCGAACAATCGCTGGCTGCCGCGGAGAAGATCACCTCCGGAGAACTCACGCTCGAGGATTTCCTGGAGCAGATGCTCGCGATCCGCAAGATGGGGCCCATCGGCAACCTGTTGGGCATGCTGCCGGGTGCCGGCCAGATGAAGGACGCGCTGGCCGCCGTCGATGACAAGCAACTCGACCGGGTGCAGGCCATCATTCGCGGTATGACCCCTGCCGAACGAAGCGACCCGAAGATCATCAACGCGTCCCGGCGGCTGCGGATCGCCAACGGTTCGGGCGTGACGGTCTCGGAGGTCAACCAGCTGGTGGACCGTTTCTTCGAGGCACGCAAGATGATGTCGTCGATGGCGGGCCGTATGGGTATGGGCGCCATCAACCGCAAGAGCAATCGCAAGGGCGGTAAGAACACCAAGAAGGGCAAGAAGGGCTCGCGGGGCCCGACGCAGCCAAAGATCCGGGGCGGATTCCCCGGTATGCCGCCGGGTATGCCGGCCGGATTCCCAGACCTTTCCGGGATGCCTGAGGGGCTCGGCGAGCTGCCTCCCGGTCTGGCCGATATCGACATCTCGAAGCTGAAGTTCCCCAAGAACTGAGCCGATGCTCGCACACCTGCGGGGACGAACTCTTCCCTCGGAAGAGCCCATCGATCTGTGGGTGCACGACGGCGTCATAAGCCGGGAACCGATCTCAGGTGCCGACACCGTCTTCGACGGCGGCTGGCTGCTGCCCGGTCTTGTCGATGCGCATTGCCATGTTGGCGTCGGGCCACATGGTCCGACCTCGCTGGAAGAAGCGGTCGCGCAGGCCGAGGCCGAGCGTGACGTGGGTGCACTGCTGTTGCGTGATGCCGGATCTCCGGTGGACACTCGCGGCTTCGATGAGCGAGAGGACCTGCCGCGGATCATCCGCGCGGGCAGGCATCTGGCCAAACCCAAGCGGTACATACCTGGCCTGCCCATCGATATCGAGGATGAATCGCAACTTCCGGAAGTCGTTGCGCTCCAAGCGCGTTGGGGTGATGGCTGGGTGAAGTTGGTAGGGGATTGGATCGATCGTTCCGTGGGTGACCTGGCCCCGCTGTGGTCGGACGACATCCTCAAAGAGGCCATCGATACCGCGCATGCCAACGGTGCCCGCGTCACCGCACACGTTTTCGGCGAGGACGCGCTGCCGGGCCTGATACGCGCGGGGATCGACTGCATCGAACACGGCACCGGACTCACCGATGACACCATCGCCCTGATGGTCGAGCACGGCACCGCGCTCGTCCCGACTGTCATCAACATCGAGAATTTCCCCGGAATCGCCGATTCCGCAAGCAAATACCCGGTGTACGCCCAGCACATGCGCGACCTGTACGCCGGTCTGCATACGACGTTCGGGAACGCGTACGACGCCGGAATTCCGATCTACGCGGGCACCGACGCCGGCGGCGGGATCGCACACGGGCGCATCTCCGATGAGGTGGCCGCACTCACGCGCATCGGCATGGATCCCACCGATGCGCTGGGTGCGGCGTCATGGCGAGCCCGGGACTGGCTGGGACGGCCGGGACTTGAGCATGGTGCGCCCGCCGATGTGGTCGGATACCGCGAGGACCCGCGCGTGGGGCCGCAGGTGCTCTCGCGGCCGGACCTCATCGTGCTGCGCGGGCAGATTCGTTAGAGTTCGGCCATGCGTTTTGCTGTGGCGGTGATGATGAGCCTAGGGCTGGCGGTTGCGGTCCCGGCAACCGCTCAGGCGGACACCCTCTGCAGGGAATTCAACACAATGGATGACGCCGGAAAGCTGGCGGCGGTTCAGGAGGCGGCTGCGGGCGGCAATGCGGTGGCCCAGATCTCGCCGAAAGACGCTGTCGCGCTGGCGGTTGCCATGTGCCGGGTGCGGGTGGGCGAAACTGTGCTTCAGGTGCTCAATTCCAAGGTCTAGAGGGAGCCGACGGTGACCTGACCGTCGTTGGCAAAACCCCAGTCGAACAGGCTCGCGGCCTGATCCCAGTAGGTTGGGCCGCCCTCGTGCACCAGGCCGTACATCATCACCACGACCAGGCGCTTACCGTCGCGCTCGGCGGCCACCACGTAGGTCTTACGAGCGATGTCGGTGAAGCCCGTCTTACCGCCGATCACTCCCGGATAGCGGTACATCAGCTCGTTCTGGTTGTGCAGCACGCGGCCGGGGAAATCGGCGGCCGGCTGGCGGGTGATCTCCGCGAATACCGGATTGGCCAGTGCCGCACGGAAAATCACGGCCAGATCGTGAGGGGTGGAGCGCATGTCCATGCCCGGCGCGTCCAGTCCGGAGGGTGAAGCGGTGTGCGTCCCGGTTGCCCCGAGTGCCGCTGCCTTCGCGTTCATCTTCTCGACCGCCGCCTCGCGGCCGCCCAGCATGTGAGCCAGGGTGTTGGCGGCGTCGTTACCGGATTCCAGCAGCGCGCCCTCGAGTAGGTCATGGGTTGTGTAGACCTGTCCCGCCTTGATGCCCACACAGTTGCATTCGGCGTGGGAGTCGGCGGCATCGGCCACCACGGTGGCATCCAGTGGCAGCTCGTCGAGTGCGACCAGGGCCAGCAGGACCTTGATGGTGCTCGCGGGTGCATGCGACGCGTAGGGATCGCGGGCGGCGAGGATCTGGCCGGAGTCCAGATCGGCCACCAGCCATGCCTGCGCCGGGCCCTCGGGTGGTGGCGCCGCGGTATCCGCGCGAGCGACACCGGGAACCGTGAGGGCCAAGAGCAGGGCGCTGAGCACTGCGAACGCGCGGTAACGACGGGATAGCGGCAGGGAGGACATCGGCTCCGACACTAGCGCGGAGGGTATCGGGAACATAACCGGACCGCAGTCCGTTTATGGAGTCATGACTAATCATGTGCAGTTTGGATTGGACACGTTCGCCGACGTTCCCGCGGGTATGACCAACCCGGAAGCGATCCGGGCTGTGGTCGAGGAAGGCGTGCGCGCCGATGAGGTTGGTGTCGACATCTTCGCCATCGGGGAGCATCACCGCACCGAGTTCGTGGGGGAGTCCCCGGAGATGATGCTGTCCGCGATCGCGGCGCGTACCGAGCGGGTCACCCTCGCGACCGCCGTGACGGTGCTCAGTACCGACGATCCGGTGCGGGTGTATCAGCGGTTCGCGACCCTCGACGGAATCTCTCATGGCCGTGCCGAGGTCGTGCTTGGCCGGGGGTCGTTCACGGATTCCTTCCCGTTGTTCGGATACGACCTGGCGGAGTACGACGAACTCTTCGAGGAGAAGTTCGATCTCATGGCCAAGCTGCTGCCGGGAGACCCGGTGACCTGGTCGGGGAAGCTGCGCGCCGGGTTGGACAACGTCGAGGTGTATCCCAAGACAGAGAACGGTTTGCGGGCGTGGGTGGGCGTGGGCGGATCGCCGGAATCGGTGGTCCGCAGCGTGCGGTACCGCATACCCATGATCCTGGCGATCATCGGTGGCGACCCCATGCGATTCGAGCCGTACGTCGACCTCTACCGGCGGGCTCAAGATCAGCTCGGTGTCACCGAGCCGATGCCGCTGGGTATTCACAGTCCGGGGCATATCGCGGAATCCGATGAGGAGGCGATCGCACAGTATTGGCCGGGATTCCGGGAATTGCGCACCACGATCGGGCGTGAGCGTGGCTGGCCGGCGCCGCGGTACGAGGAGTACCTGGCCGAGGTGAAGTCGGGATCGCTGTATGTCGGTTCACCCGACACGGTGGCGGCCAAGATGGCCAAAACCATTCGTGGTCTCGGTGCCGACCGGTTCAGCCTGGTGTACCAGGCCGCGCAGCCGGGGCTGGGCATGCAAAACGTCGAGCTGTATGGCACCGAGGTCATTCCCCGGGTGCGGGACCTGCTGGCTGCGGACGAGGCCGGCGCGGCCTAAGCGAAGTTGTAGGTGGCCAACGCCTTGGCCACCACCTGCCCGGTGCCGTCGGACACGGTGACCTCGATATTCGACAGACGCTTACCGCGGCGGACCACCTGGCCCACCGCGGTAAGGTCGGCGGCCTCGGCTGCCGAGACGTAGTTGACCGTCAATGAAGCCGTTGAGCCGCCGAACTTTTCGGGTACGACGTCGTCGGCCCACGCCGCCGCCATGGCCGCGGTATCGGCGAGGGTCGCGATCGCGCCGCCGTGCACGGTGTGGCCCATGGTGGCCAGCTCGGGCCGGAAAGGCATGCTCAGCACGGCGCGATCGGTGCCGATCTCGGCCAACACGATTCCCAGGTGCTGACACAGCGGGGAGTTGGGGACGAATTGCGTGATGATTTCGGTCCGAGTGGGCATGCTCACAAGTTATGACATCCGCCTGGACCATCGACGAAGTTTCCGACCGCCTGCAGATCCAGCAGCTCCTGGTCGATTACGCGACCGCCATCGACACCCGCCAGTTCGACGACCTGGACGAGGTGTTCACCAACGACGCGTATATCGACTATCGCGCGATGGGTGGGGTGGACGGCGAATATCCCGACGTCAAGGCGTGGCTGGCGCAGGTGCTGCCGGCATTCCCGATGTATGCGCACATGCTGGGAAACGTGTCGATCAGTTTCGACGACGAAGAGCGCAGCTCGGCCACCGTGCGCAGCCTGTGTTTCAACCCGATGGTTCCGGGCGGCGACACCGAACAGGTGCTTTTTCTGGGACTTTGGTACGACGACGCGGTAGTGCGGACACGGCACGGCTGGCGCCTGACACGGCGCGTCGAGACGAAGTGCTTCAATCGGCTGGTGTAGTCCGGCCGGGAGGATTTGGGCTGGTAGGCCCCGCTCTGGCACAATGACAAACCGTCCGTTGTGCTGGCCATGGCCAGCTGCGGTCAGACCCACGCGAGGCAAAACCGGATCGTGCATGTCCGCACGGATCGCCGAATTGCCGCGTGATACCTCAAGGAGAAGTTGTAGTCATGGCTGTCAAGATCAAGCTCACCCGCCTCGGGAAGATCCGCAACCCGCAGTACCGCATCCAGATCGCCGATGCGCGCACGCGCCGCGAAGGCCGCGCCATCGAGGTGATCGGCCGGTACCACCCGAAGGAAGAGCCCAGCCTCATCGAGATCGACTCCGAGCGTGCGCAGTACTGGCTGTCCGTCGGCGCGCAGCCGACCGACCCGGTGCTGGCTCTGCTGAAGATCACCGGTGACTGGCAGAAGTTCAAGGGCCTGCCCGGCGCCGAGGGCACCCTGAAGGTCAAGGAGCCCAAGCCCAGCAAGCTGGAGCTGTTCAACGCCGCTCTGGCCGAGGCTGACGGTGCCCCCACCGGTGAGGCCATCCAGCAGAAAAAGAAGAAGGCCCCCAAGAAGGCTGAGCAGGACGAGGCCGCCGAAGCCCCGGCCGCCGAAGCCGCCGAGGCTCCGGCCGAATCTGCTGACGCCGCAAGCGAATAGGACCTCAGATGAGTTCTGTGGTGGTCGACGCCGTCGAGCATCTGGTACGAGGAATCGTCGATAACCCCGACGATGTCCGCGTTGACCTGGTGACGAATCGTCGCGGCCGCACCGTAGAGGTTCACGTCCACCCCGACGATCTCGGAAAGGTGATCGGTCGGGGCGGGCGTACCGCCACCGCGCTGCGCACCCTGGTCGCGGGTGTGGGTGGCCGCGGCATCCGGGTCGACGTGGTGGACACCGACCGGTAGCTCCGATGGAGCTTGTGGTCGGGCGTATCGCCAAGGCGCACGGCGTCACCGGCGAGTTGTCGGTCGAAATCCGTACTGACGATCCAGACGAGCGTTTCGCCGTCGGTTCGGTGCTGACGGGACGGCTGCCCCGGGGCGGCGGTAATCGTGAATTCACCGTCGAATCGGTACGTGAGCACACCGGAAGGCTGCTGATTAGGCTTTCCGGCGTGGCCGACCGTGACGCGGCAGACGCTTTGCGCGGCACCCTTTTCACGGTTGAGGCCGGCGAGCTTCCTGCGCTTCAAGATCCCGACGAGTTCTACGACCATCAGCTCGAAGGGCTTACGGTGCGGACCCTGGAGGGTGCGATCGTCGGAACCGTTTCCGAGGTGCTGCACACCCCGGGGGGCGAGCTGCTTGCGGTGAAACCTCACAATAGGGACCAGCGCGGCGAGATCCTAGTTCCGTTCGTCTCCGCGATCGTCACGTCGATCTCCTTGGCAGACAAGGTGATCGAGATAGATCCCCCCGAAGGTCTGTTGGACCTGTCGTGAGCACTCCGGCATGAAAATAGACGTCGTCACGATCTTCCCGGACTATCTGCAACCGGTGCGGCAGTCTCTGCCGGGCAAGGCAATCGAGGCCGGGCTTGTCGATGTCGCGGTGCACGATCTGCGGCGCTGGACGCACGACGTCCACAAGTCCGTCGACGATTCGCCCTACGGCGGTGGTCCCGGCATGGTGATGAAGCCGACGGTCTGGGGTGATGCCCTGGACGAGATCTGCACGCCGGAAACGCTTCTGGTGGTACCAACGCCCGCCGGATACCCCTTTACGCAAGAGAGTGCCCACCAATGGTCCACCGAAGACCATCTGGTGATCGCGTGTGGGCGCTACGAGGGAATCGATCAGCGAGTCGCCGACGACGCTGCGACCCGGATGCGGGTGCGTGAAGTGTCGATCGGCGATTATGTGCTCAATGGCGGCGAGGTCGCCGCGTTGGTGATCATCGAGGCGGTACTGCGGCTGATTCCCGGGGTGCTGGGCAATGCGCTTTCCGCGCAAGAAGACTCACACTCCGACGGGCTCTTAGAGGGGCCGTCCTACACCAGACCGCCGAGTTGGCGGGGGATCGATGTACCCCCGGTGTTGCTCTCAGGTGATCACGCCAAGATTGCGGCCTGGCGGGCCGAGCAGTCGCGTCAGCGGACGGCGCAGCGTCGCCCGGATCTACTCGGCTTCGATTCGTCCACCGGGGAACATGGTGGAGACGGCCTGAGTTAGCGTGTTGCGCGCCGTCACGTCGTTGGCGGTCTGCAGGGACGACACCACCACGATGAATCGACGGTCGGGACCCACCACGCCGGTCGACAGATGCATCCACGCGGACCCGACACAGCACATCCAGCCCTGCTTCACCGCGACGGGCTCGCCGGGGATGCCGTCCGGGATTCCGAAACGCTGGGGGTAGCCGTCGATGCCGTTGGGCGTCGAACGGGCCAAGTCGTCGACGATGATGTTCGCGCGCTCGGGTGGTAGGCCACCGGTGCCGGAAAGCAGCATGTCGTAGTACTGCACCAGGTCGTTGGCAGTGCTGATGGTGTTCCACCACATCCCGTCGGAGGGCACGGTGGTGGAGGGCAGCCCGTATCGCGCGGCGACCCGGGTGATGATCGAGTTTCCGCCCCCGCGCTGCCAGAAGATCTCGGCTGCGCTGTCATCGGAGGACTGCAGCATCCGGTCGAAAGAGGCGCGATCTGCGGGAGTCAGAGTGACGTCGCCGGTCGATTCCCGCATCAGCAGGTCGTCGGCGATAAACAGCTTGGCCACCGAGGCGATGGCGATGGTGCTGTTGTTGCCATTGGTGACCACGGCACCGGAGGCGCGGTCCTTGATGACCGCGGTGAGTACGGCGCCGGCGCTCTTGGCCTGGGTGGTTGCTGCGATGGTGCGCTCGGGCAGGGTCTCGAAGGATGGGGGGCTTTCCACCTCGAAGACCGGCGCAGGCTCGGCGGGGGCACTGACAACTGCCAGCACCGGGGTAGCCGGGTCGCTGCGCACCGATGCCACACATCCAGAGGTCAGGGCGGTCACTGCAGTGAGCGTTAAGCCCGCAAACAGGTGATGGCCGCGCATAACCTAGACCCCCTCTGCGGTCAGACTCTGAATTGTTACCTATGTGACAGGTGTTCCGGTCACGGTAGCTTACCGGTACTGTCTGGATAGCCGCTGCCCAAGGGGTGCTCGGGTGGGCGATTTCACTGAAAGGGCCCCTGTCTGGCACAATCGGGTAGCTGTCTGCTGCCGCTTGGCCACAAGTCAGACAGAACTACGCAACTACTGATCGGCGCAGGTGCATACCCGGTATGCGATCCGGCCGCGCGATTGAGTCGAGAGACCAAGAGGGAAGTACACCGATGAACACGCTGGACTTTGTCGACCAGGCGTCGCTGCGCCAGGATGTGCCCGACTTCCGCCCCGGTGACACCGTCAACGTGCACGTCAAGGTGATCGAGGGCTCCAAGGAGCGCATCCAGGTCTTCAAGGGTGCCGTGCTGCGTCGCTCCGGTGGTGGCGTGAGTGCCACCTTCACGGTCCGCAAGGAAAGCTACGGCGTCGGCGTCGAGCGCACCTTCCCGGTGCACTCGCCGAACATCGACCACATCGAGATCGTCACCCGGGGTGCGGTCCGTCGCGCGAAGCTGTACTACCTGCGTGAGCTGCGCGGCAAGAAGGCCAAGATCAAGGAGAAGCGCTGACCGAGTCGGCGCTTTCGTGACAGCACCGGTGTCCGGGGAATCAGGGCCGTCTGAAACGTCCGCGCAGACTACTGCCGACGCTCCCGAAACCGAGCCAGCCGCTGAGGCATCATCCGCAGCATCGTCGAAAGACGAAGACAGCGGCTCCGGCATGCTCAAAGAGGTCGGCGTCCTCCTGCTGATCGCCCTGGTCCTGTACTGCATCACACAGAATTTCATCGCCCGGCCGTATCTCATTCCGTCGGAGTCGATGGAGCCGACCTTGCACGGCTGCCGTGGTTGCACCGGGGACCGGATCATGGTCGACAAGGTGGTGTTCCGGTTCACCGATCCGGAGCCCGGCGACGTTGTGGTGTTCAAAGGCCCCCCGGAGTGGAACGGCAACTACCGATCGATCCGGTCGGACAACACCGCCGTCCGATACCTGCAGAACGCTCTGTCGTTCATCGGCGTGGTACCACCGGACGAGAACGATCTGGTGAAACGTGTCATCGCCACCGGCGGGCAGACAGTGCAATGCCGCTGGGATACGGGCCTGACGGTCGACGGCAAGAAGCTCAACGAGCCGTATCTGGATCCGGAAACCATCGGTCCCGGTAGCGACATCGACCCCACCAACGCCTGCTGGAGTTTCCAGTTCGGGCCCGTCAAGGTGCCGGAAGGCAAGTTGTGGATGATGGGGGACAACCGGACGCACAGCGGCGACTCGCGCGCGCACTGCCAGAGTCTCGAACGTGATGCCGGGCCGGCGATGGATGAGCGTCAGCGCGTCTATTGCACGGGCGACCCGAACATCGGCACTGTGCCGGTGGACAACGTCATCGGCAAGGCGCGTTTCATCGCATGGCCGCCCGGACGGTGGGGCGGCGTCGCATCGGTGAACCCTCAGACCTAATTCTCGCGGTATGAGTACCAGCTGGCCGCCGCGGACGGTGATTCGCAAAGCATCCGGATTGCGGACCCTCGAGTTGACCCTGGACAGAGTGGGTTTGGGGCCTGTCGCCGGTGTGGACGAGGCCGGACGTGGAGCCTGTGCGGGACCGTTAGTGATCGCCGCGTGTGTGCTTGGCCCAAACCAACGGAAAAGCCTTGCCGCGCTCAATGACTCCAAGAAGCTCAGCGAGAAGATGCGCGAGACGCTGTTTCCCCTTATCTGCCGGTACGCCGAGGCGTATCACGTGGTGTCGGTGCCAGCCGAAGAAGTGGACCGCATCGGCGTGCACGTGGCCAACATCGAGGGAATGCGGCGCGCGGTGGCCGGTCTGGGTGTCAAGCCGGGATATGTGTTGACGGACGGATTCCGGGTGCCGGGACTGCCCGTGCCCTCCCTGCCGGTCATCGGTGGCGACGCCTCGGCGGCATGTATCGCCGCGGCCAGTGTGCTGGCGAAGGTCAGCCGGGATCGAGTGATGGTGGCCATGGATTCCGATCACCCGGGGTACGGATTCGCGGTGCACAAGGGCTACAGCACGGCCGTCCATACCGAGGCGCTGCAGCGTCTGGGACCGTCAGTTCAGCATCGACAGTCGTTCGTGAACGTGCGCAATGCGGCGCAGGGAAGTTCACAGGGGGGATAATGGAAAGTCTATGAGCGCTGAAGACCTCGAAAAGTATGAAACCGAGATGGAACTCTCGCTGTATCGCGAGTACAAGGACATCGTCGGGCAGTTCAGCTACGTGGTGGAGACCGAGCGTCGGTTTTACCTGGCCAATAGCGTCGAGGTGATTCCACGGAACACCGATTCCGAGGTGTACTTCGAGCTGCGCCTTTCTGACGCGTGGGTGTGGGACCTGTTCAGGCCGGCGCGCTTCGTCAAACACGTGCGCGTGATCACCTTCAAGGACGTCAACATCGAAGAGGTCGACAAGCCAGAACTGCGCCTACCGGAGTAGATCTCCGATAGGCGCAGCTCTGTTTGGCCGTACGTGCTTTACGGGATGCTGACGCAACCCACGTTGTCGACGCATCCGCCGCCGCCACCCGGGCCGCCGTGGCCGCCGCCGACGCCGGGGATGTGGCCTCCGCCGCCCTCGGGTCCGCCGCCTCCGGTCGGACCGCCTGGGATGCTGCCGCTCCCGCCGCCGGGTCCGCCGCCTCCGGTCGGACCGCCGGGGATGGCGCCGGATCCGCCCTCGGGACCACCGCTACCGGTCGGGCCGCCGGGTGCCGGGGTGCCTTCCGGTGCACCGCTGGGCGCGGGAACGGTCGTCGTGGTGGTTGTGGTTGTTGTGGTCGTCGTGCTGGTGCTCGTCGGGCCACTGTCGGTGCTCGTGCCACACCCGGTCAGAGCCGCGCCAATAATGATGGCGAATCCGGCAAAAACCTTGGTGGGCTTGGCTGTTGGCATTCTCATGTGATGCTCCCGGTTAGAGGTGTGGGGCTTCTTTGATCTTGCTGTTCTCGTTGCCCAGCGTCTTGCAGTAGGCCAACGCGGAATTTCGTGCTGCCGTCGACTGCAGACCACTGGGGTCTTGTTGGTTCTCGTCCTTGAGCATCTTGATGACGGCCTCATTTTGCGTGGCCTCATCCTGGGTGAGGTATTCCTTGCAGGTGGTGTCACCACCTTGATTGATCACACTGGAACAGCCCGCCAGCGAGATGGCCGCGGCCATACCGGCGGCCACCGCGAGTTTCTTCGAAATGGACGGAATCACTAGGGCCCCTTCTGTTGTGGACTGCTGGGATCTGTTGCTACTCATCGCCTGCCGCTGACGAGGCGCACGAGGAACAAGAGAATGCAGGCGCCCGCGAGTGCAGTGACGAATGTCAGAATCCAGCCGAAGCCGTAGGTGCCGACGTTGAGCAGACTCAGCAAGAATCCGCCCAGCAGCCCGCCCACGATCCCCACCACGATGTTGAGCAGGAGCCCTTGCTCGGCGTCGGTGCCCATGATCTTGCTGGCCACCCATCCGGCGAGGCCGCCGATCACGATCCATGCGATCCAGCCGATGCCAAAGCCGAGGTGGGCTGCCGCAACATCAGCGGCCAGAGGTGAAATCATTTGTGGTTTCCTGGTTCTCGTGGGAGTGGAGCGGGCTGCTGCGCGGTGTGTTGCTACTTCTCGGCGTCTTCGCGTGCCTGATGCACCGCAGCCTCGGCGCGGGCCTTCTCGGCCTCGGCTTCCTTGGTGGCTACCTCACGCTGGGCTTCGGCCTTGTCCTGCTGTGCCTGACCTTCGCGCTCCAGCGACTCGTCATCGGTCAGCTTGCCGAAGGCTTCCTTGGCCTTGCCCTTGACGTCTTCGACGACGCCCTTGATCCCGGCCTCGAAACCGCTGTCCTTGTTGTCATCGCTCATCTGTCGCTCCTTTTCAGTGCGTGCGCGGTGCAACCGCTCGATGTCGCCTCGTCGTGAGGCGACCAAATCCACCGTAGCAAGGGTTGTGTACCACGTAAACTACTTTGTAAACAAATAGCCGCTGGCCAGCTGTTTAGCTGGCAGAGGTACCGTCGTGGAGGACGGCAAAGCCGCCACGGGAACGCCGTCATAACCCGAACCCCGAAATGCACGGTGGGAGTGACCGACGCAGTGGACGAGACGGACAACCGAACAGGTGCAGGCACCCCGGAGGGGCGCCGCCCACGATCGCTGACCCGTGCGGAAATCCTCGATACCGCGATCGCGCTGGTGGACCGCGACGGGTTGGATCAGCTGACGATGCGGCGGCTCGGTTCCGCCTGCGGCGTCGAAGCGATGGCCCTCTACCGCCACGTCCATGGCCGCCAGGACCTACTCGGCGGCATTGTGGACCATTTGGTTGAAAAGCTGTACGACGATCAACTCGCTGCCCGACGGCAGGAAGACGGTTGGCAGGACTATCTCGTTCGGCTCGCGCATGGGGTGCGGGCGATTGCCATCGATCACCCGCACCTGTTTCCGACGTTGGCGACCCGGCCACCGGAGGCCCCATGGGTTCGGCCGCCGCTGCGGAGCATGAAGTGGATGGAGACTTTCCTGGACACACTGATCTCCTACGGCTTCGACGACCGGGGAGCAGTGACCGCCTATCGCGCGTACACCACCTTCCTGCTGGGTCAGCTGCTCCTGGAGGTTTCCGCACGCGGCGTCTCGCTGAGCCCGGTGGAAGACGAGCTGCCCGAGAAGACGCTGCGGAGCCTTTCGAACTATCCGAACCTGCAGCGGATGCAGCAACAGCTCAGTGAAGACCACAGCGCGACAGAGTTCGAAGAGGCGCTCGAATCGCTACTTGATCGGCTCGAGGGCAACGCTCCGCGCTAGGTCGCGGTCATGGTTTGCTCGGCGCTGCCCCTCTAGACCTGACAGATTCTGGCTGGCTGTGATGGGAATTACTATCCAGCAGGCCATCGTTCGAGTTGCGGATCTCGTGGGCGTGTCCCATTCTCGGCCGATGGGTATTTTGCTGATGAGGGCGATGGCGATGATTGCGCCGGCAATTGCGGTCGCCCTGCCGTTGGGCTCGCCAGCTGTCGCGGTGGCTGCGCCTGGTGTGCACTGTGCGCCATCGAAGGCCAGCAAGGACGTGTGCACCGCGACGGACGATGTCGAAATCAAGTCCGCCCCCAACTCCAAGGACCTGCCGGGGCCCGCAACGGGTGCGATCGGCAAGGTTGCGCCGGTGGTTCATCCGGTCAAGATGTGGAACTAGTGGGCGGACTGCCCTAACGCAGTAGGTGCTCGACCACGCGCCGGATGTAAGTCCTGGTTCGCTGCGTGAGCACCGTCCCGATCGCGGTAGGAGCCGCCTGCGGCCGCGGTCCTGTGGAGGAATGCCGGAATGTGGATAATTCCTCCACCGTGAGGCATCTCAGCTGAGCCTGTGTCGGTACCGGCGCAGATGGTGTGGCCATGACAACCAGCACACGTGCACAGATCGGCAGCCGTGGCGAGGATCTCGCCGCTGACTACCTGAGCAAGGACGGTTTCACGGTCCTCGATCGCAATTGGCGGTGCCGGTACGGAGAGCTGGACATCATCGCGGCCGACGGCGAAGCGTTGGTTTTTGTTGAGGTGAAGACACGTACCGGCCGCGCGTTCGGAACACCTGCGGAGGCGGTGACGCACACTAAGTTACGTAGGCTGCGGCGGCTTGCGGGCATCTGGCTGGCGGCGCAGGACGGTTCGTGGGTGGCCGTGCGTATCGATGTCATCGAAGTGTGGTTGAGCGGCTCGGGACCGGCGATCACCCACATCCGCGGGGTGAGCTAGATGGCCTTAGGGAGAGCGTATTCCGTTGCGGTCAAGGCGGTAACCGGTCAAACGGTCGAAATCGAGGCCGATATCAGTGCTGGGCTCCCCGGTGTGCACCTGGTCGGGCTGCCCGATGCCGCACTGCAGGAGTCTCGTGACCGTGTGCGCGCGGCGATCACTAACTGCGGGTTCACCTGGCCGTCGTCGCGTCTGACCTTGGCGCTGTCACCTGCGACATTGCCGAAGATGGGATCGGTGTATGACCTGGCGCTGGCAACCGCCGTGCTGTCGGCCGGTAACGCGATCCCGCCGACGAGGCTGGAAAAGAGCCTGTTACTAGGGGAGTTGGCGCTCGACGGGCGGGTGCGCCCGATCCGCGGAGTGCTCCCCGCAGTGCTGGCGGCCAAACGCGACGGGTGGCCAACCGTGGTGGTACCCGAGGCGAATCTAGGGGAGGCGGGTTTGGTCGACGGTATCGAGGTGCTGGGTGTCCAGACCTTGCGGCAATTGACGAACTGGCTGTGTGCTGATGGCGAACTGGAGCCGGTGCGGCCGGTGGACGTGCCATGCGAGAGCGATATGCCGGACATGGCGGACGTTGTTGGACATGCCGACGCGCGATTCGCGGTCGAGGTGGCGGCGGCGGGCGCTCACCACCTCATGCTGACCGGTCCGCCGGGCATCGGCAAAACAATGCTGGCGCAACGATTACCGGGGCTGCTGCCACCGCTGACCGATAGCGAGGCACTTGAGGTCACGGCTATCCATTCGGTGGCGGGTCTGTTGACGACGCAGCAGCCGTTGATCACCCAGCCACCGTTTGTGGCGCCACACCACACGTCGAGCGTCGCGGCTCTCGTCGGTGGCGGTTCCGGTATCGCCAAGCCCGGCGCGGTAAGTCGAGCTCACCGTGGCGTGTTGTTTCTCGATGAATGCGCCGAACTCTCGACGCCCGCACTGGAGGCACTGCGTACGCCGTTGGAGGATGGGGAGATTCGGTTGGCACGCCGCGACGGCGTCGTCGTGTACCCGGCCAGATTCCAGTTGGTACTGGCGGCCAATCCGTGCCCGTGCGCGCCGGCGAACCCGCGGGACTGCACGTGTCCGGCTCCGGTACGTCGTCGCTACCTGGGCAAGTTGTCCGGTCCGCTTCTCGATCGGGTGGACCTTCGGGTAAAGATGCACCCGGTCAGCCAAAGCGCGCTCAGCGAGGCTGCGGAGGGCACGGTGCTTGTGCGCGAGCGTGTCGTCTTGGCGCGTGAGCGGGCCGCGCAGCGATGGTCGACCTATGGATTCCGTGTCAATGCTGATGCCCCCGGTCCGCTGTTGCGTAAGGAGTTTCGACCGTCGAGGACGGTTATGGAGCCGCTGCGTAACGCCATGGAACGCGGGCTCATCAGTGTCCGTGCTTTGGACCGATGCCTACGTGTCGCGTGGACTCTCGCCGACCTCGGCGGGCGTGACTTCCCGGGCACCGAGGATGTCAAGCTCGCATTGACGTTTCGCGATAAACGATGAGCGATGTGTCGCCCGATTGGGCCTACCTATCCCGGGTGGCTGAGGCGCCCTGCGCGGAACTCGCGGCCATGGTGTCGGTGTTCGGCGTGCAGGAGACGGCAGAGCGCGTCCGGCGCTTGGCGGTACCGGACAGGGTGCGCACCATCGTGCAGTCCCGCCACGACATCGACAGCAGTCGCCAGGATCTGGAGACCCTGGCCCGCCTTGGTGGACGCTTGGTGACACCCGATGATCCGGAATGGCCAGGGTGGCAGTTCCAGGATTTCGCAACGCTCGATACGAAACGCATGCCCAATGGACTAGCGCCGCTGGCACTCTGGGTACTTGGTGAGCACTCCCTATCAGAGGTCACGTCACGGGCTGCAGCACTCGTCGGTACGCGCGCCTGCACCGGATATGGCGAGCATGTAGCGGCTGAACTCGCATCGGGTTTGGCGGCCCATGAGATGGCGGTGGTATCGGGCGGTGCGTTCGGCATTGATGGTGCTGCGCATCGGGCGGCACTGACCTGCGAGGGCATCACAGTCGCGGTGCTGGCAGGCGGTGTAGACGTGCCGTATCCGTCCGCTCACTCCGGGCTGCTCTACCGAATCGCTCGACATGGATTGGTGGTCAGCGAGTACCCGCCGGGAGTGCGGCCTGCGCGATATCGACTTCTCACCCGAAATCGATTGGTGGCAGCACTTTCCGGCGCCACCGTGGTGGTCGAGGCGGGGGTGCGCAGCGGTGCCGCCAATACCGCGGCATGGGCGCGCGGGCTTGGAAAGCCTGTCGGCGCGGTGCCCGGGCCGATCACATCGGTGGCGTCGGCGGGTACCCATATCGAGATTGCCGAGCGCGGTGCGCGGCTCGTTGTCTGCGCACAAGATGTGATCGAGTTGGCCGGCAGATTGGGCGAATTCGCGGCCGATCCAGAACGCCCCGTCAGCATTTTCGACGGGCTCGGCGAGGACGAGAAGCGGGTCTACGACGCATTGCCCGGACGGGGCAGCGCCTCGATTCAACAGCTGATTGCCGAGTCGGGACTGACCAGCGGCCAGGTGCAGGGCGCACTGGCGATCCTCGAACTTGAGGAATTGGTGGTGGACGCTGACGGTGGCTGGAAGATTAGACGCCGCGGCCGAGCCCGATGACCCTGACACTAAGCGGACATATCGGCGATGGTCTGGCGGAAGGAACGCGGCGCACGTCCGGTGTGTTCGACGACGCCGGGGGACAAGTACTCATCACGATGCTCGGCGATCGCTTGAAAGAGATTGGCGAGAGCATCGACAAACGGGCCGGGAATTCCCATGTGCTGCGCCTCATCACGCCATTCATCGAGGCCTATTGGTACATAGGATAATTCGCGTCCGGTGACATCGCCGACGATTGAGACCGCCTCATCAAAACTGAGTAACTCAGGGCCGGACACTTCAATACTGCGGGTCCCTGAGTCCTGAGCGAGCAGCGCGTGGACGGCAACATCAGAGATGTCTCGGTAGTCGATGAAGGGTTCCTTGCCGTCCCCAACGGGGAGCCGCAGCTCTCCGCCGGTATCGAGCTGCCGCGAGAACAAACCGGCTATGAAGTTCTGACTGAACCAGGACGGCCGGATAAACGTCGAATCGACGGATGACTCGGAGAAGGCGCGCTCCGCCCCGTCAGCCACGCCATCGCCGCTGGCGCCCGGGTTGCGGGCGGTGAGCACCACTGCACGTTCGATCCCCGAAGACGACACCGCTCCAAGGAATCCTGCCCAGTCGAATCGCCGTTCGGGTAGCACGACATAGATGCGATGGGCACCGGTGAGGACGGGTGCCCACGTCCTGTCGTCCTCCCAATCGAATACCCACTCAGATCGTCGCGAGGCCCTCCGCACGTTGTGGCCGTGCGCCTCCAGTGCGTCGGCGACTCCTCGCCCTGTCTGCCCCGAGCTACCCAGCACGACGGTTGGTCCGCCTACGTGGCCGTCGACGTTCATGCGGGGCTGACCGGATGGCGGGCGAAGAGGTCGCGCGCATTGGCGGTGGTGTTGCCTGCGATGTCCATGGAGGAGACGACATCGGCGTTCGCGCCGGCGTAGAACTCGGACTGGAGAGGAAAATCGCTGCCGAACAACAGGCGGTCGGTGGATATCAGCGCGCGCACGGCTTCCAGGTTTCCTGGCGTTGCCGACATCGCCACGTCGAAGTACAGGCGGCCAAAGCTGGCCGGCAGGTCAACCGGCGGTTTGGCGGCCAGCAGTGGATCCACACTGGATCTCAGGCTCAACCGATGCAGGAGTGCCGGGAGCGCGCCCCCTGAATGCGTGAAGATCAGTTTGAGACCACTAAACCGGTCGAGCGTTCCACTGAACAGAAAGCTCGCGATGGCTCTTGCGGTTTCGATGGGGAACTCGAGGATCGAAGCCGGAAGACCGAAACTGGGTACCTGCACAGACCCCACCACCGGGTGTATGAAAACTGGAACCTGTTGTGCCTCAAGGTACTCCCAGAGCGGGTCAAGATCCGATGAACCAAGGTATCGTCCGGCGGTGCTGGTGTATAGGCCCACGCCGTCGAGCTGCATATCCTCGATCGCAGCCTCGGCTGTCACGCGGGCGGTATCGGCGGAGTCGAGGGGAACCATCGCGAACGCCCCGAACTTGCCGATCGATTCGGCGGTCAGGGTCGCCAGCCACGAGTTGACGTCATAGGCCAGCCTGATCGCCTCCTGACCGGTCAGGCCGCTGAATCCCGGAGCGGTGACCGATAAATACGCCTTCTGAATATTGTGGGCATCCATGAACTGCAGGCTCAGTTCGGGGGACCAGGCCGGGAAGTCCTGCCCGGGAATTGCCTCGGTGACACCCTGCTGCGCAAGCGCAGCGGTGTACACCGTCGGCAGGGCGTGATGGTGGACATCGATCAGCGCGGGATTACTCATCGGACGGCTACCGCCTCGATTTCGCAGAGCATGTCGACCGACGCCAACCTTCCGACTTCTGTCATGACCGATGCCGGTGCCGCACCCCACTGTTGAAGGGAGCCGGTGACTTCGTCATAAGCCTCCAGTGCACGGTCCATATCGGTGACGTAGATGTGAATCTTGATCACCTGGCTCGCGGGGTAGTCGGCGGCGTCCAGCAATCCGGTGATATTTGCGAAGGTGTTACGGAGTTGCGCACGCATGTCACCCTTGGGGAGTTCCCCCGAGGACGAGTACCCCGCCTGGCCTGACACATAGAGAGTTGCGTCTACAGCGCTTGTCTCCACGTACTCGGCATACCCCGTTCGTCCTTCGTATTTCCAGAGCGGCCCATGGTGAATGTTGACCATCTGATCCTCCGTGTCGTCGATGGGTGTCACGGCCTATGCGCCGTGGGCGGTGAACAGCAGATTGTCGAACAACCCAAGCTCGTCCTCTCGCGGCACCGAGCGGTTCACTGTGGAAACAGCCTCGCGGACTCGAACGCCCGAAACCTGCCAGTCGTGCGCGGCGAACCATTCGGAGGCTGGGCGGCGGGACTCGTCCAGGTACATCAATCCCGCTACACCCGAGGATGATTCGCCCAGGTCTACGCCGTAGCTTGATCGCTCGAGGTTTCCGGTCGATGTGGTCGCGCTCCGAAACCATGGGATGTCGGTATGGCCGAAATCGTCCACGGCGACGCGGCTGCCCGGAGCCGAGAGCCCAACGATGGTTGCGAAGAGTGCGTCTTGGTCGCGCGGCTTGAGGTAGGGCAGAAGTCCTTCGACCAGCCACGCTGTGGGGCGCTGGGTATCAAATCCGTTGGCCAGCAGTGCGCCCGCCCAGTCCGATCGAAGATCCTGCCCGACCTGGCGATAGTCCGCCATCGACTGAATACCCGCGTGCCGCAGGGTTGTCTCTTTGAAATCCAGAATCGTGGGTTGATCGATCTCAAAGAGCATCGTGTCTGTGGGCCAGGCGAGCCGGTATGGCCGGCTGTCGAGTCCCGCGGCGAGAGTGACTACCTGGCGGATGCCGAGCGAGTCGACACTGTCCATGAGGTAGTCATCGAAGTATTTGGTTCTCGCCACGACATAGGCGGCAAGTCCGGCCCCGCCGGCAGAGACACCGGCGTTCGCCATTGTGCTCCACGATGGCGAATTGACGGCGTCGAAGAGCACTCTGGCGTACGGGTCTATGAACGCCGCGTCTTGCCGCGTGCTTTCAATCGCCCTGATGTGAGCAATACCCAGAGCTGTTTCCCCGACACCCGCGGATACATCCCATGTGTCGTCCTGTGTGCGTGACATTTTCACTCATCTCTCGTCTTCGTCGAGCGGGATGTCCGGTGGCCCCTTTCCATGGTGCAGCGAAGTAGTTCGCCAATGCCATCATCGGCTTTGTCTGACAGCTAGAACGATTTCTTATGAAGTGCCGCAGTCTGAGTTTTTCCTGTGAATATTTGGGACTGCTTATCCGGGCGTGGCGTCGTATTGCCCAGTTACTGAAATAGTCTGCGCAGCTGCGGCTTTCGATTGAGGGGGGTACCCAGAGTGCAAGGAAATACAAGGCGTCCGAGTGTGTTGTGGCAGTGGATGATTGCCAACTGATTGAGGATCGGCGTTGCGGCCCCCGCCGAATCCAGGCATATTGGATTTGGGTGCTTTCAATGACTGCGACGCCCACCGGAGAGGTCTGCCAGGGCTGTCACTGTCGGTTATCGAATCTGCGATCCGACGAATTCGCTTTCAGCAGTCCATATTTCGATGATCCACGGGGTATCTCTTGATGTCTCGATGATCAACGGTTGGTTGATAGAAGTCAACTATGTGTTGAAGATCACAGACATGCGATACCCCGGTAGGGTATGAAGGAAATATGAGATCTGATCCGAAGTCCGCGTGGACGGCGCTCAGAGAGGGCAATGAGCGTTTTGTGGGTGGCTTTCCGCAGCATCCGAGTCAGAGCATCGCGCGTCGTACTGAACTGGCCAATGGCCAGAGCCCTGACGTGCT